>CASEVW010000136.1 GCA_949291395.1 uncultured Oscillospiraceae bacterium | reverse complement strand
CTGGTAGAGCGCCACCTTGCCAAGGTGGAGGTAGCGAGTTCGAGCCTCGTAAGCCGCTCCAAATTCGGTGCTGTGGCCAAGTGGTAAGGCAAAGGTCTGCAAAACCTTCATTCACCAGTTCAAATCTGGTCAGCACCTCCAACGCAAACAATTGACCCCGCTGGATCTTACCAGCGGGGTCAATTGTTTTTTGTTTGCATATTGCTGTGAAAAGGCAGGCAATACCTATAAGATCCCGTCTGTTTTGGGTATGCCTTTTTTATTTTGGGGCAGTATGATATAATAAAGTGGGCTAGTTTATGATGGCCCATCCTTTTGCATCAGCGCAGGGGGAAAAGCCCCCGGCACATGCAAAAAATTACACCAGCATAGCATTGATTTTGTACCACACAAAATCTGGCGATGAGATCAGGAGGACCCTATATTGGAACGTCGCGATAAAATCAACTATTATCTGGATCTGGCCGAGATCGTGCTGCAGCGAGGCACCTGCCTGCGCCGCAACTATGGCGCCGTGATCGTAAAAAACGATGAAGTTATCTCTACCGGATATGTGGGCGCGCCCCGCGGCCGGAAAAACTGCACCGATCTGAACGTATGCATTCGTCAGAAGCTGCAGATCCCCCGTGGTGAACGTTACGAGATCTGCCGCAGCGTACATGCCGAGGCAAACGCCATTATCAGCGCGCCCCGGGATAAAATGCTGGGCAGCGAGATCTATCTGGTGGGCATCGACATGGCCACCCACAATTATGTGCAGAACGCCAACAGCTGCTCCATGTGCAAGCGGATGATCATCAACGCCGGCATTGAGCGGGTCTACATCCGGGACACCAAAAACGAGTACCGGGTGATCCAGGTGCAGGACTGGGTGGACCAGGATGAATCCCTGGAAGGCGTGTTCGGATATTAAAACAGGGGAGGCCACGGGGTGAAAGAAGGAAAACTGAAAACGATCTTTGTTTGCTCCAACTGCGGCGAGACCAGCCCCCGCTGGATGGGGCGGTGCCCCTCCTGCGGTGAGTGGAACACCATGACGGAAGACGTGGTGATGACCGAGAGCAAGTCCGCCACATCTAAAAAGGCCGCCGCACCCAGGGCGACCGGCGTGACGTCGCTGGTGGCCAGCCGCCTGTCCGACATCAGCACCGATGAAGAGAAAAGCCGCATCATTACCGGCATCCATGAGTTGGATCGGGTATTGGGCGGCGGCATCGTGCTGGGCAGCGTGGTGCTGCTGGGCGGCGAGCCTGGCGCAGGCAAATCCACACTGTTGCTGCAGCTGTGCGGCGCTATTTCCGACCGGCACAATGTGCTGTATGTGACGGGTGAGGAATCCACGCGCCAGATCAAGCTGCGGGCCAACCGCCTGCATGTGGCCCAGGAGAACATCAGCCTGGTGGCCGAGATCGAGATCGACGAGATCTGCGGCCTGATCGAACAAATGCGCCCGGATCTGGTGGTCATCGACTCCATCCAGACCATGCATTGCGGGGATGTGTCTTCCTCGGCGGGCAGTGTGTCCCAGGTCAAGGAGTGCTCCGCCCGGCTGCTGGCGGTGGCTAAAAGCTGCGAGATCCCGACCTTTATCGTGGGCCACGTGAACAAGGACGGCGCCATTGCCGGCCCCAAGGTAATGGAACACATTGTGGACACGGTGCTTTATTTTGAAGGAGATAAAACGCTGCCGTACCGCGTGCTGCGGGGCGTGAAAAACCGCTATGGCTCCACCAACGAGATCGGCATGTTCGATATGACCGGCACCGGCCTGACCGAGATCGAAAACCCGTCCCAGATGCTGCTGGACGGCCGTCCGCTGGGTATCAGCGGAAACTGCGTGGCCTGTACCATGGAAGGCACCCGGCCCATTTTAAGCGAGATCCAGGCGCTTGTGACCAAAAGCGGTTTCGGCACGCCCCGGAGGGCTGCCAGCGGCTTTGACTTCAACCGGACCAATCTGTTGGTGGCGGTGCTGGAAAAGCGAGCCGGTTATTTTTTTGGCAATCTGGACGTGTATATCAATATCGTGGGCGGCCTTGATCTGGACGAGACAGCATGCGATCTGGCGGTGTGCCTGGCGATGGTGTCGTCGCTGATGGATAAACCCATCGGGGACAAAACCGTGGCCATTGGCGAAGTGGGCCTGGCAGGCGAGGTGCGCAGCGTAACGTTTTTGGAAAACCGTCTGCGGGAAGCACAGCGCATCGGATTTACACGAGCGATCGTGCCAAAGCACAGTTTGAAGCAGCTGGATGTTTCCGAGTTCCCGGATATGGAACTGACCGGTGTTTCGTATATTCGGGACGCCATCCAGGCGATCAAACAATAACTTCCGATGGACCCCGTTGCTTCTGGCAGATATCCGTATTTGCCAGAAGCTTTTTCTTTTTATAAAATAAAAAAATGATCGATCGAGAAAGGAGAAATTTTAAATTGAAACATATTGGACCCGGCCAAAATGCGGAGACGATGGGGTGAGGGAGAGCCTGGATTTTGCGCTATACTATTTCGCTAAATGAAAATTTAGCGAAATAGAGGGGAGAGAAAAACCGGTCTTTTGCGGTTTAAACGCTTCCGGCCGCTGCTTATGGCGTTCCAGGCTTCTATGGCCAACATGCCGTATTTTTGTTTTGATCCAATATTTTTCATTTTAAGGATTTATAAATTGCAATGAGCACTTACATTGATCCAATGAATCCCGGCAAGCACGCGCCCTACGATGATATTCCGCAGGATGCCCGGGACTTTTTGAATTACATCGGCGCGATCCTGAACCGGTCGCCGCGCACCGTCAATGCGTATTACATTGATCTGCGCACCTTTTTTCGGTTTCTGGTTCGTTATCGCGGCCTTTCTGGTGACGTGGACTTTGATGATATTCCCATTACCGGCCTGGACACCCAGTTCATCGGTTCTGTCACCAAGGCTGAGATCTACGAATATCTGTACTTTCTCAAAAATGAACGGCAAAACGAGCCTGCGGCCCGGGCCCGCAAACTGAGCACCGTAAAGAGCTTTTACCGGTATATGACCATCAAGTCCAACCGGCTGGAAAACGACCCCTCCAAGGATGTTTCGGTGCCCACCACCAAGCGGGCGCTGCCAAAATATCTGTCCCTGGAAGAAAGCATTGATTTGTTAAAAAATATACAAACAGACTTTTACGAGCGGGATTACTGCATCATCACCCTGTTTTTGAACTGCGGGATGCGTCTGGTGGAGCTGGTGGGCATCAACCTGACGGACTTTAAGGACGATACCATCCGCATCGTCGGCAAAGGCAACAAGGAACGTTTGGTATATCTAAACAAAGCCTGCATTGCGGCATTGCAGCAGTATTGCGATGCCCGGGCCAAATTGCCCAACCTGAAAGATCCTCAGGCGCTGTTCGTCTCCAAGCGGACGGGCAAACGCATCGGGACACGGCGTGTGGAGCAGATCGTGGAGCAATGCCTGAAGGCGGCGGATCTGGCTGGCAAAGGATATTCGCCCCATAAGCTGCGCCACACGGCCGCCACGCTGATGTACCGCCACGGCAACGTGGACATGCTGGAGCTGAAAGAGATCCTGGGCCATGAGCATGTGTCCACCACCGAGATCTACACCCACATCAGCACCGAAAAACTGCGGAAAGCCGCCAGCTCGACTCCCCTTTCTAAGGTGCAGTTTCAGCCAAAGCCGCCGGAAAGCTGGCGCACAGAACAGCCGTCGGAAGCGGATGAACCGGAGGAAGAGCCGGTGATCGCGGAGCTGCCGGAGGATCTGATCGACCTAGAGGAATAACGGCGCGAACACAAAGGCAGACAGGATGGATAAAAGGCATGGCAGCGCACTGAACAGACTCATGACCAAACATCGGTGCAGCAGCGTTTTGCAGCTGTTGAACAAGCGGCCATCCGGCCGGCGGGTGCAGCCGAGGAAAAGTCCTCTGGATACCTTCCAGGCCAGCAATCCCACCGCCAGCAGCATCAGAAAACCCATCAGCTGCGGCAGGAGAAAAAACAGCAGCTGCATAAAAACGCCCCGGCCAAGGCCGAACTGGTCGTAAAGCAATGCGAAAAAGCAGCCATTCCCAACGCCCTTTACAAAGAAAAACGCCGGGATCAGCCCAATGCCGAACACGCAGAATCCTGTGACCAAAAGCAATGCCAACTGCATCAACAGTGTGAGAAACTGGCTGCTGAACAGCAAGGCGTACTGCCGCTGCAAAAACCGGTCCACTGAGGCGTTGATATAGTAACGGGCGTATTGCAGCACCGTTGCGGAGCAAAAACGGCTCACGATGCTTCCCACGGCAAGACCTGCTAAGTAAAGCAGACAGAGCGTTCGGGTAAGAGGTGCTGTGCGCCGGCGGCGTTTCACACCGGCCAAATGCACCTGCCGCCCAGCCGCCGGGGCCCCAGTGGAAGCGGTGCGGGCCGTCTGCCAGGAGGCGGCATCCGCCGGGCGTTGGTCATGGCCGCTTGTCCTCGGCTGGGCGGTGGCGCCGGGTGCGGAAAAGGTCCCGTTTTGATACGTCCACATAAGCTTGTACCTCGCTTGTTTTTGCTTTCATTTGTATGCGCAAAGCCCAGAAAAAATACCGGGAGCCTTCCCTGCCCATATTCCGTATGGGTAAGGAGAGCTTCCGGTATTTTTTCAGTGCCTGGCGGGATGCTTGGCTTTTTCATAGGCTAAGATGCCCAAAAATCCGCCGATGCAGCCGGACAGCACATAACACACCAGTTTGATGCCCGCAAGGGCGCTGTAATCAAACTGGCCGTTGAGCAAGGCTGCCAGCAGGTAGAGCAGATAAAAGCACACGCCGCAGCACAGCCCGCAGAACAGGCCGTTCTGCCCCACCCGCCGGGAAAGGACGTGGCCGCTGATAAAACAGCCAAGGCTTACGGCAGCCGTGGCAAGGGGCACGGCGGACCAGGCGGGCAGCTGGGTCTTGGTAAAGAGCCAGGCGCTGAACAAAAGGAACAAAAAGGTCACGGCCAGCCCGCTGCCGCCGGCAAAAAAGATATGACCGACCAGCGGAGAGACCTGAGTTTTCTGTGCGGATCGTTTTGGCATAAAAAAGCACCTCCATGCAACCAATGTATGCATGGAGGTGCTGCGTTTATGTGGCGATCACTTCTGGGGGGCGTTTTCCATATTCAGCTTCTCGATGGACTGAATGGCGGCGCGGCGGAAACGGATCTTGGTGCGGTCGCTGCCGGTCTCCATCACAAAAGTGTCCTCTTTGATGGCGATCACGCGGCCGATGATGCCGCCAATGGTGGTGACCTCGTCGCCAATCTCCAGAGAGTTGCGCATCTCGGTCTCTTTCTGCTGCTGCTTCTTCTGGGGACGGTAGATGAACAGCCACATAAACAGGATCATGACCAGGATCATGATCAGCGGGCTAACAAAGCTCACAGCGGAAGCATCAGTGGCGGTGGTCAAAAATTGCAGTTCCATGGGTCGGTAAACTCCTCTCGAATAAATCGAATAATATCATTAATAAATTATAGCCGATTTTTAGCAAAGATGCAAGACTATTAGATGCGGGTATCCAGTAATGTGACATATTTGTCGTGGAACTGGGTAAAGGTGCCTTCGTCCAGCGCTTCCCGGATACGCTCCATCAAACGGTTGTAGAAATACAGGTTATGCATCACACCCAAGCGCATACCCAGCATCTCGTCTGCCTTGAACAGATGGCGCAGGTAGGCTCGGCTGAAGTTGCGGCATACCGGGCAGTCACACTGAGGATCGATGGGCTGCTCGTCCTTGGCGTATTTCAGGTTCTTGATGTTGATGATGCCGCTCCAGGTGTTCAGATGGCCGTGCCGGGCATTGCGGCTGGGCATCACGCAGTCGAACAGGTCCACGCCGCGGGACACCGCTTCGATGATGTTTCCGGGGGTGCCCACGCCCATCAGGTAGCGGATCTTATCCTTGGGCATATGGGGCTCTACCGCGGAGATCACCCGATACATCTCCTCCGCAGGCTCGCCCACGGCCAGGCCGCCGATGGCGTAGCCGTCCAGATCCAGCTCGGCGATCTCTTTCATATGTTCCACACGCAGATCATCATAGGTGCAGCCCTGGTTGATGCCGAACAGAAGCTGGTCCGGGTTCACGGCCAGACCCTCGTGCTTCAAACGGGCCATTTCCGCCTTGCAGCGTTTCAGCCAGCGCACGGTGCGGTCGCAGCTGTCTTTGGAATAGCTGCGTTGGGCCGGGTTTTCCACGCATTCGTCAAAGGCCATAGCGATGGTGGAACCCAGATTGGCCTGGATCTGCATGCTTTCCTCCGGGCCCATAAAGATCTTATGGCCGTCCAGGTGGGAGTTGAAGGTAACGCCTTCCTCGGTGATCTTGCGCAGCTTGGAAAGGCTGAATACCTGAAATCCGCCGCTGTCGGTGAGGATGGGACCGTCCCAGCGGGTGAATTTGTGCAGGCCGCCCATTTCGGCCACCAGCTTGTCGCCGGGGCGCAGATGAAGATGATAGGTGTTGCACAGCATCACCTGGCAGCGGATCTCCTTCAGGTCAAAGGCGGAAAGACCACCCTTGATAGCCGCCGCAGTGGCCACATTCATAAAAGCGGGGGTCTGTACGGTGCCGTGTACGGTCTCAAATTCGCCACGGCGGGCATCATGTTCTGTCTTAAGCAAGCGATAAGGCATAAACAAGGCTCCTTTCTGAGTAAACTATAACGGTCACAGGATCAGCATCGCATCGCCAAAGCTGAAAAAGCGATAGCGTTCTTCCACGGCAGTTTTATAGGCCGCCATGGTGCGTTCGTATCCATAGAAAGCGCTGACCAGCATGATAAGGGTGCTTTCCGGCAGATGGAAATTGGTGATCAGGCCATCCAGGCAGTGGAACTCGCAGCCGGGATACAGGAAGATGCTGGTATCGCCGCTGCAGGCCCGGATCTCGCCGTATTTTGCCGCCACCGACTCCAGCGTGCGGCAGCTGGTGGTGCCCACCGCAATGACCCGATGCCCGGCGGCTTTGGTCTCGTTGATGCGCCGCGCGGTCTCTTCGCTGATGCTGTACCATTCGGAATGCATCAAATGATCGGCGATGTCGTCTTCCTTTACCGGCCGGAAGGTACCCAGGCCCACATGCAGCGTGACTTCGGCAATGCCGATGCCTTTCTGTTTCAGCGCCTCCATCAGCTCCGGGGTGAAATGCAGGCCGGCGGTGGGGGCGGCGGCGCTGCCCAGCTCCTTGGCATATACGGTCTGATACTGGCTTTGATCTTCCAGTTGTTTGGTGATGTAGGGCGGCAGAGGCATGCGGCCAAACTCATCCAGCTTTTCATACAGGGTCTGGGTATCGTAAGCAAACTCCACCCGCTTGTTGCCGTCCTCTTTGGTCTCCAGGATAGTGGCGGTCAGTGTGCCGTCGCCAAACAGGATGCGCATGCCGGGTTTGAGGCGCTTGCCGGGCTTGGCAAGGCATTCCCATACGTCGTTCTTTTCCTGGCGCAGCAAAAGCAGCTCGCACACCGCGCCGGTGTGCTCCTTTTCGCCGATCAGCCGGGCCGGCAGCACTTTGGAATTGTTGACCACCAGTAGGTCCCCTGCTTCCAGCAGATCGGTCAGATCCCGGAAGATGTGGTGCTCGATCTTGTCACTGTTCCGGTCAAGATACATCAGCCGGGCTGCATCCCGGGGGATGCAGGGCTCTTGGGCAATCAGTTCCTGGGGAAGGTCAAACCAGAAATCTTTTTTTAGCATAGAAATATTGCCTCTCCTTACATTGACATTACCATCTGGCAATGCTATAGTTAAAACAAAACACAGAAGCGGGTTTTGCAGTTCGCCTTTTGGCCAAAACCGTGCGAAAAAGGCCTGGTCGGCCACTGTTTTCGTCTTGCGGTCAAAGTGGGTGCGGGCACCCATTTTTTGTGCAAACGCGGTGCTGTGCATATGTTGTGCAATAATTAATTATATTGCATACAGTGCCGGTTTTCAAGCCGGTTTTTTTTATATCTGTTATTTAAGGTAAAATAAATACCGCTTTATCAATAAGGGGTAACGGAAAGGGAGATAAATGTGAAAAAATATCGAGTGGGCGTAGTGGGCGCCACCGGCATGGTGGGCCAGCGGTTTGTATCGTTGCTGGAGGCGCATCCCTGGTTCCAGCTGTGCGTTGTGGCGGCTTCTGCCCGTTCCGCCGGCAAGACCTATGAGGAAGCGGTGGGCAGCCGCTGGGCCATGCCGAACCCCATGCCGGAGGAAGCCAAAAAGCTGATCGTGATGGATGCCTCTCAGGTGGAGGCGGTCACGGCACAGGTGGACTTTGTGTTCTGCGCCGTGGATATGAAAAAGGAAGAGATCAAGGCGCTGGAAGAGGCCTATGCCAAGGCGGAATGCCCTGTGGTGTCCAACAACAGTGCGAACCGCTTTACGCCGGATGTGCCCATGGTGGTGCCGGAGATCAACGCCGATCACATCGAAGTGATCCAGGCGCAGCGCAAACGCCTGGGCACCCGCCGGGGATTCATCGCGGTGAAATCCAACTGCTCGCTGCAAAGCTATGTTCCCGCTCTGCATCCCCTGCGGGAAGAGTTCGGCCTGAACAAGGTGCTGGTATGCACCTATCAGGCCATCTCCGGTGCGGGCAAGACCTTTGCCACCTGGCCCGAGATGGTGGATAACTGCATCCCCTACATCGGCGGCGAAGAGGAAAAAAGCGAGCAGGAGCCGCTGAAGCTGTGGGGCAAGGTGGAGGATGGCCAGATCGTGAGCGCCAGCTCCCCTGCTATTACAGCACAATGCCTGCGCATCCCAGTCTCGGATGGGCATATGGCCGCCGTGTTCATGAGCTTTGACAAAAAGCCCACCAAGGAGGAGATCCTGGACCGTTGGTCTCGTTTTGAGGGCCCGGCGCAGAAGCTGGATCTTCCCAGCGCGCCCAAGCACTTTTTGCATTATTTTGAGCAGGCCGACCGGCCCCAGACCAAACTGGACCGGAACCTGGAAAACGGCATGGCCGTTTCGGTGGGCCGCCTGCGGGAAGACACCCAGTACGATTACAAATTTGTCTGCTTATCCCACAACACGCTGCGGGGCGCGGCGGGCGGCGGTGTGCTGCTGGCGGAGCTTTTGGCGGCAAAGGGATATTTTGACTAAAAGAAAGAAGAGGTGGCAGAAATGAAAGAACTTATTTTTACCGGCAGTGCGGTGGCGCTCATCACCCCTATGAAGGCCGACCAAACGGTGGATTTTGAGGAACTGAAAAAGCTGACGGAATTCCAAGTGGAAAGCGGAACGGACGCGATCGTGGTCTGCGGCACCACCGGCGAGTCTGCCACTTTGGAGGACGACGAGCACCTGGAAGCCATCCGCTGCGTGATCGAGGCGGCAAACGGCCGTGTTCCGGTGATCGCCGGCACCGGCTCCAACAATACTGCCCATGCGGTGATGATGTCCAAAGAGGCTGCCGCCATGGGCGCGGACGCGTTGCTGTTGGTCACCCCCTATTACAACAAGACCAGCCAGCAGGGCCTGGTGAAGAGCTTCAATACTATCGTGGATGCGGCGGGCCTGCCGGCCATCCTGTACAACGTTCCCTCCCGTACCGGTGTGAACCTGGAGCCCAAGACCGCCCTGGAGCTTTCCAAACACCCTCTGATCCGTGGTTTGAAGGAAGCCAGCGGCAACATCAGCCAGGTGGCCCAGATCGCCGCGCTCTGCGGTGACGAGATGCCCCTGTATTCCGGCAACGACGATCAGGTGGTCCCTCTGCTGTCACTGGGCGGCAAGGGCGTGATCTCGGTGGTGTCCAACGTGGCCCCGGCCCAAATGCATCAGCTGTGCCAGCTGTGGTTTGACGGCAAGATCAAAGAGAGCACGGCCATGCAGTTACAGCTGCTGGAGCTGTGCAAAGCCCTGTTCTGCGATGTGAACCCCATTCCAGTAAAAGCGGCGATGAATCTGCTGGGCTGGAACGCCGGCGAGTGCCGTCTGCCGCTGGTGGGGCCGAACGAAGCGGCCATGCAGCAGATCGAAGCAGCACTTCGGAACGCGGCACTTTTGTAAGCGCGTTTTTGAAACAGCAGGCAGCGCTTCCCTTTGGCGTGGCGGCGCTGTGCAGGATCAGGCAGTGAAAAGGAGAGGAAGATATGACGGATATTATCATTCAGGGCATCAACGGCCGCATGGGCAAGGTGCTGTGCGAGATGATCGAACAGCGGGAGGACTGCCGTGTGGTGGGAGGCATCGACGTGACCTCGCAGAGCGGCGCCATCCCGGTGGCCGCCAGCCTGGAAGAGCTGAGCATCCCGGCGGACGTGGTGGTGGATTTTTCCACCCCGGCGGCCACGATGACTGCACTGCGTTACTGCGAAAAGAACCACATCGCCTGCGTGGTATGCACCACCGGGCTGGATGAAGAGTGCCAGCGGCTGATCGAATCGGTGAGCAAGACCACGCCGGTGTTCCAAAGCGCCAATATGTCCATGGGCATCAACCTGCTGGCGGAACTGGCCCAGCGGGCGGTGCAGGTATTAGGGCTTGACTACGACATTGAGATCGTTGAAAAGCACCACCACAACAAGGTGGACGCACCCAGCGGCACTGCCCTGCTGCTGGCAGACGAGATCAACAAAGCCGTGCAGGAACCCTATCACTATGTGTACGACCGTCACCCGCTGCGCCAAAAGAGGGACCCCCACGAGATCGGCCTGCACGCCGTGCGGGGCGGCAGCATCGTGGGCGAGCACGAGATCCTGTTCTGCGGCCCGGACGAGGTCATCACCCTGAGCCACAGTGCCGGTTCCCGGGCGGTATTTGCCAATGGCGCGATCAATGCAGCTGTTTTCCTGAAAGACAAGGAAAGCGGTTTGTATGACATGAAAGACCTAATGCGGTCTCTTCTTTAAACTGCGGGCAAAGGGGATGTTGGAATGAAAAAGGTCTTAGCCGGGCTGGGATTGCTTGTGGCCGCCGGGTGTCTTGTGCTGAGCAGCAGTATCTTTTTTGAGCAGAGCGCCGCGGCCAACGCCACGGTGGAACCGCCGTTCAGCGAAGCAACGCCAGTCGAAAGTGAACCGCTTCCCTCCCCTACGCCGGAGCCGGAACCGGTCGTGCAGACGCTGCGCTTTTCCGCCACCGGGGATAACCTGATCCATAACGGGATCTACGAACAGGCCCGGCGGCGGGCCCAGCAGAACGGCAAAGAAGGCTACGATTTTTCCCTGTGCTACGAGGCCATGGTCCCCTTCTACCAGCAGTTCGATATCAACTGGATCAACCAGGAGACTTTGGTGAACGACACGCTGGAACCCAGTACATACCCTTGCTTCTCCACGCCCGGGGATATGGGCCGGGCGCTCTACAGCGTGGGCTTCCGGGTGTTCAACCTGTCCAACAACCACACCTATGACAAGGGCGCGGCGGGGTTGGAAGCAACACAGAGCTTTTGGGACTCCATGCCAGAAGATGTGATCACCAGCGGCCTGTATGCGGGCAGCGAGAATTACACCAATATCCCCATTCAGGAAAAGGACGGCGTGCGCATCGCCTATCTGGGCTATACCGAACACACCAACGGCATCCCCACACCCGCCGGGGCGCCTGCCAATGTGATCTACACCAGCGAGCTGGAAGTGCTGGAACAGCAGATCGGCCTTGCCCGCCAGCAGGCGGACTTTGTGGTAGTAAGCGTCCACTGGGGCGTGGAGGGCAGCCACGAGGTCACCCAGGCCCAGCGGGACCTGGCGCAGAACATGGCGGACTGGGGTGCGGATGTGATCATCGGCACCCATCCCCATGTGGTGCAAAATGCCCAATGGCTGACGGCAGCGGATGGCCGCAGCGCCTTCGTGGCCTATTCCCTGGGTAATTTTTTGAACGCCCAGTCCACAGCGGACACCATGATCGGGGCCGTTCTCACCTTTACCATCGAAAAGACCACCCAGCCGGACGGCACGAGTACCACCGTACTGAAAGACCCGATCTTCTGCCCGGTGGTGAATCACTATGGCAGTTCCTATTCCCAGATCCGTGTGTATCCGTTTGAGGACTACACCGACGAACTGGCCGCCCAGCATGGTGTGCGGGGCAAATTCCCGGGGTTCAGCAAAAGCTATATCGAATCCGTGATCCGGGAAAATATCGATGCAGAATTTTTGAACTTTTGAGCCTATGGCGTTCAAAACGCAGAAACTTACAAAAAGGGTGCTGCCCACTGAGGGCGGCACCCTTTTTTGTTTGCCGCTTCCCCGCTTGCCAGAAAAAGCGGGGCAATTTATACTATAAATACAGCTATTTTTTGAAAGACCGGTTCGCTGTAACATTTTGCGGACATTTGCCTGCTATACTGTCCGCAAAGGCAAAGGAAGTGGAACGATGAAACAGATTTTGATCGTTGAGGACGACAGCTTTTTGAACCAGATGCTGGCCTATAACCTGATGGCAGAGGGCTATGCGGTGACCTCTGCGCTCAACAAGCGGGCGGCTGATGAAGCTCTGGGCCAGCAGGAATTTGATCTGGTCCTTCTGGACATCAATCTGCCGGACGGCAATGGGTATGACCTGTGCCGTTTCATCCAGCTGGAACACCCGGATACCATGGTGATCTTTCTTACCGCCAACGACCAGGAAAGCGACCAGATACGGGGCTATGAAGCAGGTGCGATGGACTACATCACCAAGCCCTTTGTGATCAGCGCTTTGCTGCGGAAGATCAAGGCCATGTTCGCTTTGCTGGAACGGCACAAGCCCGCAAAGGATATCTACGACGACGGGCGGCTGTTTTTGGATTTTTCCGAACAGTCTGCCGCACTGAACGGCAAGCCCGTGGCCTTATCCCCAATGGAATATAAAATACTGAACCTGTTCCGCAAAAACCCACGGCAGGTGCTCACCCGCCAGCAGCTTTTGGAAAAACTGTGGGATGCGGAAGAGCGGTATGTGGACGGGCACACCCTGACCACCTCCATCAGCCGCATCCGCAGCAAGATCGAATCGGACGGAGGCGTGCCCTATATCAAAACGATCTATGGCATGGGCTATCAGTGGACAGGAGGCGAGGCAAAATGAAACAGCACATGATGCCGGCCAAACGCCTGTTCGTTTTGGTGTCCGTGGGGACGCTGTTCCCCATGGCGGTGATCACGGCGATCCTGTTTGCTCTAACGCGCCAAACCATAGTATTGGCGGCAGGCGGTGCGCTGTTGGCCTGTGCCCTAGCCGGGCTGTTTGCTCTGACCTGGGGTCTTGCAAAGCACCTTTCCCTGTTTACTTCGGACCTGTGCGAAACGCTGGACGAAATGCTGGACGGGACATGGGCCCCCCACACCCCGAACGACAGTGAAACGCTGTTTGCCCGCATCCGCCACCGGCTGACCCGCCTTTACCAGGTCATGCAGGAGAACCAGCGGCAGGTCACGGAAGAACGGAAAGAGCTGCAAGCCCTGGTATCGGATATTTCCCATCAGGTAAAAACGCCGGTGAGCAATTTGAAAATGGCGGCGGATACCCTGCTGGAAACCCCCGTATCAGAGGTACAGCGCACCGATTTTCTGCGGGGCATCCGCCGGCAGACGGACAAACTGGAGTTTCTTTTTCAGGCCCTTGTCAAAACCTCCCGGCTGGAGACCGGTGTCATCCAGCTGGAGAAAAAGCCGTGCCGCCTGTTTGATACCGTGGCGCAGGCCATGAGCGGCATCGTTTACGAAGCGGAGAAAAAGCACATTGCCGTGTCGGTGGACTGCCCGGAAGAACTGACCCTCTCCCACGACAGCAAGTGGACGGCCGAAGCCCTGTTCAATCTGCTGGACAATGCGGTGAAGTACACCCCGGCGGGCGGCAGCGTCACCGTGACGGTAAAGCAATGGGAGATGTATGCGGAGCTCAAGGTCACCGATACCGGCAAAGGCATTTCCGAAAGCGAGCAGGCGGCTGTTTTCCGACGCTTTTACCGGGAGGAAGCGGTGCACGAGCAGCCCGGCGTGGGCATCGGGCTGTATCTGGCCCGGGAGATCGTGACAAGGCAGGGCGGCTATATCCGGGTGATCTCAGCACCGGGCAAAGGCTCCTCCTTTTCCATCCTGCTTCCGGTGCGGTAAGCAAAACGGCGGGCGGCCAAGAAAGACTGCCCGCCGTAAATTTTTCGCAAATGTCCCGACATTGTGACCTTTTGCCCCGCATTTTTCAGAAAATCCGCTGCCGCTTGGGAGGATCCTGTGACATTTAGGGGTTAGAATGAGCCTATCAAAGAAAAGGAGGTTTGCGCCTTATGAGCATTTTACAGACCATCGACCTGAAAAAGTATTATGGCACAGAACCAAACATCACCCGTGCGCTAGACGGTGTGAATTTTTCCGTGGAAGAGGGCGAATTTGTTGCCGTTGTGGGAACGTCCGGCAGCGGAAAATCCACTCTGCTCCACATGATGGGCGGGCTGGATACCCCCACCAGCGGCAGCGTGATCGTGCGGGGAGAAGAACTGGCCAAAAAGAATGATGAGCAGCTCACCATCTTCCGCCGCCGCAATATCGGGTTCATCTTCCAGAATTATAACCTCGTCCCCATTTTGAACGTGTACGAAAACATCGTGCTGCCGGTGGAGCTAGACGGCGATACCGTGGACAAAAAGTTTTTGAAGGACGTGGTATCCCTTCTGAGCTTGGAAAACAAACTGCAAAATATGCCCAACAACCTTTCCGGCGGGCAGCAGCAGCGTGTGGCCATTGCCCGGGCCCTGATCGCAAAGCCTGCCATCGTGCTGGCGGACGAGCCCACCGGCAACCTGGACAGCAAGACCAGCGCCGAGGTGCTGGGGCTGATCAAGCGCACCAGCGCGGAATTTCACCAGACGGTGGTCATGATCACCCACAACAACGACATCGCCCGCCTTGCAGACCGCATCGTCCGCATTGAGGACGGAAGGATCGTGGAGTAAGGAGGGATCACCATGACATGGCCTTTTGAAAATGACACCTCCAAAGTGGTGGCTCTCTTGGCCAGGCGCAGCCTGCAGGCGGACAAACGGCGGAATGTGTTTGTGGTGCTGACCATTGCCCTGACCACTGCCCTGCTGTCCGGGATGCTTTTTGTTGTGTCCGCCGGCCAGCGGGAGCTGGAAGCGGACATCCGGGGGCAATACCAGGCGGTGGTGGTGGACTGCACCCAAGCGGAGATCGACCATCTTGCCGCGCAGCCAGAGATCGAACAGTGGGGCCTATCCCAAAGTTATGGAACGGTCCGCTATCAAGACAGCAATCTGCTGGTGGAATATGCCGACGAAAACTGGATGGTATTGGGCAAAAAGCCTTCCTTCACCGGCCAGATGCCCACGAAAGCCAACGAGATCCTGGTGGAACAGGCCTTTTTGGAGTATTTCGGCCTTCCCCAGCAGACCGGCCAGGCCATTCGGCTTGATCTGGGCAGCGGTGAGCAGGATTATATCATAACCGGCATCCTGCAGGCGGAAAACACCTCCCGCCTGTTCTCGGTCGTGGTGTCCCGTGCCTTTGTGGAACAGCAGGCGGCCGGAGAGCCGGTGTTTGAATTCCGATTTCGCTTTATCGGCGCCGACCGGGCAGATGTGGAGGCGCTGCGGGCGGACATTGCGGCGTTTCTGGCCAGCAACGGCATCGAAGACGGCAGGGTCTTTTACAGTTCCAATTATTTTGATATGCAGGGGTTCCGAAACGACAGCGACAGGATCTATCTTTTGATCGCCGCCGTGTTCCTGACCGCCTGCGGCCTGGTGATCTACAGCATTTTCTACATTTCCGTGTGCGGCAAACTTCGGGAGTACGGCAGGCTGAAAGTGATCGGCGCCACGCCCCGACAGATCAAAAAAGTGATCCGGCGGGAAAGCATGTGGCTTTCCCTGCGCAGCATCCCCGTTGGGCTTCTCGTCGGCGGCATCGCCGCATTCATTGGGAATCCTGCCTACTGGGACTGGCTGGGCAATCTGCCCGTTGTGGTGGTGACGATCCTGTTTACCGAGATCGTGGTGCTCCTCTCCACCAGTGCGCCGGTGCGCCTGGCGGCCAAGGTATCGCCCATTGAGGCGGTGCGCACCAGCGGGTATCAGGCCGATGTTTCCGCTAAAAACACCCGGCGGCCCGGCAAGCACATCTCGCCTGGTATGCTGGCCCGCATGAACTTTCAGCGCAGCCCCAAAAAGGCTGTGCTGACTCTGGTCTCGCTGAGCATGACCGGCGTGTTTCTCCTTTGTGCCGCTACCCTGCTCCACTCCATCAATGCGAACAATATGGCAGCCAGCAGCATGGGCGACGGATGCAACTATGCCATCCAATGGGGAGCGGACATCGACAAGCTGGCCGAAGCGTCCAAAAACAACCCCTTGACCCTGGAACTGAGAGAAAAGATCCTGGCGGTGGACGGGGTGGAATCCCTCACTGTCCATTCCGGCACCGGCATCTATGCGACCCTGCCGAACGGCACTTCCGATGATTTTGAGGTCCACGTCCTGAACCGGCAGGAGATGGCGCAGTATCTCCCGGAAGACGCCCTGATCGAGGGCACCACAGATTACGACCGGCTGATGCAGGAAAACGGCCTCGTGATCACCGACAGCAGCGAGCAGTTTTTCCAGACATACTGGGATTACACCCCGAAGATCGGTGACGTGATCACGCTGAAGCCCTACGGCGGCGAGGAAATGGACTTCACCATTTTGGGCATTGCGGACGGCAACTTCGTGGCGGAAAACGGCACCGGAATGGCGCTGTTCACGCTGCCGGAAGACGCGGCACGGCAGCTGTATCCGGATGTGGAGAATATGGAGATCATCTGGAATGTTTTCACCACGGAAGACACCGACGCACTGCGGCAGGAACTGTTCTCCCTGCTGGAAGACCCGCTGCTGGATATCATTTCCCGTAGCGACTATGCCCTGCAGATGGAGGTCTATCTGAAAGGCACCCAGGCACTGATCTATGGCCTGCTGGTGTTCCTCTTCTTGTTCTCCCTGGTGAACCTGGTGAATACCTTGCTGACCAATCTGTTCTCCCGGCAGCAGGAATTTGGCATCTTGCAGTCGGTGGGGATGTCCGGCAGGCAGCTTTCCCAAATGCTGACCATGGAGTGCCTGTACTATGTTGCCGCCACCTTGCTGATCACGCTGGTGTTCGGCGGCTTGTTGGGCGCAGCTGCCGTGATCGTGGTGCAAAACGCGAAAATTTTCGGGATGCTGGTCTACCAGTTCCCCGTGGGTGAGTTTTTCGTGTTTGCGGCGGCGTTGCTTTTGGTGCAGATCCTCTATTCGGTGTTCGCCGTGCGGTATATGCGGCGGCAATCCCTGGTAGACCGTATCAAAACCATGGAGTAACGCAAATGTTTTGTGTTCGGTGAAGCTCCTGTATTCTATTTTGAGCTTACAGCGTCGCCCCCCAAAAAACAACATAAGACAAAAGAAGGAGTGTCATCAAACGATGGCACTCCTTTTTGCTTAAACCGTTTAGAAATGAATCGAAACTTTCCGCTTCGCTTCTTTCTATTACAGCTGGACCTTATGGTAGGTCTTTTTGCCCTTCTTGATCACCACGCCGTTCTGCAGCTGCTCGCTGGTCACGGCCATGGTAGGATCGGTGACCTTCTCGCCGTCCAGCAGAACGCCGCCCTGCTGGATCAGCTGACGGGCTTCCCGCTTACTGGGCACCAGCTTGGCAGCCATCATCAGATCCAGGATGCCGATGGAACCGTCGTTCAGCTGATCGGTGGTGAGGGTGGTGCAGGGCATGTTGGCCATGTCCGCAGCGCCGCTGAACAGGCCGCGGGCGGTCTCCTGGGCCTTGGCGGCCTCTTCCTCGCTGTGCACCAGCTTGGTCAGTTCAAACGCCAGCAGCTCCTTGGCTTTGTTCAGCTGACTGCCCTCCCAGTGGGACATCTCTTCGATCTGGTCCAGGGGTACGTCGGTGAGCATCCGCAGGCACTTGATGACGTCGGCGTCATCCACATTGCGCCAGTACTGGTAGAACTCGTAGGGGCTGGTCTTTTCGGGGTCCAGCCAAACGGCGCCCTTCTGGGTCTTGCCCATCTTCTTGCCCTCGGAAGTGAGCAGCAGGGTGATGGTAAAGGCGTAGGCGTCCTTGCCCAGCTTGCGGCGGATCAGCTCGGTGCCGCCCAGCATGTTGGACCACTGGTCGTCGCCGCCGCACTGCAGGTTGCAGCCCAGCTCCTGGAACATGTGGTAGAAGTCGTAAGACTGCATGATCATGTAGTTGAATTCCAGGAAGGACAGGCCCTTTTCCATGCGCTGCTTGTAGCATTCGGCACGCAGCATGTTGTTTACCGAGAAGCAGGGGCCGACTTCACGCAGCAGCTCGATGTAGTTCAGGTTCATCAGCCAGTCGGCGTTGTTCATCATCAGAGCCTTGCCGTCCGAGAAGTCGATGAATTTGCTCATCTGCTTTTTGAAGCACTCGCAGTTGTGCTGGATGGTCTCGGTGGTCATCATGCTGCGCATGTCGGTGCGGCCGGAAGGGTCGCCCACCATGGCGGTGCCGCCGCCGATCAGCGCGATGGGGCGGTTGCCCGCACGCTGCATCCGGCGCATCAGGTTCAAAGCCATAAAGTGGCCCACATGCAGCGAGTCCGCCGTGGGGTCAAAGCCGATGTAGAAGGTGGCTTTGCCGTTGTTGATCAATTCCTTGATCTCTTCCTCGTCGGTCACCTGGGCGATCAGGCCGCGGGCAACAAGTTCGTCGTACAAAGTCATAACGTTTCCTCCATTGTATACGGCAAAAGGCATAAAAAACGCCCTCTGCCAAATTTCTTGGCAGAGGGCGAAGAATCGCGGTACCACCTCTGTTCGCCCCTCTCTCACGAAAAAGGGCCTTACGGGGTGCACAACACCCCTGCGCTGTAACGTGCGCCCACGGCAAAACCTACTGACAATATGTGTTCAGCCTGCTGCTCCGGGAGGTATTCATCGTTCGCCGCGCAGCCTTTTTCACCAACCAAGGCCTCTCTGCATTGCGGTGGGAACGACTACTTGGTCCCATCAGTGCATTTCGTAATTAGCAGTATAGCGCAAACGGCACGACTTGTCAAGCGTTACAGCGACAGCATTTCCCGGGCGTTGGCCAGGCTCAAGTCGGTGATGTGGTCGCCGGAGATGATGCGGGCAAGCTCCTGCACGCGGCCGGCCTGGTCCAGCGGGTGGATCTGGGTAAAGGTGCGCTGGCCCTCCACGTTTTTCTGGATCAGCAGATGGCTGGTGGCCAGGGCGGCGATCTGGGCGGTGTGGGTGATGCACAGCACCTGACGGCCCTTGGAGGTCTGCCTCAGCTTTTCGCCAATGCGGCTGGCCGCCAGGCCGGACACGCCGGTGTCGATCTCGTCATAGATCACGGTGGGGATGGAATCCTTTTCCGCCAGCGCGCTTTTCAGTGCCAGCATGATGCGGGAAAGCTCGCCGCCGGAAGCGATTTTTGCCAGCGGCTTCGGCGCTTCGCCCAGGTTGGTGGAGATATAAAACTCGATGGTGTCCTGCCCGGAACCGGCCAGCGGCCCCCGGCTGTGCTGCAGCACAAAGCGGACGCCGGGCATGTTCAAAAAGGTGCAGGCTTCCACCAGCTGCTCTTCCATCCGCTCGAAGGCGTCCAGGCGGGTGCGGGTCAGCTGTTCGGCCAGCTGCTTGGCTTCCTTGTACAGTTCCTGCTTTTGTCGGTTCAGCTGTTCCAGGGTCTCATCGGCCTTCTCAATATGGGCCAGCTCTTCCCGGGATTTGTCCGCCATTGCCAACAGTTCATCCACGTCCGCCGCCTTGTACTTGCGTTTGAGTCGGTAGATCAGGTCCAGCCGTTCTTCCAGCTGGTCCAACTCGGCAGGGTCAAAGCCGTATTCGTCAAAACGGTCTGCCAGATCCACCGTCAGCTCACGGGCGGTGTAATACAGCTCCGCCAGCTTTTCCTGGATGGGCTGCAGGGTCTCGTCCAGCACGGCGGCATGCTCCAGCGCGCCGCTGGCATTGCCCAGCAGGTCGGCCGCACCGCCAAAGTCGTCGTTTCCGGCCAGGGCGCTGTGGGCGGCGGAGATCTGCTCCAGAATGGTCTGGGCGTGGGAGATGATCTGCTTGCGGGCGTTGAGCCGTTCCTCTTCCCCAATTTGCAGGGCGGCCTCGTCGATCTCGTCGATCTGATAGCGCAACGCGTCCATCTTCATCTGTTTTTCCGCCTCATCCAGCGTAAGGGCGTCCGCCTGGCGCTTGATGGCAATGAGGTTTTTGTAGACCTTTCGGTAGGCGTTGAACTCGGCCTGGTTCTGGGCAAAGGCGTCCAGGATGCCCAGATGCTTGGAGGGATCGGTCAGGCCCTGGCTGTCGTGCTGCCCGTGGATGTTGATCAGCCCAGCGGAAAGCTCCCGCAGGATCGCGGCGGTGGCGGGCATGCCGTTGATGCGGCAGCTGCTTTTGCCCTCTGCAGTGATCTCCCGGTACACCAGCATCTCGTCCCCGGCGTCGTAGCCGGCCTGCTCCAGCTGAAGTTTGACCTGCTTGGGCAGCTGGTCAAAGGTGGCCCAGATACAGGCCTTGGAGGCCCCGGTGCGCACCAGATCCCGGCTGATCCGGTTGCCCAGAATGGCGCTGATGGAATCGATCAGGATGGATTTACCGGCGCCGGTCTCGCCGGTGAGTACGTTCAGGCCGGCGGTGAACTGTACCTGGACCTTTTCGATCACGGCGACATTTTCAATTCGTAATGTAGTCAACATGAAAAAATGACCAGCCTTTCCCTAATGGTTTCGCTTATCGGTTCACGATGTACTGGCTCAGGGTCTGGCACAGGGCTTTGGCGGCCTCTTCGGTGCGCATCAGGATCAGGAAAGTGTCGTCACCGGAAAGGGTGCCCACCACCTCCTGCTCCCACTGCATCGAATCGAACAGCTCGCAGGCCGCATTGGCCATGCCGGAATAGCACTTGATCAGCACGGTGTGCCCGGCGTAATCCGCCTTGATGACGGATTCCCGGAAGATCATCTCAAAGCGGCCGGGGGTATGGAACTGCTGCCCCCCTGCGGCAGCCGCCGAAACATAGCGGTACCGGCCGTCACCGGCGGCCACCTTGATAAGATGCAGCTCCCGGATATCACGGGAAACGGTGGCCTGGGTCACGCGGAAACCGGCCTCGTTCAGATACTGCATCAGATCCTCCTGCCGGTCGATGGGGTATTGCTGGATCAACTCTAAGATCTTGTTATGGCGAGCACTTTTCACCTGTGCGTTACCTCCCTCTCAATTTTTTGCCAATGGCATCGAACTGATCTGCCGGATTGAAGGTGACCAGCCGGATGCTCTGGCGGGAAAGCTCCACCTGGACCGAGCTGCCGTCCTGCAGGCAAAGCTCTTCTTCCCCATCGGTGCTGATAAAAATATCGTTGCGGCCGTGGGAATTGGCCTGGATGCGGATGCAGCGATCGGCGGCAAAAACCATGGCGGGCTGATTCAGGCTGTGGGCACAGATCATGCTCACAACGATGCCCTGGATGTGGGAATCCAGGATCGGTCCGCCTGCGGAAAGCGAATAGGCGGTGGAGCCGGTGGGAGTGGCGATGATCACGCCGTCGCCCAGGCAGTGGTTGACCAGAATATCGTCGCAGTAAATGTCAAAATCAATGGTCTGGGGGTGATGGCCCTTGTAGATGACCACATCGTTCAGCGCTGTCTGGGCTTTTTCCCGGTCGCCATTGGCCACAGCGGTGAGCAGCATGCGGGTGTCGCACTGAAAATCCCCGCAGGCCAGCCGGGCCAGCTTGGCTTCCATCTCGTTCACCTCACAGGTGGCCAGAAAGCCGGTGCGACCCAGGTTGATGCCCAGGATGGGTTTATTGTAATGCATGCATTCCTTGGCGGTATGAAGGATCGTACCGTCGCCGCCCACCGTGACCACCACGTCGCATTTTGCGGCGGCTTCATGTTGGGGCAGGTATTCTACCCCTTCGCCGCCGCAGCTGCTTTGCAGCGCAGGGTCCAGCAGGATAGCCGCGCCCGCCCGCCGCAGGATGCCGGCGGCTTGCAGCGCAACGGGGATCGCCTGAGGTTTTGTGGTGTTGGGAATTATATAGACAGTCATGGAAAACTACCATTCCTTTTCATTCCGTTCCAGGCGAGCTGTTATGCGTCCAGGCTTTGATGCGCCGCGCGGACGACCTGCTCGACAAGCGATCCATCAATGGGCTGAGGATCGGCAGCCTTTTGTACGAACATCAAAAATTCGATGTTTCCTTCCGGGCCTTTGATGGGGGAAAAATCCAGTCCCTGCACCGAAAACCCGTTGGCGGCGGCATAGCCGGCGGCCTGGAAGATCACCTCGGCGTGGGTGGAAGCCTCCCGCACCACGCCCTTTTTGCCCACCTTTTCCCGGCCGGCCTCAAACTGGGGCTTTACCAGGCAGACACCGGTAGCGTTTTCGGTGGTGATGGACTGGGCCACCGGGAAGATGTGTTTCAGCGAGATGAAGGACACATCCACGCTAAAAAACTCGATGGCATCCTGCAGCATATCTGCGGTCACATGGCGGATGTTGGTGCGCTCCATGTTGACCACCCGCTCGTCGGTGCGCAGCTTCCAGGCAAGCTGGCCGTAGCCCACGTCCACGGCGTATACCTTCACGGCGCCGTTTTGCAGCATGCAGTCGGTAAAGCCGCCGGTGGAAGCGCCGATGTCCATGCACACCTTGCCGCTGGGCGTGAGCGGAAAGGCTTTCATGGCCTTTTCCAGCTTCAGGCCGCCCCGGCTCACATAGCCGATGTCGTGCCCGCGCACCTCCACCTTCGCTTCGGGGTCGATCATCTCCCCGGCTTTGTCGGCTTTCTGCTCATTTACAAAAACGATGCCGGACATAATGAGGGCTTTGGCCCGCTCACGGCTCTGCACGAGCCCGTTCTGGCATAGATACTGGTCTAAACGGATCTTCAATGGTCACATTCCCCTTTTATTGCATTCACAATGCTTTCTGCGTCCAGCCCCAAAGCGGTTTTCAATTCGGGGACTGTGGCGTGCGGTATTTTTTGGTCATGGCGGACTGCCTTATGGATCAGATGGCCCGCCCAGTAGCGTTCAGACAAAGCAGCACCCAGAGACTCGCCGATGCCGCCGGTCTTGACGCACTCTTCAGCAAACAGGATCGTATTATAGTGGGCCAGCTCGTCGCACAGCCCTGCGGGCAGCGGGTTGATCTGCACCAGCTTGTAAACATCCACAAAAATGCCCTGCTGGGCAAGCTGCCGGGCAGCCTGCAATACCTCACAGGTCAGGCCGCCATAGGTAACGAGCGCGGTGGAAGCGCTTTGTTCGGCGGGATAGCAGTCGTAGGGTTTGCCGGTGCAGCCAAGTTTGGCCAGCGCGGCAGGTTCCTCGCCCCGGGCATAACGGATGGCCCGGGGGCCGCTGCAGCCGTCCAGCAGGTATTTCAGCCAGTGTTCCAGCTCTGCATAGTTGCAGGGCGAATAGGTGGGGATGCCGATCTGGCGGAAATAGGCCGGGTCGTAGATGCCCTGATGGGTCTCGCCGTCGCCGGGCACGAGCCCGGCCCGGTCCACCGCAAACACCACGCCCAGATCCATCAGTTTCACGTCGTGGATCATCTGATCGTAGGCCCGCTGCAAAAAGGTGGAGTAGATGCCCACCACCGGCAGCATGCCCTGGCTGGCCAGACCGGCGGCAAAGGTCACCGCGTGCTGCTCGGCCATGCCCACGTCAAAAAAGCGCTCGGGATAGCGGCGGTAAAAATATTGCAGGCCGGTGCCGTATTTCATGGCGGCGGTGATGGCGCACACGTTGGGCCGGTCCTTGGCCAGCTCGGCCAGTGCCTGGCCAAAGCAGGTGGAAAAGGAGGCGGAGGGCGCCACGTCCGGATCGAGGGCATGGGAGGGGTCAAAGGAAGACACACCATGGAACTCGCCGGGGTTTTCTTCGGCCGGCTTGAAGCCCTTGCCCTTTTGGGTGACCGCATGGACGAACACCGGTGCGGTCTGATGGTGCAGGTTGTTGAACAGCTCAGTCAGCTTGAGCACGTCATGCCCGTCCACCGGGCCCAGGTATTGAAAGCCCATCTCCTCGAACATGGTGGAGTGGTAGATCCCCCGCCGCAAAAGGGCCTTGCCATTTTGAAGTAGATGCACCATGGGCATGCCCACCAGCGGAATGGCCGACAAGATGCTCTCGGTATTCGCCTTGGCACGGGTGTACTCCGGGTCCGTGCGCAGCACGGTGAGATAGCGGGACAGCGAGCCAACGTTTTTGGAAATGGACATCTTGTTATCGTTCAAGATAACGATCAGGTTGTTGAGGGTGTCGATGTTGTTCATACCCTCGTACACCATGCCGCCGGTGAACGCGCCATCGCCCACCAGGGCGATGACCTTGCCGGGCTCATTTTTCAGCTTTTTGGCCCGGGCCATGCCAATGGCCACCGAGATGGCGGTGTTTCCATGGCCGGCCACAAAGGCGTCATGCTCGCTTTCGCTGGGGCACGGAAAGCCGGAAAGCCCGTTCAGCTTGCGCAGCGCGGCAAACTGTTCCCGGCGGCCGGTGAGTAATTTGTGGGTATAGCACTGGTGCCCCACGTCAAAAACGATTTTATCCTCAGGAGTGGTGAACGCGCGGTGCAAAGCGACCGTCAGTTCGATGGTCCCCAAGTTGGAGGACAGATGCCCGCCAGTTTTGGAAACGCTCTCGATAAGAAAAGAACGGATCTCGCTGCACAATGGTTCCAGTTGCCCGCTGGGCAGCTGCTTCAACGCCTGAGGGCTGTTGATCTGATCAAGCAGTGGATACGACATATCGCTCGTCCTTCTTTTGATATGAGTTTATAAAACGGGGATCAAAAAGCCGATGGCCACACCGACCACAGCACCGCCCAAAACCTCAAAGGGCGTATGGCCGACCATTTCTTTCAGCTTTTTATCGCCCAGAATGGGGGTGCGCTTGGACTCCTCGTCCAGCCAGTCGGTGAGCAGGCGGTTCAGGATCTTTGCCTGTTCGCCGGTCTCGCGGCGCACGCCCATGGCGTCGTACATTACGATCACCGCCAGGATGGCCGAAATGGCAAACACGGCGGAATGGGTATCGTAAGCACGGCCCGCCGCCACCACCAGCGCACAGACCGTGGCGGAATGGGCGCTGGGCATGCCGCCGGAACCCCACATGCGCTCCACGTTGAATTTGCCCATCAGCACATAATTGATGATGGTCTTCAACACCTGTGCCGTCAGCCAGCCGGTGAGCGACACAGAGAGCAGATAGTTCCAGCTATAGATTTCTTTCAGCCATTCCAGCATATTTATTACTCCTTATGTTTAACTGCGCCGAACCAAAAGACGCTGGGCCAGCTCCACCAAAAAATCAGCCTTGGGGCCGTATTCCGCGCGCAGCTCGGCGCAGATGGTCTCGTTCATTTGCTTTGCCAGCTCCATGGCGCCTTCCGGGCCGTAGAGGGTGGCAAAGGTAGTCTTTCCATTCTCGGCGTCGCTGCCGATGGGCTTGCCCAGCTCGGCGCTGGTGGATACCACATCCAGCACGTCGTCCACGATCTGGAATACCATCCCCAGGCCGAAGGCATAGCGCTCCAGCAAAGAAGCATCCCGGGCGCTGCCGTCGGCGGCGCTCACGCCCATCTGCACGGCGGCGTTGATCAACGCGCCGGTCTTGTTTTTGTGGATGAGACGCAGGGTCTCCTCGTTCAGTTGCTTGCCCTCGTGGGTGATGTCCAGCTCCTGGCCGAAGATCATGCCCCGGTTGCCGCCGCCCATTGCCAGCTGGCGGGCGGCATTCACCCGGGCCTTGTCCGAGGCGGGCGCGTTGGCGATCACCTCAAAGGCTTCGGTGAGCAGGGCGTCACCGGCCAAAAGGGCGGTGGCTTCGTCATAGGCCTTGTGGCAGGAAGGCTTGCCCCGACGGTAGTCGTCGTTGTCCATGCAGGGCAGGTCGTCGTGGATCAGCGAAAAACAGTGCAGCATCTCCACCGCACAGGCAAAGTCCGCCGCTGCGTCCAGCTCGCCGCCCAGCATATCGCAGCTGGCCATTACAAGCACGGCACGGACCCGCTTGCCGCCGGCCAGCAGGCTGTAGCGGGCCGCCTCGCTCACCCGGGAATCGGCGGGCAGATAGCGCTCGCAGGCACTGTCCAGGGCGGCGTGGAAACGTTTCAGATAAGCGTCGTATCTCTCGTCATAGGTCATGCCAGGATATCCTCCTCTCGGTCAGCTGCGGGGGCAGCGGCAGGAGCAGTCTTTTCGGCCAGTTCCAGGTCGATGCGCCCCATTTCCAGCTTGGCTTTCTCCAACGTGGTGGTGCAGTACTCGATCAGGCTGGCGGTGTCGCTGTAAAGCTTAATTGCTTTATCCAGCGGCGTGTTGGGGTCGGCCAGCTGATCCAGCAGTTCCTGAAGGGTGGCCATCCCCTCTTCAAAGCTTTTCGGTTTTTTCATCGCTTACTCCTTGAAAATGCGTGATCTCCTCCACCTTACAGCGGGCGGCAGCGGACCGGCCCTCCAGCAAAAACTCCATGTCCGGGGCCAGTTCATCCACTGTAATGGGATTTCCCTTTACAGTTTTTGGCATGGCATAACCGCGGGCCAAAACGGCATACGGATCCAGAGAGTGCGCCAGCGACGCGGCATGGCGCAGCTGGGTTTGGGCGTTTGCTTTTTTCTGCTGCATGGCTTGGGAACGGACGCTTTGCAGCGCCTGCAAAAGAGTCGAACGGGGCGCGCAGACCGAAACAGGGGTCACCTGCTGGCGCTGGCGCACAAGGTCATTCAACTCATTATAGCATATTTCCAGGCGATCCTGCATATTTTTATGAATATTATCCGAAATATTCATGATCGACCGCAGCACAGCCTCCCGGTCCGGGGTGGCCAGTTCGGCTGCCGCCGACGGCGTGGGGGCCCGCAGGTCCGCCACAAAATCCAGGATGGTGAAGTCGATCTCGTGCCCTACGGCCGAGATCAAGGGGGTGGTGCAGGCAAAGGCAGCCCGGGCGATGCCCTCGTCGTTGAACACCCACAGGTCTTCCCGGCTGCCGCCGCCCCGGGCCACGATGATCACATCCGCCCGGCCGTCGGCGTCCAGCGCCCGGATGCCCTGGGCGATCTGGCGGGCGGCAAGCTCGCCCTGCACGTTCACCGGCGCCAAAAGCAGCCGGACAAGCGGCCAGCGCCGCTGCAGCACGTTGCGGATGTCCTGCAAGGCGGCGCCTGTTGCGCTGGTGACCACACCGATGCACCGGGGCCGTTCCGGGATGGGCTGCTTGGCTTCGGGCCGGAACAGGCCTTCTTTCTCCAGCCGGGCTTTCAGCTGCTCAAAGGCCATCTGGGCAGCGCCCAAGCCGTCCGGGAACATGTCGGTCACATAGACCTGAAACGCGCCGGTGGCCTCATACAAGCTGACCCGGCAGCGCACGATGACCCGCATGCCCTCCTCCGGCTGAAAGGCCAGGCGGCGGGCGTCCTGCCGGAACATTACCGCTTTTACGCTGGCGGTTTCATCCCGCAGGGAAAAATAATAGTGCCCGCTTTTGTAATGGTGCACAAAATTGGCGATCTCGCCTTTCAAGGCAATACCGTAAAGAAAACGGTCGCTGTCCAGCACGGATTTTACATACCGGTTCAGGGCCGAAATGGTGATGACCTCAGCCATGGAGCACCTCCCGCGCGGCGATGCAGGCAACGCCGATGGCATTGTCGCTGGAAAAGCGGCCCGGCACAAAGTAAGCCCCCGGGAGCCGCTGGGTCACATAGTCCCGGATGATATCGCTGCTCATCACGCCGCCGGCAAACACCACCGGCAGGCCGGGGTGTTCCTGCAAGGCGGCCCGCACCATGCGCAGGGCGGTCTCGGCCACACAGCACAAACAGTAGCGGCAGACGTATTCCGGGCTTTTGCCCTCTTGCAGCAGCCGGTTGCACTGGTTTTCCAGGCCGGACAGGCTGCAGCTTGTCCCCTTTACGCTCACCTTCGGCTTTACCGGCTCGGCACAGCGGGCGGCCAGCTCGCTGACCATCGCCCCCGCCGGGAAGGCAAAGCCCAGCTTGACGCCCACCCGGTCCACCGCCTGGCCCGCATACAGGTCGTTGCTGGTGCCGATGCACTGGATGGACCCGTAGCCGTTGCAGAGCAGCAGGTCGGTGGTGCCGCCGGATACATGGAACACCAACGCCGGCGATGTGAACAGCGCCTCGTTGCCGGTAGCCAGCAAGGCGGCGGCAATGTGCCCCTGCTGGTGGGTGGTGTGGATCAGCGGCAGCGCGCGGGACGCACAAAAGGCGGTGGCAGCGCTCTGCCCCGCCAGAAAGCATGGCATATAAGACCCTTCCACCGGGCGGGGCCGGGCCGATACGCCCACCGCCTGGATCTGGGTCAGGTCTACCTGCTTGGCCAGCTGGGAAAGCAGTTCCGGCAGAGCCGCTGTGTGGTGAAACAGCGCGTCGCTCTGGCGCAGGCCAAGCTGCCCTTGTTTTACGGGCAAAAACTGCTTTTTATCGCAAACAACCTCTTTGGCACTGGAATCATACACGGCCAAAGAGGTTGCATAGTTACTGGTGTCAATGCCCAGTGTGAGCATATTTTATTCCTGAGACGCAGCGTCCTGATCCGCCAGGCCCATTTCACGCACCACAGAGCCAAGCAAACCATTCACAAACTGGTAGTCATCTTCGCCGCCAAATTTTTTGGTCAGTTCCACCGCTTCGTTGATCACAACGCTGGGCATCTTCTCCTCGCTGTACAGCAGCTCGCTCACAGCCAGGCGCAGCACGGTCAGGCTGACACGGGGGATGCGGTCGATGGTCCAGCCCTTCAGGTGATCGCGGATGATGTCGTTCACCTCGGCGCTGTGCTCGTAGTAGCTGTCGATCAGCTTGCGGCCAAAGTCGTCCACCTTGTTCTCGCCCACCTCGTTGCTGGCAGCGATCACCTCGTCGGGCATGGCATCGCCAAAGGTGGCGGCAAAGGCGGCCAAAAAAGCGTTTTCACGGGCAGTTCTGCGTTTCAATTTCTCCATACATATCCTTTCACAGCTAATGGCCCTCCCGCGCCGGGCGGAAGGGCCGCAATTGTCTTTTTGATCTTATTCTTCCACAGGGCTTTCCGGCTCGACCTGAACGCCCACGACCACCACGTTCACCCGGGAGACCGTGATGCTGGTCATGTTCTGCACGGCAAACTTCACGTTTTCCTGGATCTTTTCGCAGACAGAAGGGATCTTGCTGCCGTAGCGAACGACTACGTTCACCGTAAGCTCGGCCACATCCTCCAGCAGCTGCACCGATACGGGCTTCTGGGTCGATACCTTGCCCAGCAGCCCCTTTACGCCGGCGCTGCCCGTGCACACATCCATCACGCCGTCGATCTCCAAAGCGGCCAGCCGGGCGATCTTCGCGATCACTTCGGTGGAGATCTGCAGGCTGCCGTTCACGACGTTGGCATTTGAAACTTCCATATCCGGTCCTCCCAAAGGCAAATATTTTTACAGATGATTGATTGCCGCTGTTATCCCGTGAAAGGAGCGCCCAAAGCCAGCCGCCGGGCCGGCCCGCAAGGCCAGCGGGGCGGGGCGCTGCACGCCAGAATGGTGCCCTTGCGCATCCCATGGTATAACAGCCATCTGCAGCCATTATACCACGGAATGCAAAGCGTTACGCATCAAATGATATAACAGCCATGTTTAGGGCTATTATACCATGAAGCGTAAGCGAAATGGTATAATTGCGCATCAAAAGCCGGTTGCCATGAAGGGGCCGTAAGGCACCAAATGGCGAGGCGTTGCGCATCTGATGGTATAATAACTGCTTTGCAGCTATTATACCATCTTTTTGGTGGTTCTACAAGTTCATTTTACCTCCACGACGGTAATATTCTGGGGACTCACCGCGCATTTGCTCAGCACGATATCCCGGATCTGGGCCACCTGGGTTTTGTCCAGGCCGTCGCTGCTGGTCATCACGGTAACGTTTACCTTGTCGTCGTCAATGAAGGCCACACAGTCCACAAAGCCTTTTGCTTTGATGAGGCTTTCCATATCGCTTTCCGTGGTGATGTTGTCGATGGTGCGGCTCAACGACTGGGTCAGCTGGTCTTTTTCTTCCTGGCTGAGCTTGGTGTTTTTCAGCGTCTTCTGCATTTTGTCCAGGGCTTCGTCCCTCGTTTTCGTGCGGGAGAGGCGGGCCTGCTCAAAAAATTCGCTGCCTGTTGTTTCGGTCACGCTCACCAACTGGGCTTCGCCGTAGTTTTTGTCGCCCGTCTGGCCGGGGTCCGCGCTCACATCCACCGCCAGCGCGTCGGTGATCATGGTGGTCGTGCTCACGGAAGCGTTGGCCGCCGCCGCGTCCAGCGTTAGGTCGGCGCTTTTGGCGTACTCCCAGTTCAGGTAGACCGCCACGCTGAGCGCCACCACCAAGGTGAGAAGCGTCATCTTCTGGTTTGCTTTTTTGATTCGCATGTTGTTCCCTCCGTTTAGCTCATTTTTGTGATGCTGATCCGATTGGTAGACACTCCGGTCAACACCGAGACGGCCTCGGTGATCTGCGCGCGCACCGTAATATCGTCGGCGCCCTGGCAGACCACGGCGATGCCCCGGATCTCCGGCTCCCATACCATCTCCACCAGTGCGTCCTGCCCGTTTTGACGGCTTACAAGAATGTGTTCGGTCTCCTGGCTTCCACTTCCTTCCTGGCTCTTTTCGTCAAGGGCATACACCGTCTGCGCGCTGGACTCCATGGTAACGGCAACGCTGGTCTTCCCTGCACCCTGGATCTGCCCCAGTAAGTCGGTGAGCTTTTGCTCCAGCTGCGCGGCATACAGGTCGGTGCTGGATGTGCCGCTTTCCACCGAAACCGCCGTGTCTTTCGTGTTCTGGCCGGAACCAGAAAAGGTGTTCCCGGCAAAGATCAAAAAGACCCCCAGTATCCCGGCAAAAAACACCAGGCTGCTTTTGTTCCAGTTTTTGCGCTGCAAAAGCTCTTTGAAAAAATCATGCTTCATCGTCCATGTCCTCTGTGTTGATCGTTACCTGCTGGGTGCCCAGCGCTTGCTGCAGGATCTGCCGCGCGGCCTCCGGGTCGTCTGTGGCCACCGTAACGGTGAGCGGCGGCCCCGGCGAGACGCTGCGCACAGCTGCCTGAACGCCCTGCTCGGCCAACGCCTGCTGGAGAGACGCGCGGAGGGCATCCTCTTCCAGGGTGGCGGCATAGCCGGAATAATCCACGGCCGAAACCTCCTGCCGGGCAAGCAGTGATCCCATATTCCCCCATTCCACTGTGGGGATGGGGCGGACAATGACTACTAAAATATATAGAGCCAGTACCGATTTTATGCTCTTTTTGTATTCTTTTTGGGGCAGAAACAGCTCCAGCCCACCCGCCAGGACGCAGGCGACGCAAATGGTCAGCGCCCATTGTTTCATGGTTCATCCACCTCCCAGCAAGATCATCAGCGCCGTGGCAAGCACCACCAGCATAAAAAAGAACACCTGGAACGAAACGCACAGCCCCACCGCCTGGCTCATCCCCTCCAGCACCTTGCCGCCCCGGTCCAGCTGGAACGCCTTGGCCGCCGCACCGCCCAGAGTGTAGGCCAGGCACAGCCCCACGCTGCGCAGAAACAGCGGCAGAAAGCTGATGGTCACCGCGGCGATGGCGGCAAACCCCAGCGAACCCTTGAGCACCTTCAAGGCCCCCAGCACGCTGCCCATGGCGTCGGACGCCACTCCGCCGATCACCGGGATGCCGCTGCTGAGCAGGAACTGGCCGGTGCGCATGGCCAGGTTGTCCGCATTTTGGGCAAGCACGCTTTGCAGACCCAGCACGGCGCTGAACAAGATAGACAGCAGGCTCAGCAGCCATTTGACCGCTTTGTACAGCAAGGCGCAGCCATCGGAAAGACCCTGGATGCTGCACAGCCCGCCCGCTGTGTTCAGGGCGATGAACACCTGCACCAAAGGCAGCGCCGCCGTGCAGATGATCTGGGCCGCAAAGGAGGCCATGGTCAAAAACATCCCACTGTATACGGCGGATTGGGCGGGCTGGCCGCAGGTGAGCATCACGCCGGAAAACACCGGGATGAAACTCACAAGATAGGTCTGCCATTGGGCCACCTGGCTGCTGACGGTCTCCACCAGTTTCAGGGCCGGGGGGAGCGCCGCCGCAAACAGCCCCAGCACGCAGACGGTGTTCATGGGGGCGGACCACTCATCCGGCGTCAGGCTCAGCACGGCGGCGCTGAGCAGCACGCTGCCCAAAAGTGAAAGGAACAGCCGCAGGGGCTGGCGGGCCTGTTCTTTCGCCGTATTCAAAAGAGGCAGCAGCAGGTCTTCGAGAGAAAAGGACTGAAACTCCTCTGCCGTGACGCCCGGCTGGTCCAGGATGTCCTGCGCCTGCCGGGGCAATTCTTCCGCCGAGACGGAGACGGGCAGCACGAACAGCAGCAGCAAAAAAGCAAACAAACGTTTCATTGTAAAAACAGCACCAACGATTCCAACACCGTTTGAAACAGCGGCAGCGTGCACAGCAGGATCAGGCAGCGCCCCGCAAATTCGATCTTGCCCGCCAGCGAACCCATCCCCGCATCCCGGCACAGGTCCTGGGTGGTCTGGGAGACGATGGCGATGCCGGCGGCTTTCAGCACGATGGAAAAACGCTCCTTGTCCAGGTAGTCCGCATGGGCGGACAGCCATTCCACGGCGGGGGCGGCCAGGCTCAGCAGATACACCAGCAGGCACACCGCACAGCCCAACAGGCAGAGCAGCCCGTAGGAAGGCAGGTATTCCCGCACCAGGCTGATCAGCAGGACTGAGACCAAAACAAAGGCTGCGATTTGAAAGATCTCCATAAGCAAACATTACAGATTGAACAGCGATTTGATGTTGATGAACAGCTCGCTGATCTGCTGCACCAGCATGGACAGCACCACGATCAGCCCGGCCAGGGTGGTCATCATCGCCTGATCTTCCCGGCCGGAACGGATCAGCAGCTGATTGAGCACCGCCACGATGATTCCGATGGCGGCGATTTTGAATACAAGGTCGATATCCACAGCAGCGTCTCCCCTTTCGTTTTAAAAAAGCAGCAGGGCGGCAAGCAGACCGGCGCACACGCCAAAGCGGGGATAAAACCGGCTGGCTGCCTGGTAAGCCTGCTGTACCTGCTCCTGGCTGCGCTGGCAAAGGGGCAGATAGTATTCCATCTGCTCACATAGCTCCTGGCTGGTGACTTGTCCAATGCAGCGAAACAGCGGCTGGAAGAGGGCAGCCTCCCCGGCCGGGATATAATCCGGGAAGGCAAAACAGTCAAGACTCTGGCAGCTTTCCAGGCCCAGGTGCGGATACTGCCCCAGGTCCCGCAGCTGGCACAGCAGCTGGGGCATGGGCAGCGCCCGGAACTGGATCTCATCCCGGATCTGTGCCAGCATCCGGCCCAGCTCCCGCCAGAAGGTCTGGCGCAGCCACAGCACCCGGGCTTTTTCAAACCCCAGCGCAAACCCGGCCACCCCCATCAGGCAGACGCCCAGCAGCTTCAGCATGACCGTCACAGCCACACGACCTCCCGAATGCTGCCCGCCCGGGCGACGGAATGCAAAAAAACGCAACAGGAAAAATCCCGTGCCAGCTCCATCCGGCTTTTGTTCAGCCGGAGCAGCAGGTCTTCCAGGTGTTCCGCATGCACCGAACAGAGAAAATCCACCCCGGCTTTTCTTCCCTGTTCCAGCGCCCGGAACTCGTCCTGCCCGCCCAGCTCGTCACAGGCGATGACTTGCGGGCCGAGGCTGCGCAGAGCGGTCAGGATGCCAAAGGCTTTGCCGCAGCCGCTGAGCACGTCGCAGTGCAGCGGCACCGGCTGGGCAAACCCGCCGGGACCGCAGGGCCACAGCTCGAACCGTTCATCCACCACGGCCACCTTGCGGCCCTGGTCGCTGATGGCCCGGATGATGGAGCGGAGCAGCGTGGTTTTGCCGCTGCCCGGCGGACCTACCACCATCATGCCCCGGAACCCATTGTGCAGATAGTCCGTCAGCTCCTGGGGCAGGGGCAGAAAGATAGCCCGGGCCACCCGAAGATTCAGCGAGGTCACCGCCTGGAATCCCTTTAGCCGGTCCTCCGTGTAGTGGAACAGCCCGGCCACCCCCACCCGGTGCCCGCCCGGCAGGGTGAAAAAGCCCTCGGCCAGCTGCCGTTCATAGCTGTGCACCGAGCGTTCGCAGAGGGCATAAAAGCATTCCTGCAGCCGCTCCTGCGAGATAGGCCCCAGGGCGTCGGCTGCCTTTGGGATCAGATTTTGTGCCAGCAGCGGTCCGTTGGCGGTGGAAAAGACCACCGGCCGCCCGCTGCGCAGCCGGATCTCGTGGACACTGGCGGCCACGACCGGCGAAAGCTGGGCCAGGGCATCCCGCAAAAAAGGCGGCAGGCGCCGGATGGCGCTGTAATACTCGTCCATTTTCTTTCACGCTCCTTTGCTTTCAGGGTATGAGCAAAGGGGAAAAAATAGAACAAAAAACCGGGTACCCTCTTTTTCAAGAAGGTATCCGGTGCAAAGGATCACTGGATCATCTGTAAAAATTCTTCCTCGCTGATCACGGGGACGCCCAGCTGCTGGGCCTTGGTCAGCTTGGAGCCGGCGGCTTCGCCCGCCAGCACGTAAGCGGTCTTCTTGGAGACCGAACCGCTGGCCTTGCCGCCGTTTTTGGTGATAAGGGCTTCCGCTTCCGACCGGGAAAGGCTGGGCAGCGTGCCGGTGACCACGATGGTCATGCCCGCCAGCTTGTCGGTCTTTTCCTCGCCGTGCCAGGCCATGTTCACGCCGGCCTGCGCCAGGCGGAAGATCAGGTCTTCGGTGCCGTCCTTGGCAAAGAAGGCCACCACGCTTTGGGCCATGACCGCGCCGAAGCCCTCGATCTCGCTCAGGGCCTCCGGGCTGGCTTCCTTGATGGCCTGCATGCTGCCGAAGTGTTCCGCCATCAGGGAGGCCGCCTTTTCGCCAATGTTGCGGATGCCCAGGCCGAACAGCAGTTTGTCCAGGTTGTTCTGCTTGGAGGCTTCAATGGCGCTCAACAGGTTCTGCGCGCTCTTTTCCTTGAACTTGTCCAGTTCCAGCAGCTGCTCCATGGTCAGGCTATAGATATCCGCCGCCGAATGCACATAGCCCTTGTTCACCAGCTGAGCCGCCACAGCCTTGCCCAGGCCGTCGATGTCCATGGCGTTCCGGCTGGCAAAGTGGATGATGTTGCGCAGAGCCTGGGCCGGGCATTCCGGGTTGACGCAGCGCAGGGCGGCTTCATCTTCCAGGTGAACAGCGGCCGCCCCGCAGGAGGGGCAGATCTTCGGCATCTGGAACGGTTGGGACTCCTCTTTGTGGGCGGTGACGGCCACCACCTCGGGGATGATGTCCCCCGCTTTGCGCACCAGGATGGTGTCGCCGATGCGCACATCCAGCTGGGTGATGAAATCCTGGTTGTGCAGGATGGCCCGGGACACCGTGGTGCCCGCCAGCTGCACCGGCTTGAACACCGCAGTGGGGGTCAACACGCCGGTGCGGCCCACGGTGATGTCGATGTCCAACAGCTCGGTCTCCTTTTCCTCCGGGGGATACTTGAAGGCGATGGCCCACCGGGGGAACTTGTTGGTGCTGCCCAGGGTCTCCCGCTGGGCAAAGTTGTCTACCTTGATGACGGCGCCGTCAATGTCAAAGGACAGCGCGCCCCGCATCTGGCCAATGGCCTCGATCTCTTTGATCGCGTCCTCGATATTGGTGTACACACTGTAGCGGGGCGACACCACAAAGCCCAGGTCCTTGACATAATCCAGGCTTTCCTTGTGCCCGGTCAGGGTCTTGCCCCGGATCTGCTGGATGTTGAACACGAAGATGGAAAGGCCCCGGCTGGCGGTGATCTTGCTGTCCTTCTGGCGCAGCGAACCCGCCGCCGCATTGCGGGGATTCTTAAAAGGCTGCTTGTCGTTCAGTTCCTGCTCTTCCACCAGCTGCTCAAAGGCGGCACGGGGCATATACACCTCGCCCCGCACCTCCAGAAATTCCGGCGCGTTGGCCAGCTTTTTGGGAATGTCCTTGATGGTGGCCAGGTTTTTGGTCACATCCTCGCCCACAACGCCGTCCCCTCGGGTGGAGCCCCGTACGAACACGCCGTTTTCGTATTCCAGGCTCACCGAAAGGCCGTCGATCTTGGCCTCCACCACATAGCGGGGCTCGATGCCCTCGCTGCGCACCCGGCGGTCAAAATCCCGCAGCTCCTCATAAGAGAAAGCATCCTGCAGGCTTTCCATCTTCACCGCATGGGTCACCTTGGTGAACCGGCCGGACGGGGTGCCGCCCACCTTTTGGGTGGGGGAATCCGCCGTGACCAGCTGGGGGAATTCCGCTTCCAGTGCCTTCAGTTCCCGGGTCAATGCGTCGTATTCGTAGTCCTCCAGTTCTGGCGCGTCCTGGTCGTAATAAAGCCGGTTATTATATTCGATCACGCGGCGCAGTTCCTGCACCCGTTGTTTTGCCTGTTCCAGTTCCAAACAAAGTCACCTCAATATCCTTTTTGCTGGCGGCTGTTATACCAGCATGGCGGCAGAAGTGCGCATCCGGTATGGTATAACAGCCATTTACGGTTATTATACCATACTTTTAAACGGTTTATCTCTTGTTTTTTTCCGGATAAGCGTACCAGCTAGGATGTTTGGGCGTATACCTGCGGCACCTGGCCCACAATGAGGATCTGCGCCACGGTGAAGTCGGCCTCCACCTGAATGGATTCGGTGAACCCTGCCAGCACCGCCCCCACCGTCACAGTAAAATGGATGGACACATCCATCTGGGTCTGGTTGATGCCTGCGCTGGTAAAGCGGGAATGCACCTCGCTGCTGGCCAGCGACAGCGGGATCGCCTGCACCGAAACACAGGGGCCCAAGCCGCTGAACGACTGCAAGCCGCTCAATGTTCCAACGGGGATCTCCAGGGGCAGCTGACCCATATCCAGCAGGGCGGTGTTGACCTCTTCCACCAGGACCTCTTCCAGCAGGTTGATGCGCTGGGTGTTGCTCTCGATGCTCTGGATCTGCCCGGCATCGTCCCGGCTGATCTGATAGAGATCTTCGTACAGCTCCTGCTGTTGGGTGAGGATCTGGTGGCAGGCTTTCTGGATGGTGCGCACCGCCAGCACCCGGCTTTGGTAGGCGGCGATCTGGGCCGCCACCGGGCGGACCTTCTGCTCCAGCTGGAAGATGGAAAACGCCAGCATCCCCACCAGCAGCAGGACCAAAACGGGAAAACGCAGCAGCGGCCGCCTTTTGCGTTTGGATGCAACTGTCAGACGGGCCCTTTGCATAAAACTCCCCTTTCTCGATCGTTTTGACCGGATGTGCTTTATGCAATCTTATTCCAAAAAGGCGGAAAATGTGCGCACAACAAAAAAGGAACGGCAGAAAGCCGTTCCTTTTTGAAAAACTGACGGATCAGATGGAGATGGTGTTGGCAACGTCCAGCATCATGGTGTCGATGGTCTTGTGCATGGACAGAGCCACGTTGATGTCGTAGTCCACGATCTTATCGGCAGACACGGCCACCACGCGGTTGAAGATGCCCTTTTCCAGCAGGGTGACGGCGTGGTAACCCATCTGGGAAGCGGTCACACGGTCACGCAGGGTGGGAGAACCGCCGCGCTGCACATGGCCCAGAACGGTGGCGCGGGAGTCGATGCCGGTGCGGGCCTGGATCTCGTTGGCCAGCTCCTGGGCATGGCCAACGCCTTCGGCCACGATGACGATGAAGTGCTTTTTGCCGGTCTTCTGGGTGAAGCGCATGCGGGACAGGATGTCGTGGTCCAGATCGTAGGGACGCTCGGGGATCAGGATGGCCAGCGCACCGGTGGCGATGCCCACGCTCAGGGCGATATAACCGGCGTTGCGGCCCATGACCTCCACCACGCTGCAGCGGTCGTGGCTCTGGGTGGTGTCACGCAGTTTGTCGATCATTTCCACAGCGGTGTTCATGGCGGTGTCGTAACCGATGGTATACTCGCTGCAGGCGATGTCGTTGTCGATGGTGCCGGGGATGCCGATGCAGGGAATGCCCAGGTTGGCCAGGGCGCGGGCGCCCTTGAAGGAACCGTCGCCGCCAATAACGACCATGGCGTCGATGCCCAGCTCTTTGCACTTTTCAGCGCCCTTTTTCTGGCCTTCCGCCGTGACGAACTCCAGGCAGCGGGCGGTGTACAGAACGGTGCCGCCCCGGTGGATGATCTCGGACACGCTGCGCAGGTTCATCTCGTACACTTCGCCATTCAGCAGGCCGTTGTAGCCACGCTGGATGCCGATCACCTTGATGCCCTTGCTCAGAGCAGTACGCACAACAGCACGGACCGCGGCGTTCATGCCGGGCGCGTCGCCGCCGCTGGTCAAAACACCGATGGTCTTGATTTCCTTATACATAGTAAAAGCCCCTCCTAAATCAAATCATTGTTTGACATTGACACAATTATAACATCCAGGCAACGGAAATGCAAATCGCCGTGTGTATCTACGGCCGCAAAATTTGGAAAATCGGCCGTTACTTTACCACCACGTTGCGGTCGCCAAGGATACGCTTGAGCTCTTTGTACAGCAGTTCGTGGTCCAGAGTCCACAGGTTGCGCGGCGCGCGGGTCAGCTGACCCCGGTCCGCAAAATAGATATACACCGGAAAGTCCCCTTCAAAAATGGAAAGCAGGTTGGTCACCTTATGGAACGCAGAGCTGCTCTGGCTTTCCACCTTGAGATACAGGCCCTTCTTTTTCTGCGGGGCGGCGGGGGCCGCTGCCGGGGCAGGCGCGCTGCGGGCAGCGTTGTACTGCTCGATGGGCACGATCTGCTCGGCGATCAGCTTGGCGGCCTCGTCCTCTTTCACCGACACCCGCCCGGTGATGACCACAACGGCGTTTTCCCGCAAAGCGTCCCGGCAGTTGGCCAGGATCTTGGGGAACACCAGGATCTCCATGGTGCCGCTCAGATCTTCCACGTTGGTAAAGGCCATCATGGTGTTGGAGCGGGTGGTCATGAATTTGCTTTTGATGACCGCACAGACCACGTTGACTACCTTATTATCGTAATCTTTTGCGTCCTCTCCTGTCAATTCACTAATCTTGCAGGTGGATATCTTTTTGATGATTTCCCGGTAGGAGTCCAGCGGATGGCCGGACAGGTACAGCCCGCTCACCTCTTTTTCCATCTGGAGCAGCTCGCTGACGGTATATTCCGCCACGGCGGGGATCTGGTAATCGTCCAGCTCCTCGCTGTGCTCCATCTGGCTGAACAGGTCCAGCTGGCCTTCCAGGTTTTTTCGGCTGTCGGTCTCGACGCTTTTCAGAATGCCCTCGATGCTTTGCAGCATGCCCTTGCGGGTGGCGCCGGTGCCGTCAAAAGCGCCGCATTTGATCAGGCTTTCCACCGCCCGGCGGTTGATCTCACAGCCGTGCATCCGCTTGCAGAAATCGTACAGCGAACGGAAAGGCTTGTCCTGCCGCTGGCGGACCACCGAGGCGATCAGGTTGCGGCCCACGTTCTTTACGGCGTTCAGGCCGAAGCGGATGTCCTTGCCGTCCACGGTAAAGCCGCCGTCGCTCACGTTGATGTCCGGCGGCAGCACCCGGATGCCCAGGCGCTGGCACTCGCCAGAGTACTCGATGACCTTGTCGGTGTTATCCAGCACGCTGGTGAGCAGGGCCGCCATGAACTGGCTGGGATAATGGCATTTCAGGTAGGCGGTCTGGTAAGCCACATAGGCGTAACACGCCGCATGGGATTTGTTGAAGGCATAGGAGGCGAAGCTGGACATATCGTCAAAGATCTCGTTGGCCGTTTTGGCGTCGATGCCATTGGCCACGCAGCCCACGCACTCCGAGCCGGGTTCGCTGTTGCCATACACAAAATGCTGGCGCTCCCGCTCCATCACGTCGTGCTTTTTCTTGCTCATGGCACGGCGTACCAGGTCCGCCTGGCCCAGCGAGAAGCCGGCCAGCTCCCGGCAGATCTGCATGACCTGCTCCTGGTAGACGATGCAGCCGTTGGTCACGTCCAGGATATGGGCCAGCTGGGGCGTTTTGTAGCGCACCTTGTCCGGCTCGTGCCGGTTGCGCAGATAGGTGGGGATGGAATCCATCGGGCCGGGGCGGTACAGCGAGATCAGGGCGATGATGTCTTCCAGGTTTTGGGGGCGCAGGCCCAAAAGCACCTGCTTCATGCCGGTGCTTTCCAGCTGGAACACGCCCTCGGTCTCGCTTTGGCCCAGCATCTCGTAGGTGGCCGGGTCGTCGTAAGACATGGTATCCACCGAAAAGTCCGGATGTTCCTTCTGGATCATCTTCTCGGCGTCCCGGATGACGGTGAGGGTGCGCAGGCCCAAAAAGTCCATCTTCAAAAGGCCCAGCTCTTCGATGGTGGTCATGGTGAACTGGGTCACGGGGACGCCATCGTTGCAGGCCAGGGGCACATACTCGTTGGCGGCCTCCCGGGTGATGACCACGCCGGCGGCATGGGTGGAGGCGTGCCGGGGCATACCCTCGATCTGGATGGCGGTATCCACCAGCTCCCGGATCTGCTCATCGGTGTCGTACAGGTTTTTCAGCTCCGGCGAGACCTCCAATGCCCGGTGCAGGGTCATTTTCAGCTCCATGGGCACCAGCTTTGCCACCGCGTCCACCGTGGCATAAGGGATGTCCAGCACGCGGCCCACGTCCCGCAGGGCCGCCCGGGCCGCCATGGTACCGAAGGTGATGATCTGGGCCACATGGTCGTGGCCGTACTTGTTGTTCACATAGTCGATCACTTCCTGGCGGCGCTCGTAGCAGAAGTCCACGTCAAAGTCCGGCATGCTGACACGTTCCGGGTTCAAAAACCGTTCAAACAGCAGGTTGTAACGGATGGGGTCGATGTTGGTGATGCCCACGCAATAGGCCGCCAGGCTGCCTGCGCCGCTGCCACGGCCGGGGCCCACCGGGATGCCCTGGGTCTTGGCGTAGTTGATGAAATCGTATACGATCAGATAGTAGTTGGTGTAACCCATGCGCTTGATCACGTCGATCTCATAGGCAAGGCGCTGGCGCATCTCGTCGGTGATGCCGCTGCCGTACCGGCGCTCCAGGCCCTCATAGCACAGCTTTTCAAAATAGGCCTGGTTCTCCATGCCGTCCGGTGCTTCAAAGTACGGCAGCTTGGTCACGCCGAACTCAAAATCAAAATTGCACATTTCGGCAATTTTGTTGGTGTTTTCGCAGGCGTCCGGGGCGATGGCGAACAGGTCGTACATCTCCTCGGTGCTTTTCAGGTAGAACTCGTTGGTCTCAAATTCCAGCTTGTCCTCGTCCTGAATGGTCTTGCCCGTCTGGATGCAGATGAGGATGCTCTGCATCTTGCTGTCCTCTTTGCGCAGGTAGTGAGCGTCGTTGGTGGCCACCAGCGGGATGCCCGTCTCCCGGGAGAGGCGGATGAGCAGAGGCAGGATCTGCTGCTGTTCCCGCAGGCCGTGGTCCTGGATCTCGATGTAATAGTTCCCCTGCCCAAACAGATCATTAAAGTACAGGGCGGTCTGCTTGGCTTTTTCGTAGTCCCCCGCCAGCAGGGCCTGGGGCACCTCGCCCGCCAGACAGGCAGACAGGCACACCAAGCCCTCGTGGTGCTGCTCCAGCAGCTCTTTGTCCACACGGGGTTTGGAATAAAAGCCCTCGATAAAGCCCGCCGACACCAGCTTGATCAGGTTTTTGTATCCCGTCTCGTTTTTGCACAGCAGGACCAGATGGTTGGAACCGTCGATGCGGTTCACCTTGTCAAAGCGGGACCGGTTGGCCACATATACCTCACAGCCGATGATGGGCTTGACGCCGGCCTTTTTGGCCGCTTTGTAAAAATCCACACAGCCGTACATCACGCCGTGGTCGGTAATGGCAATGCCGGTCTGCCCCATTTCCTTGACCCGGTCAAAGATCTTGTCGATCCGGCAGGCGCCGTCCAACAGGCTGTATTCTGTATGCACATGAAGGTGCGTGAATTGTTTGTTTGCCTCAGCCATTCGCTCTCCTTTGCTGCATATCCAGCGCCAGGCGCTCGATCTTTTTCAACCGGTGTGAAAGCCCGGATTTGCTGATGGGCGTTTCGCTTTTTTCCGCAAGCTGTGCCAGCGAAAGCTCGGGCCAGTCCAGCCGCAGCTGGGCCGCCTGGCGCAGCGGCTCGCTGAGGGCGTCAAAAGCGTCGTTTTCCTTCAGATAGTTGATGGCCCGCACCACCTGCACGTTCGCCGTTGCGGTCTTGTCCATGTTGGCGGTCTCGCAGTTGGTGAGCCGGTTGGTCTTGTTGCGCAGCTCCTTGATCACCTTGTGATTCATGATCTCCATGGCGGCGCTGCCCGCCCCCATAAAGGCCAAAAGCTCTTCGATCTGTTCGCTGGCCTTAATGTACACCACGTTCACGCCCTTGCGCAGGGTGCGGTGCGGCCGAAACTCGTGCTCCGCCAGGATGCCCTCCAGATCCCGGGCCAAATTATGCCGGTTGGATAGGAATTCCAGGTTGTACTCCTTGCTGGGGTCGGTCATGGTGCCGCAGCAGACAAAGGCCGCCGAAACAAAGGCGGCGGCGCACTGTTTGCAGCGCAGCAGCGAGGGGTCGATGCGCAGGCTGATCTGGTCCGGTGAACAGTGGAACAGCTCCAGCATTTTCTGCACCTGGTCCGGCTGGTCCACCTTGAACTCATACACCGGCCCGCTGGGGCGCTCCTTGCTGGTGAGCTGCCCTTCCACCCCGGCCAGATGAAAGACGCGTTTTGCAAACTGCGCTACACTGCCGGACTCGGTTTGCAGCACCACGCCCCGGGCGTCAAAAAAGCGGCTGAAACAAGCGATGCCGTAACTGGCCGCCACCACACAGCAGGGCCGTGTGAGCTTTTTTTGAACGATCTCGTTTTTTACGTCCTGCGCAAAACTCATAGTTGCTTTGCCCTTTCTGATTTAAAATACACGTTTTGCATCCCGGTGATGTACGATGGGTGCATAGCCCAGTTTTTGGCAGTGCTCCGCGATCTTGCGGGCAAAGGTGATGGACCGGTGCTTACCGCCGGTGCAGCCCACCGCCACGGTAAGCTGGCTCTTGCCCTCTTTCACATAGAGGGGCAGCGAAAACTCCAGCAGCGAGAGGATGCGCTGCAACAGCTGCTGGGATTGCTCGAACTGCATCACGTAGTCCACCACTTCCTGGTCAAGGCCAGTCTTTTCCTTCAGTTCCGGGATATAGAAGGGGTTGGGCAGGCAGCGCACATCCAGCACGATGTCCGCCTCTTTGGGCAGCCCGTATTTGAAGCCAAAGGAAAGGATGGACAGCACCATCGCCTTCTGGTTTTGCTGCAAAAACAGGCTGCAGATCCGCTCTTTGTTTTGTGCGGCGGAAAGCAGTGAGGTATCCACCACAAAGTCCGCCCGCTCGTACAAGGGATGCAGGATCTGGCGCTCTTTCTGGATCGCCTCACCGATGGAACAGTTTTCCTGGATGGTGAGGGGGTGGATGCGGCGGGTCTCTTTGTAGCGGCGGGTCAGCACCTCGTCCGATGCGTCCAAAAACAGCACCTGGTAGGGCACTTCCCGCTGATCCATGCTGGTGAGGGCCTTGCGCACGTCCTCTGTGGTGCGGCAGCCCCGAATGTCCAGCACAACGGCCACCTTGTCCAGCATGGTCTCGCCCTGCAGGGCAAAGTCCAGCAACCGCGGCACCAGCCCGGCAGGGATGTTGTCGATGCAAAAATAGCCAATGTCCTCCAGCGCGTTCACCGCAAGCGATTTACCGGCGCCGGAAAGCCCTGTCACCACCAGCAGTTCCATTGTTCGTATTCCTCCCCGTGCATTTTACGATCCGATCAGTTTTATAGGCAGGCTGACCGACCGCTTGTTACAGCGGCCGGTCAGCCTGTGTGTTTTTACTCTACGACCCGGATCTCCTTTTCCAAAACGAAGCCGGTATCTTGTTTTACTTTTTCGCTCACCTGGCGGGCCAGTTCCAGCACGTCCGCACAGGTGGCATGGCCCAGATTGACGATAAAGCCGCAGTGCTTTTCGCTGATGGCCGCATCGCCCACCCGGAAGCCCCGCAGGCCGCACTGGTCGATGAGGCCGCCCGCAAAGGCGCCCTCCGGCCGTTTGAAGGCGCTGCCGGCACTGGGGTATTCCAGCGGCTGCTTTTCCCGGCGGCGCTGCATCAGGTCTTCCATCTTGGCCCGGATGGCCTGGGGATCGCCCGGCCGAAGCCGCATCGAAGCCTTCAGCACGCACCAGCCGGTGCGGGCGAAAATGCTGGTGCGGTAGCCCAGTTCCAGCTGGTCCGCCGGAAGGCTGCGCACCTGGCCCTCATCGTCCAAAAATTCCACCTGGGCCAGCACGTCCCGGGTCTCGCCGCCGTAAGCGCCCGCATTCATATACACTGCCCCGCCAATGCTGCCGGGGATGCCGTAGGCAAATTCCAGCCCGGTGAGGCCGTGGGCCAGCGCCGCTTCACACACTTCTTTCAACGAAGCGCCCGCACTGGCGGTGATGCAGTCCCCTTCCACCTGGATCACAGGCGGGATCACGGTGGTGGAGAGGATGACCCCGTCAAAGCCGGCGTCGCTGAACAGCAGGTTCGAGCCTCTGCCCAAAATGTAATACCGCTGGCCCGCATCGTGCAGCAGCTTCACCGCCTGCACCAGCTGCTCCTGGCTTTGCGGGGTGCAGAACAGAGCCGCCGGGCCGCCGATCTGAAAACTTGTATGGCGTGCAAGGGGTTCGTTGCAGGTATACGGGATACCCGCGTTGGTAAATTGGGTCTTGATCGATTCCATGCACTCCATAAAAGCGCCTCCTGATAAAATCAAAGTTTTTCCTGATTGCCCAGCCAGGCAGCGCCCACAACACCGGCGTCGTTGAACAGCTCGGCGGGTTTGATGGTCACACGGTGCTTGCCGTCACGGGCATAATCTTCCCAGTCCACCAATTTGCGCACCGGGGCAAGCAGGACTTCGCCCTGCTTGGAAACACCGCCGCCGATGCACACGATCTCCGGCTGGAAGATGTTGACCACGTTGGTCAGGCCGCAGGCGATGTATTCCACATATTTGTTGATGAGCAGGGTGGCCAGCTCGTCGCCGGCAGCCATGCCGTCAAAGGCGGTCTTGGCACACACCTTGCTGATGTCGCCGTCCACCAGGTCCCACATCATGTTTTTGGGGTGGGACAGCATGGCGGCTTTGGTGTCCTCCGCCAGGGCGCGGGCAGAAGCGTACTTCTCCCAGCAGCCGTTTCGGCCGCACATGCAGGGGCGGCCATCCTTCTGGATGACCATGTGGCCCAGCTCGGCGCCGGCGTAGTTGAAGCCGGCGAATATCTTGCCGTCGATGATGATACCGCCGCCGATGCCGGTGCCCAGGGTGATGACAACGGCATACCGGGCGCCCCGGGCGCCGCCTGCAATGTACTCGCCATAGGCCGCGGCGTTGGCGTCGTTTTCAATATAGACCTTGCAGCCCAGGCGTTTTTCCATATTCTCCCGCAGGGCCCAATCGTAGTAGCCGAAATTTGCGTTGAAGTCCACAATGCCGGTGCGGCTGTTCACGCTGCCAGGGGTGCCAATGCCCACCCACAGCAGATCGTCCAGCGTCAGGCTGCTTTCCACCAGCACCTGGCGGCAAAGATTTGCGATCTTTTCCTCGATCACCTCTTCCGGCTGGGGAAGGTCGGTGTCACAGGTGCATTTGTGCAGGACCTTGAAGTCCTCGTCCACGATACCGGCGGTAATGGTGGTGCCGCCCAGATCAACGCCAATGGTGTACTTTTTCATATCAATAACTCTCCGATCCGATCCACGATCTTTTTGTTATGTACTTCCAGTTCCCGGCGAAGGCGTTCGCCGGTGCTGTTTACGATCAATTCTTCCGGAAAATCGATCTCTTCCAGTATACCAAACAGATGAGAAACGCCCTGTTCCAGGCTGTAAATGGAGTGAGCGTCGGTGTTCAATGCGATCTTGCAGCCATTCTTTTTGCAGGCCAGGGCTAGGGCTTTCATGTTCCCTACCCCGTTTGGCCGCACCACGCAGGAGTTGCCGTTCAGCTCCACCACCTTGTTGTGGGCGGCGAAAGCTTTTGTGACAAGGTCGTAGTCATACATGTGCTGGGCCTGTTCCGAATGGCCGATCATATCCACGGCGGGATTTTCGGCAATGTTCAGCCACAGCCGGGTGGCCTGTTCCACCGTGAGCGCCCCGTGCAGGCAGTCACCGTGGATAGAGGCGATGACCCAGTCGAACTGGGCAAGCTCATCCTGGGAAAAATCCAGCCGGCCGTTGATGTCCATCACGTTCGCTTCCACGCCTTTCAGCACCGGGATGCCTTCCAGCACATCCGGCAGGCGGCGCAGGGTGTAAAAGTACCAGGGATGGGGCGAGTCCGGCATGGCACAGCCATGGTCGGTGATGGCGATGGCTTTGTAGCCCATGCGCTTTGCTTTTGCCGCCATCTCGGTGATGGTGTTGCACGCGTGGTTGGACACCAGCGTGTGGGTGTGAAGATCCGCTGCGATATGATACAAACTATATGCGCCTCCCTGGCGTTAGATGTCTAGGTCATCGTCCAGGCCAAGGCGGGCCAGCAGCTCTTTGGCCGCATTATAGCCCATCTTTTTCTGGCGGTTGTTGATGGCGGCCGTTTCCAGAATGACCGCCAGGTTACGGCCGGGCATCACCGGGATGACCGTGCTGGGGATCTGAACGCCCAGGATATCGTAAAAATCGGTCTCCAGGCCGGTGCGGCTGTAGTTCTTGGTCTTATCCCAGGGCTCCAGCTCCACCACCAGATCCACTTTTTCGCTCACCTTGACCGAGCCGATACCAAAGATGCGGGCAACGTTTACGATACCGATGCCCCGCAGCTCGATAAAGTGGCGGATGTTCTCCGGCGCGGTACCCACGATGGTGCGGCTGGAGGTGCGGCGCAGCTCCACCGCGTCATCCGCGATCAGCCGGTGGCCCCGCTTGACCAGCTCCACAGCGGTCTCGCTTTTGCCAACGCCGCTGTCGCCCAGGATCAGGATTCCCTCGCCGTAGACTTCGATGAAAACGCCGTGCCGGGTCACCCGGGGGGCCAGCTCCACGTTCAGCAGGCTGATGAGGGCGCTCATCAGGGTGGAAGTGGTCTCAGAAGAAGACAGCACCGGCACTTCGTAGGCCTGCGCAAAGTCGATGAATTCCGGCAGAGGCTTTAACCCACGGCTGATAATGACGGCGGGCGGCGTGAGCTCGAACAAGCGTTCCAGATGGACCCGCCGGGTGGATTCCGGAAGCTCTTGCAGATACGCCATTTCCACCATGCCAAAGATCTGGATGCGGTTTGCATCAAAGTACTGGTAGTAACCGGCCAGCACGATACCAGGGCGGTTCACGTCCGCCGTTTGGATGGGGATCTCGGTCAGTTCCTTTGGCGCATAGATCGTTTCTAGGTTCAGCTGTTCTGCGACCTTACTGAGAGGAACGGAAAACGCCGGCATAAGAACATCCTTTCTTTTTCGCCAGACTTTTTTTTGACAAAAGGTCTGGTTTTAGATTCATAATCGTATTTTATTATACAATAATCCAAACAGGGTTTCAAGACAAGCGTTCTGCGGTGAAAAATTTATCATTTGCGGATGGAGCAAGCGCTTTTCTGAATTTTGAGAATCCTTCTTAGATATAAAATTTGAATTTTCTCCTGCGGCGGTTCAAACGCTTTTCAATCGACTTGAAAAACGCACCCGAACAGGCTCGAACAGCGTGCCCTCCTGTTCCATTTGCAGGGTGAGGGCGTCGTTTTGGTTGCGAAAGCGGTTTTCCCAGAAAAAGAGGTCCCAGTCCGGGCCGAAGGCATCGGGCTGCATGGCCGCAAACACCGTCTCCATCTGCCGGTTGAGCTGTTCCAGGATCTGCTGGCGCTCCTCTTTTTGATAAAGGCCGCCAGCCCCCAGCACCTGCTGCACATGGCCGGTGAGCCGAATGTGCAGGGTGAGCGTTCCCTCTTCCGGCAGGCATTCATAGCTCAGCCGGGGCGAGCGCAGAATTACGGTCACCGGTCCCTCCTCCCCCGCTTGCAGTTCCAGCGGCGGGATCTGGTCCTGGCCGCTCAGCAGCATGGCCAGCCCCACGGCAGGGCCGGTCCAGATGCCGGCGGCCTGGCCGTTTTGGTAGACCCGCAGCCCCGCCGTCTGCACGCCGCCCTCTTCTTTTAAATGCAGCAGCGGCAGCACGGCGTTTTGGTCCGGGGCGGTCATCTGGTACAGATAGGTCAGGTAGCAGCCCTGGGCCGTCAGCTGGTCGATGTGGTCCAGGAAATCCTTGCCGGACTCCTCCAACAGCGGGATACGGTCGGCAGCGGCATCGATGCCGAACACCGCCATGTTGGGCCGTCCTGAGGCGGCGTTTTTGGCCAGATAGTCACAGCTCGCGAACAGGTCCGCCTGCTGCAGGCCGGGGCCCAGGAACAGCAGCTCGTTTTGGCCGTAAAACACATCGCTCACGGTGGAATCTTCCGCCTGTTGGATGGCCCGGTACAGACTGGCGCCCTTGCCGGTGAGGAAAGTGGTCACCTCGGCGGCGCTGCCCGCGTCGGCGCTGGGGGTGGCTTCCAGTACTAAAAGATGGGCGGTGTATTGGTCGGTCTGGTCCAGAAAAATGGCCTTTACGATCACCTTGTCCCCGATGCCGCTGCGGGTGCAGCCACACAGCAAGGCGCTCAGCAGAAGGGCCGAAAACAGCAGTTTTAATACTTTCATTTGGCAGGCTCCTTTTTGGGTATCAGCAGGATCGTCAGCAGCAAAATAGCCAGCGCAGCTTGCAGCAGCCAGAAGGCGGTGTTCTCCTGCTGGCTCCAGGCCGAGAGAAACACCAGCAGCACACCGGCGCTCACCAGGAAAAACGGCCCACGGCCGCCCAGCGCCGGACACAACTGTTGGGCCAGATGCACCGCCATGGCAAAATACAGGGTGATCTTCACCAAAAACAGCAGCAGCCAGACGCTGGCGTGCAGTGCGTCCAGCCGGCGGAACACCGAGATGCCGCCCAGCCGGGCAATGGTGAACAGGGGCTGTTCCTGGGTTTGGTAAGCGGGGCCGAGAGTCATCTCCCCGATCAGGAAAAACAGGCTGCTGACGCTGAGCAGCCCCAGAAACACCGCCGGCGCATGGACCTTCTTGGGCGGGGCTGCGGTGTTTTCCAGCAAAAAGGCCCAGAAGAACAGTTCCGGCGGCAGATAAAACTGCCGGCGCAAAGCGGCAAGCAGATCCGCCAGACCGGGCGCGGCGGGCTGCAGATTGGTAAAGCGCAGCTGCGGCACCACCGAGACCACCAGAAAGACCACCGAAACGGCGCTGACCGCCAGAATGGCCGAGGCGGTGCGGCTCAGTGCGTTCATGCCGGAATGGACGCCGTAATAGGCCGTCACCAGAACGATGCCCACAAATGCGGCCACCGCCAGGTTTTTGTCCATCACATAGCTGTAAAAGCGCTCCCCTTGGATCAGTTCCAGCCCGGCGGCCAGCAGCAGTGCTGGCAGAAGAAGGCCGCACACAAACTGGTTTTGCCTGCTGCCCGCCTTGCGCCGCAAAAGAAGGAACACCCCGTACCAGATCAAAAGCTGGCAGGCGGTGGCCAGAATGCCCATCTGGGCGCTGGCAGTGCCGGACTGGCGGCCAAAGGGCTGGATAAAAGCATCGGTGAACAGAGAGACCCCGGCCAACAGCGCAAGCTGCTGGGGGGCGATCTGGATGCGTTCAGTCATATTCGATCTTCCCTCCCGGCAGTTCGCTCACGTCAAAGGGCTTTTGGGCCAGTGTGGACCAGGGCGCTCGCAGGAGGCCGTCCCGCACGGCGCCTCCTCCCCAGGGTACCAGCGGTGTGGTATAGGGCAGGCCAAAGGAGTGCATGCCGCAGATGCTGGCCAGCATGATGAACAAAAGGCCCAGGATGCCAAAGGGCCCGAACAAGCCGCCCACGAACACGAACAGGATGCGCAGCACCGTGGCGGGCTCGTATAGCGACGGGATCACAAACATGGAGATGGTGGTGAGGGCCGCCGCGATCACGATAGGCGTGCTGAGGATGCCCGCCTTCACCGCCGCGTCCCCCACGATGACGGCAGCCACCAGGCTGACGCTGTGGCCGATGGCTTTGGGCAGCCGCAGCCCGGCTTCCCGGATCAGTTCCAGCAAAACGATGACCAGGATCATCTCCAAAAACAGCGGCAGCGGGGTGGCGGTCTCCGCCGCCGCGATTTTGTAAAGCAGCTGGGGAGGAAACAGCTCCGGGGTGTACTCCGCAATGGAGACGAACAGCCCCGGCAGCAGCACCGCCATAAAAAACGCCCCGTATTTGAGGATGCGGATGAAGCTGGCAAAATAGGCCTTTGTGGAGTAGTCGTCCAGGCTTTGAAAATGCTCGCTGAAAAAGTACGGCAGCACCATGGCATAGGGGCTGCCGTTGACCAGGATCACCAGCTTGCCCTCACAGATCTTGGCACAGGCGGTCACCGGCCGTTCAGTGTAGCCCACCTCTTCAAAAAAGCTGAAACTTCCCCGCTGCAAAAAGGGCGCCAGATAGCTGGAGTCAAACAGCACCGGCAGCGGCACCAACTCCAGCCGCTTGCGCACCGCCTGCACCAGCTGGGGCGAAGCAAGCGTGCGGTCGTACAAAAGGGCCACCTCGGTCTTGGTGCGCTGACCGCATACCAATATCTCGCTGGTGAGGGTCTCGCTGCGGATCAGCCGGCGCACAAGGCTTACGTTGATGCGCAAAAGGTCGGTAAAGCCCTCGTGGGAGCCCCGCACGTTCCCCTCGCCCGAGGGTTCCTGCACCGAGCGGAACTGCATGTTCTGGGTGGACAGCACCACCGCCTTGCGGCAGCCGTCGATGAGCATCACGGTGGTGCCGGCGGTGAGCTGGGTACGCAGCTGGTCAAAATCCGTCACGGGGTTGTTTTCCACCGGCAGGTCGGTCTGGGCCTGGATATAGCGGAACAGGTCCTGGCCGTCTTTGGGCTGGAAGGTGCTGTCGCACAGCATGTTCAGCAGCACCACCCAAAGCCGTTCGATGGTGGAAAGGCCCTCGAACATGCACAGGCAGCAGTCGATGCCCAAAACCTGCACCGGCTTTGCATACAGGTCGATGGAATTGCCAAACATTTGTTTCAGCTGGTCAATATTTTGTTGTAACACAGGGTGCAATGGGGTTTTCATTCTTCTCACCTCGGCGGTTAGTATACCCCAAAGAGGGAAGCCCCAAACCGCACGATCTGGTTTGTAAAGTGAGGTTTTTTCATGCTTGTGTCGATCCTGCGCACACTTATCATCTACCTGCTCATCATCGTGGCCATGCGGCTGATGGGCAAACGCCAGCTGGGAGAGCTGCAGCCCTCCGAGCTTGTGTCCACCATCCTGATCTCCAACCTGGCGTCCATTTCCATCGAATCCCAGGAGATCCCTTTGTCCGCCAGTTTGGTGCCGGTGTTTTTGATCGTGGCGCTGGAGCTGGTGATCTCCGGCATCTGCTTCAAATGGCCCAAGGCGGCCCGGCTGTTTTCCGGCTCACCGGTGGCGGTGATCCGGGACGGGCAGATCGACCAACAGACCCTGCAGGCGCTGCGGTTCAGCATGGCCGACCTGCTGGAAGCGCTGCGGGGCAAGGATGTGTTCGACCCGGGCGAAGTGAGCTATGCGCTGATCGAGACCAACGGGAGCATCAGCGTGTGCAAATTTGCCCAGAAAGAGACGGTGACCCGGGAGGACCTGGAACTACCCCAGGGCAGAGACAAAAGGCCCCTGGTCCCCTTTGTGATCGACGGCTGCCTGCTGCCGGAAAATCTGGAATGGTGCGGCAAAAGCGCCGCCTGGGCACAGGAGTGGCTGGCCCGGCAGGGCTGCAAACTGCCGGACGTGCTTCTCTTGCTGGGGGACGACAGCGAGGACTGCAAACTTTTTCAGAAAGAAAACAGCCCCGGCAAACACCGGAGCTGTTGATGAGATGTGAGGGATAAGAATGAAGCGAATGCGCTCTGCTGTGTGGATCCTGCTGATCCTGTTCGGGGTGGTGTGTTACAGCGCCTGGATGGTGCGGGACACCACCCACACCCTGCTGGCCCAGATGGAGCAGGTGGAAAACCTTTGCCAGGCAGGCGAATACGACAACGCCGCCGGGCAGCTGGCCCAGATGAATGCCTATTACGAAAAACGGGAGCACCTGCTGGCGCTCTTCATCAAGCGGGATTATCTGAGCAGCATCGCCGTGAGCCTTGGGGGCCTGTCTGCCTATGCCACGCCGGATAACCGGCAGGACCTGAGCAGCGAGATCGGCAAGGCAAAAGCCCAGCTTTTAACGGTGGAGCACTTATTTTTTAGTCTGCTCTGAGCGCTTGCTGAGCATATCTTTCAGTTCCGCCATAAAGGTGTTCAGGTCCGAGAACTGGCGGTACACCGAGGCAAAGCGCACATAGGCCACCTCGTCGATCTTTTTCAGCTCTTCCATGGCAAGCTCGCCGATATACATGGAAGTGATCTCCCGCTCGTAGCTGTTCAAAAGGGCCTGCTCGATGTTATCCACGGCTTTTTCCAGCGTTTCAAAGCTCACCGGCCGTTTTTCGCAGGCCCGCAGCATGCCGCCCAGCAGCTTCTGCCGGTCAAAGGCTTCCCGGGAGCGGTCCTTTTTGATGATCATCAGAGGAACCGTCTCCACGATCTCATAGGTGGTGAAGCGCTTGCCGCAGCTCAAACATTCCCGCCGGCGGCGGATCTTTTCACCGTCTTCCGTGGGGCGAGAATCGATAACTTTGGAGTCTAATTCTCCGCAGTAAGGGCACTTCATATTGGGTCCTCCTCTGGATGCTAAGGCCCGGCAGAATAAGCGCTGCCAGGCGTTTTCAATGATGTGGGATCGTTTTCCTAAGTATAGCATAAACGATGCCGAAAGTGCAAATTTTAATCAAAAGAATGGGCATTTTTTGTAAAAACGCAAAACGGCAAACACAAAAAACGGCGGGGCCGGTTTACAACGGCTCCGCCGCTTTTTACTCATACTGCAAAGGCAGTGTGTTTCTATTACGCTTCCAACAGCTTTTCCAGCGTGGCGATGCGCACGCAGACGCACAAAAGCTCGCTGGCCATCGCCAGCTCTTCCATGCTGGGGAACGAGGGGGCAATGCGCAGGTGGTGATCCTGGGGGTCCAGGCCGTAGGGATAAGCCGAACCGGCAGGCGTCAGAGTGACCCCCGCCTCACTGCACAGCTGCACGGTGCGCTTTGCGCAGCCGTCCATCAGATACAGGCTGATGAAATAGCCGCCTTTGGGGTCGGTCCAGCGGGCAATGCTGCCGCAGCTGGCCAGCTGCTGGTCAAACGCGTGTTTCACCAGCTGGAACTTGGGCTTCAGGATCGCCCGGTGCTTTTTCATATGTTCCAGCACGCCGGCCTTATCCTTCAGATAATGCACATGGCGCATTTGGTTCATCTTGTCAAAGCTGATGGCCATGGGGCCCATTTGCTTGAGGATATACTCCACGTTGCGGCTGCTGGCAGCCATGGCCGCCACGCCCGCCCCGGGGAAGGTGATCTTGCTGGTGGAGCATAGCAGCAAAGGCCGATCCTGGGCGCCGGCTTTTTTGCACTCGTCCAGGATGTTCAGGGTGGAGCAGGGCTCGTCGGTGAGGTGATGCACGCAGTAGGCGTCGTCCCAGATGATCTTGAAGTCGGGAGCGGCGGTCTTCATATTGGCCAGGCGGCGCACGGTGTCCTCACTGTAAACATAGCCGTCCGGGTTGGAGTAAAGGGGCACGCACCAGATGCCCTTTACGCCGTCGTCCTCCGCCGCCAGCCGTTCCACCAGGTCCATATCCGGGCCGTCTTCAGTCATGGGGATGGGCAGCATTTCAAAGCCGAAATACTCGGTGATGGCAAAGTGCCGGTCGTAACCGGGCACCGGGCACAGGAATTTCAGGGTGTGGTCAAAGCGCCAGGGCCGGGGGCTGTCGGCAAAGCCGACCCGCCAGCCCATGTCGATGAGATAATACATCAGGGTCAGCGAAGCATTGCCGCCCACGATGACCTCTTCCGGCTGCACGCCCATCAGCTGGGCAAAAAAGCGGCGGGCCTCCGGCATGCCGGCCAGCAGGCCGTAGTTGCGTGAATCCAGGCCGTTTTCCCCGATGTACTCGTTTTGCTCCAGCAGTCCGTTGGACAGTTCCAGCTGCTGCGGGCAGGGTTTGCCTCGGGACATATCCAGCTTTAACCCCTTTGCCTGGTATTCCCGGTATTGCTGTTGCAGGGCTGCCAGTTCCGACTGCAGCTGTTCCTTTGTCATGGACAGATAGTCTTTCATACAACGCTCCCCTTTTGTGTTCGGCCCGGTATGCCGCCGGGCCGTTTACTGGTAAAATAGCTCTAACGTATTATAGTATAAATCCTGCCCTGAAACAAGCCGTTCCCGCCCTGTTTTCCGCCGGGATGCTCCCCCTTTTTGCAAAAACCGCAGATCTTTCATCTGGCAGGCGAAGAGCATTTGGCCCAGTGCTCAAAGAGCGGCGGGCTCCCACAGCATTTCATAGTCCGCCTCGCCGGTGTCCGGGTCCTGGCCGGCAGCGGAGAGAACAAAGCCCTCCCGCTGGTAAAAGCGGATGGCGCGGGCGTTTTTCTGGTAGACATTCAGGGTCAGGCGTTGTTTGCGGCCTTTGGCAAAGTCCAGCAGATGTTTGCCAATGCCCTGGCCTTGGGACTGACTGTCCACAAAGATGCCCTCGATGTGCTCGCCGTTCAGGCCGATAAAGCCAAGGATGCAGCCGCCGTCTTCCCAGACGTAAACTTCCGCCTGGCCCAGCAGCTCTTTCACCAAAAGGAAGTTCCCCTCCCAATAGGCGGCGGGGATAAACCGGTGGGCCGAGCGGTTGGTGTTCAGCCAGAGAGCGGCCACATGCTCTAAGTCAGCCGGGCGGGCGGTTCGGATCATAACGGGTTCTCCTTTTTCGATCATACTACGATCATTATAGCACATCCGGCCCTTTTTGCCGCACACAAAAAGCGCGCAGGACGCATGGAACGTCTTGCGCGCTTTTGCAATGAAAATTCAGGCAGATAGCAGGGCGGCATAGTCCTGTGCGGGCATGGGCTTTGCGTAATAAAAGCCCTGGGCCACATCGCAGCCGAAGTCCAGCATGGTCTGGGCCTGCTCCCGGGTCTCCACCCCTTCGCACACGGTGCGGAAGGAAAGGTTCTTCGCCATCTGGATAATGCTTTCCATAATGGCTCTTCCCTTTTCCTTGTTTTCGGTCTGCATCAGGAACATGCGGTCCAGTTTCAGCTCGTCGATGCTCAGTTCCCGCAGAACGTTCAATGCAGAGTAGCCGCTGCCGAAATCGTCCATGGAAACTTCCACTCCCAGCTTGTGCAGGCCCTGGATGATGTCCTCCAGCCGCTGTACCTCGTCCACCTCAACGCCCTCGGTGATCTCCATAACGATCTGACCGGGGCCGATCTGGTATTTGTTCAAAAGGTTTTCCACCATCTCTAAGTAATTTTCCTGGAAGAACAGGATGCGGGATTGATTCAGCGAGATGGCGGGCAGCGGTTTCTCCGGGCCGAACTGCCGCTTCCAGTGGTGCAGCAGGCTGCACACCTGTTCCAGCATGTAAATGTCCAGCTTGGTGATGAAGCCGTTTTGCTCAAACACGGGAATGAACACCCCCGGCGACACCAGGCTGCCGTCCTCCCGCTGCCAGCGCACCAGCGCCTCGCCGCCGCAGACCGTCTCGGTCTTTAAGTCGTATTTGGGCTGGATGTACACCTTGAACTCGCCGTTTTTTAGCGCCGAATCCATCCGCTGCTCGATCACCGTGCGCTCATGGGCTTTTTCAAACAGGGCGTCGTCAAAAAAGGCGTACCGGTTGCCATAGCCCTGCTGGATGCTGGTTTTCGCCATGCGGGCCCGGTCGATGAGCAGATTCAGGTCTACCGTTTCCGAAAAGGTCTGGCAGATCTTGATGCCGCAGTAACTGTTGATGGGATAGTGCTCCTTTTTTACGATCTGGTAAGCGGAGATACGCTCCATCATATGGGTGACCCGCCGGGCGATTTCGGCTTTGTCCTGGGTGTGGAGCAGCACCGCAAACTGGTCCGCATTGCTGCGGGCCACTACTTCATCCGGCTGAAGTTCCGCCTCCAGCACATCCTTCACGTGACGCAGCAGATTGTCTCCTGCTTGGAAGCCGAAGGAGTAGTTGATGAATTTGAAGTGGCACAGGTCCAGCAGGGCCAGCGTGTAGTGGTCGTCCTTGGTGATGCACTGCTCAAAGGCCTGGGCAAAGCCATTATTGTTGTACGCCCCGGTCACGGGGTCGTAATAAGCCAGGTAGTCGATGCGGGTGCGGGTCTTTTTTTCGTTGTAGCTGATGTAGACGAGCATGAAAATGGAAAGAAGCATCAGGGGCACCAGGGCCAGCAGGATGATGCCCAGCATGCTGTAAAACTCACCATTCAGCGTTTCCATGGTGACGGTCTCCACCAAAAACCAATCGTTGCGGCCCACCGGCGTGATGGTGCCCCAAAGGTCCATACCGTCGTAATAAAACGAAAAGGTATGGCTGGCAGCGCTCTGGATCTTCTCTTCCAGAAGATCCAGAGCGGCGGGATCGAACTGCGTCCCCTTAAAAAAATTCCCGTTGCGGCCATGGGAACTGGAGGCTAGCAGCTGCCCATCGGCGCGAATGAGGGCGCTGCCAATACGCCCGGCCAGATACCGGCTTTCCACCACGTTCAGCAAAAGATCCGTGGAGCGGCTGGCCGCCAGTGCGCCGATCAGCTGGCCGTTATCGTAAACAGGCACCGCATAACACAGGATGTTTTTGCCGGATTTCTGGGCTTCGATCACGTCCGAGATCACGGAATGCCCGGCCAGCACCTGCTGAATGACCTTGCGCTGGGAAAGGTTCACATCGGACCAGGTGCTGCCGTTTACCTGGCCTGCGGCGCCAATGCCGTTCTGGTCCACAAACGCGATCTCCAAAAAGGTGTTTTTGATCTCGCTGTCTGCCAGGATGCTGTCGATCACCTGGCGGCTGGAGCTGTTTTGGTCGATCAGCACCGAGATGCTCTGCAGGGTGTTCAGATCGCTGTCGATCTGTTGGTTCAGCTTGTCCACGTTCTGCGCCGCCAGCTCTTGCAGGTAAAACTCGACTTCCTTTTGGTGGGTCTTGCTCAGGGAGTAGATCAGCCCGGTGGCGATGGCGGCAAACAGGATCGTTGCCGCTAATGTTACTGCGATGATGTTTCGCAGCCTGCGCTTGCCTTCATGTTTCATTTTCCTTGACTGCCTCTCTTGTTTCAGATAGTATTTTTCAAGTTAAAATTTAACAATTTTATACAAGGAACGCTTGGAACATTAGTTATAATCATCTTGTGTTCGATATGCAAGTGCTTTTTTACACTTCGTTTTAATGATCGAAAAAAATGAAGAAAACCGCAAAAAATGCCACAAAACGTATAGATAAAATCACACTTTTGGCAAATGGGTGTCATTCCGGCATATAAAAAACGCTGCTATAATGTTAGCCGCACTATTTACGCCTTTCAAAAACGAATGATACGAAATTCATTGACAAACAGGCCAAGGTATTGTATTATAATATAGCTTGTGCCGCTGTGGCGGAATTGGCAGACGCAAGGGACTTAAAATCCCTCGGTGGTAATACACCGTACCGGTTCGATCCCGGTCAGCGGCACCACGTCGGAATGGACTCCGTTCCATTCAAAAAGCCCGACCTTTTGGTCGGGCTTTTCTCATACCACTCCGTCATTCCTCCTTTTCCCCACGAAACCTTGCCACAGCAAGATTTCACGGGGGCCCCGGCAGAGCAAATGCTCTGCCCAATGGACTCCGTTCCATTCAAAAAGGGGCTGTTGCAAAATGGAAATTGCGCAACAGCTCCTTTTTGAGTAAGAAAATGTCTGCGAAATGGCTAGGAAGACGGATTTTGAGGAAAATCCGGCAGGAAAACCT
>CASEVW010000135.1 GCA_949291395.1 uncultured Oscillospiraceae bacterium | reverse complement strand
CCTGCTGGAACAGCTGCTGCACATGCCCCATCTTACCGACGGGCTGCGGCGGCTGTGCGCCTATCTGGCGGAATGCCTAAACGAGAACGGCTTTTTGGAGTTCCTGCTGGAGGACCTGGCCCGGGAACAGGGGGTGAGCCTGTTTTATATGGAGCAGGCGCTGTATATTTTGCAGGAATTGCAGCCCGCCGGCGTGGGGGCCCGCACCCTGCAGGAGTGCCTGGTATTGCAGCTGGCCCGCACCCCGGATTTCAACGAGCACACCGTGCATCTGGTGCAGAGCGGCCTGGGGCTGCTGGCCAAAAACGATATGGCGGCCATTGCCAAGCTGCTGGAATGCACCCTTGCTCAGGCGAAGGCGGCGGCCCAGGCGGTGCGGCGGCTGAATCCCCGCCCGGCACAGGGGTATGGCAGCGGCGGGGCGCTGGCCTGGCAGATCCCGGAGGCGGTGTTCCGCCGGGAGGACGGCCGGGTGAAGATCGAGCTGGAACGGCGGCTGTCCCAGGCGCTGAGCCTGAACTGGCAGAACCGCCGCCTGCTGGAAGAGAGCGGCACCCCCGAGGCCAAAGCCTATCTGAAGGAAAAAAGCGCCGAGGCCGACCAGCTGTTGAGCGCGGTGCAGGAGCGGGAGAACACCACCCTGCGGCTGCTCACCGCTTTGGCGGACTATCAGAGCGATTTCTTTTTGCACGACGGGCCGCTGCGGCCCCTGACCCTGACCCAGATGGCCCAGCAGCTGGGGCTGAGCCTTTCCACCGTGAGCCGGGCGGTGCAGGGCAAGACCATCCAGTTTGAGGGCAAGGCGCTGCCGCTGAAACGGCTGTTCTCGGCGGCGGTGACGGCGAAGGACGGCCAGGAGGTGTCCGCCGAGAGCGTCAAGCAGCAGCTGCGGCGCTTTGTGCAGGCGGAGGACAAGGCGAAGCCCCTGTCCGACGAGGCGCTGCGCACCGCGCTGGAGGCGGTGGGGCTGTCCGTTTCCCGCCGGACGGTGGCGAAATACCGGGAGGAGCTGGGCATCCCGTCCTCCTCGGCCCGGCGGGTGCAAAAGTAAAACACGCATAAATCCCTGCTTTTTGCGGATACTGACCATAGACCCAGGCAAAAACGCAAAAAGGAGAGATACGCCATGGCATTCACCAAAAAGGAGCAGAGCCTGCTCAAAGACCTGCAAAAGGACGAGAAGCTCTGCGCGGAAAAATACCATAAGGCCGCCGAGGCCGCCTGCGACCCCACCCTGCGCCAGATCTTCCAGCGGCTGGAGACGGCGGAGCAGAACCATTACGATACCGTGACCCAGATGCTGGCGGGCACTGTGCCCGCCATGCAGACAAAGCCCGCCCAAAGCGGCAAGGCGCCCAAGGACCTGAAGTCCACCGCCAGCCGGGCGGAGAAAAAGAGCGACGCTTACCTTTTGGGCGACCTGTTGGCCACCGAGAAATTCGTTTCCGGGGTGTACAACACCGCCGTGTTCGAATTCTGCGACCCCAAGGCCCGCCAGGCCCTGGCGGCCATCCAGCAGCAGGAACAGCAGCACGGCAAGGAACTGGCGGACTATATGACCGCCAACGGCATGTATTAAACAAAAATGCAGAAAGCGCCCTCCCTTTTTCCAAAAGAGAGGGCGCTTTCTGCATTATAAAACGTTCAGTCCAGGCCGTTCAGGTATTCTTCCACAAATTTGCTGGCCACCGCCCCGTCAGACACGGCGGTCACCACCTGGCGCAGGGGCTTCTGGCGCACGTCGCCAATGGCGAACACGCCGGGCAGGCTGGTGCGGGTGGTCTCGTCCGCCTGAATATAGCCCTGCCGGTCCAGCGCCACCTGGTCTTTCACCAGCCAGGTGTTGGGCACCCGGCCGATGGCCACGAACACGCCGTCCACCTCCAGGGCGCTCTCCTCGCCGGTGACCGTGTCGGTGAGGGTCAGGCCGCTGAGTTTTTTGTCGGCGGTCAGGCCGGTGACCTGCTTGTTCCACAAAAATTCGATGTTCTGGGCCTTGTCCAGGGGCTTCAGGTAGCTGCGGGTGGCGCTGAGGGTGTCCCGCCGGTGGATCAGGTACACCTTTTCGCACAGCTTGGACAGGGTGAGGGCATCCTCAGCGGCGGAGTTGCCGCCGCCCACCACGGCCACCGTCTTGCCCTTGTAAAAGCCGCCGTCACAGGTGGCGCAGTAGGACACGCCCCGGCCCCGCAGTGCGTCTTCGTTTGCAAGGCCCAGGGGGCGGGGGTCCGCACCGGTGGCCAGGATCACCGACCGGGCCGTCACCGGGCCTTCGGTGGTCTCCAGCGTTTTCACCGGCCCTTCCAGCTGGGCGGAGGTGACCTGGGCGTACAGCGTCTCGCTGCCGAATTTTTCCGCCTGCTGCTGCATGGTCATGGCAAGCTCAAAGCCGTCCACGCTCTCCACAAAGCCGGGGTAGTTTTCAATGGCGCTGGTGGTGGCCATCTGGCCGCCGGCGCTGAGCATCTCCACCACCAGGGTGGAGTAGCCCGCCCGCACGCAATAAAGGGCGGCGGAATAGCCGGCGGGGCCGCCGCCGATGATCACAACGTCCCACAATTTTTCCGCCATGGCTCACACCCCCTGACTGGCCATCCAGTCTTTGATCTGGGCGGCGGTGGCAGGGGCCACCAGCGGCTCGCCGTGGCTGCCTTTCTGGAACAACAGCAGGGTGGGGATGGTGTCCACGCTAAAACGCTGGGCCAGGAAGGGGTCATCGTCGATGTTGATGGTGCCGATGTCCGGCATGCCGGGTTGGTCCTTCATCCGGTCCAGCACCGGGGCCAGGCGGCGGCAGAAGCCGCACCAGGGGGCGGAAAATTCCACCAGGATGGGGGCTTCGCTTTCCAGCACTTTATGGTCGAAAGTGCCGGTGGTCAGTTGATACATAGCCATAAGGGTTCCTCCTGAAAAACGGTAAAATAGTAGGAAGTTTCATTTCTTTTCTTTATCCTAGCAGAAAAATAGGCCAAACTCTGTAACAAAGTCATAGAGAGCAGGGCCTCCTCTTTGTTAGGATACCCGAAAACCCGGCAAAAATTGGTGCAAAAAGGCATTTGCCGCCCCGGGGGCAAGTATGATACAATAACAAAAAAAGCGAAAAGGAGGGATGCGGCGGTGAAACTGCTGGTATCCGCCTGCCTGCTGGGGTGCGCCTGCCGGTACGACGGCGCCGCCGTGCCCCACCCGGAGCTGGAGGCGCTGGCCCGGCAGGGCTGGCAGCTGGTGCCGG
>CASEVW010000134.1 GCA_949291395.1 uncultured Oscillospiraceae bacterium | reverse complement strand
TTGAATAACTCCCTCTTTTTCGGGAAAACTGTTGGACAAGGGCGGCCAGCCCTGTCTTTTGGTACATTCCGAAAAAGGGGGATCTTTTTATGAACGACTGCAAAAACGACCAGAACCACGGCACCAATGACAACGAAGTGGTGCTGAACGAGGTGGTGCGCAACACCGAGATGGGCAAAAACACCCTGGACCAGCTCATCGGCATCACCGACGACCGGCGCTTTAAAGCAAGCCTTTTGGACCATCAGCGGGAGTTCCGGCGGCTGAACCAGGAAGCCCACACCGCCATGGCCGCCTGCGGGGCGGTGAGCCAGGGCCAGAGCAAAAAGGACAAGATGATGACCAAGATGGGCATCTGGACCGAGACGCTGAAGGACAAGAGCACCCGCAACCTGGCGGATATGGTCATCCAGGGGGCAAACCAGGGCGTACTGGACTGCGAAAAGGCCCGCAAGGACCATCCCCAGGCGAGCGTGGGGGCCCGCAAACTGCTGGACGAGCTGCAAAACTTTGAGGAACGCACCGCCATGGCCATGCGGGAATATCTGTAACAACAAAGACGCGCCTGTCCCGGCTTTTCGGGCAGGCGCGTTTTTGCTTTTTGCAAAACAGCCCGGCACAAAGCCCTTGACACGGCCCGAAACGATGGAGTAGGGTAAAGACAGAAGGAACACGATATTTCACGCAGCCTGTTTTGGGACCGGGGGGTGGGAAGATGGAGAAACGGAAAAAGAGGATGCTGGCCGCCCTGCTGGCGCTGGGCATGCTGACGGCCTGCGGGCCGAACCAGGAGCAGGGGGCATCCCAGGAACCATCCGCCCCGCCTGCCCAATCCGCATCGGCGCAAACGGAGGAGACCCAGCAGGGGAGCGCCGGAGAACTTCGACTGCTCACGTCCTGGCAGGGCATCGCCGGGACACTGGGCGGCGAAACGGCACAGGGGTGCTACAGCCTTGATTGTTACCCAGACGGGACGGCTGACATCATTTATTACGACTATGCCTCCGCGGCCTGCATCCGGCTTTCTGCCGACCCCAGCCTGGGGCATGACCCGGTGAGCACGGCCTACATCCCGTCTTATAAAGGAGGAGCCCGGTGTTTGGTATCGGGAGAGAACCTTTATGTGATCAAAAACGGGCAGCCCTATACGGATGCAGCGGTCCCGGGCAATGACCCAATGGCCCGTCTTTACTGCATGGGCCTGGATGGTTCCAATCGCAAAATTTTGGAATATGGAACCAATGTGGTGTTTCAATGGGACGGAGGTGTTGCTGGCGACGAGGAAGGAAATCTTTATACGGTCCTTTCCGTTGTAGACCGGGAGACCGTCCGCACAACGTCCGTGCTGGCGAAACTGGGCAGAGAAGTGTCCGGCTACCAGCCGTTGCACACCTGGGAAGAGCCTGTCGCCGCCAGCCTGATTGGGGTGTGTGACGAAGGGTTTGTGGTGCGCCTGCAAGACCGAAACGGAGCAGAGCTGGTCACCAAGCTGGTGTTGATCCAGCCCGATGGCACGGAAGAGTCGACTTTGCTAGAATGGACCGACCTAGATGTTACCAGCTATACGATCCATGAAAATGTGCTATATTACACAAAAAACGCAGAGTCCGGTATTTATTCCAAAAATGTGCTGAACGGTCAAGAACTTCCTCGTTATGATACGGAAAAATACGAATACTTTCAACCTGCTTTGACGTTGATTCGTTGTGAAGTGAGAGATAATCATCTGATTCTCCAATTGGCAAATCCGAAAGCATCCGAGGCTGCCTATGCGGCGTTGGATCTGTCCACAGGGGCACTTACACCTTTGAACATGTATTATGGAGAAGGAGAGGACAAGTCTCTTGTAGGGGTGTATGCGGAAGGAGAGGAGGATTTTTTGGTTTGTGTGGGAAGCTTCACAAGAACGAGAACAGACCAGGGGCCGGACGGTGTACCCTACAGCTTTGAGCAGGGATTTGAAGATTATGTACTGATCAAAAAAGCGACTATTGGAACAATATACCCAACTACCGAAGGTTTTCATATTATCAGTAAAAGGGCTCTGACGAGAGAAAGCCATGTAAAAACAAAGGCGCGCCGGAACGAAACTGTTCCGGCGCGCCTTTGTGCTAATATAAAAAAGGAACGGAAAAAGCGTTAATCAAGCAGCTCTTCGGTGAGCTTTAAGATCTGGGGGGCCAGCTTTTTGCGCCGGCGGCGGGTGATCCACTGGTAGGCGGGGAAGGCAAGGCCCATCAGCGCCATGCCGGGGATGCCCAGCGCCAGCCCTAAGGCCAGCAGGGTGTCGGCGTATTGGATGCACACCGTCAGCCCCGCGCCGAACAGCAGCATGCCGGGGATGCCCAGCGCCAGTGCGGCGGCGGTGCCGGGTGCGGCGGCGCTTTTGTCCAGCCGGCGCAGCTGTTCCAGCTTGTCCGGCTGGTCCGGCAGGTATTTTTGGCGGATGCGCTGCACCTCTTGCTGCCGCTGTGCCGAATAGGTATATTCAAAGCCCTGGGGGCCGTTGTTGGTCTCGTGTTCCATCATGGTTCCCTCCCTGTTTCATCGGCCGTCTGCGGCGGGGCGCTCTGGGGCAGCCGCACCGTGAAGGTGCTGCTCTGGCCGGGGGTGCTGGCCACCGAGATCTCGCCGCCGGTGATCTGGATGATGCGTTTGACCAGGGCCAGGCCCAGCCCGTTGCCTTGGGTGGCGTGGGAGGTGTCGCCCTGGTAGAATTTTTCAAAGATGCGGCGGCCCACCTCCGGCGGGATGCCGCAGCCGGTGTCCTGCACCTGCACTTCCACCCAGTCGTCCCGGCGGGCCAGCCGAACTGAAATGCGCCCGCCCTCCGGGGTGAATTTTACCGCATTGGACAATAGATTGTTCCACACCAGGGCCAGTAGCTCGGCATCCGCTTCCACCGGCACGTCCTCGTCCAGTTCCGTGTCGATCTCCAGGTCTTTCTGCTCCCACAGGGCTTCAAACCCCAGGATGCACTCGCACAGCTGTTCGTTTAACAGATACCGGCGGGGCTGCAAAAAGATCTGCTGGTTTTCCAGCTTGTTCAGCCGCAGGATGTTGGTGACCAGCTCGCTTAAGCGGCGGGTGGCGTCGCCGATGGCCCCGGCGCAGCGCATCCGCTCTTCCTCCGGCAGGCCGGGGGTCTTGAGGATGGCCGCATAGTTTTGAATCACCGCCAGGGGCGTTTTCAGCTCGTGGGAGACGCTGGCGATAAAGTCGCCCCGCAGGGTCTCCACGCTGGAAAGCTCCTGGGCCATGATGTTGAAGTTTTCAATGACGACATCCAGCTCATCCCGCCGCTCAAAGCTGTGGCAGGGTTCCACCCGGGCGGAAAAATCCCCCTGGGTCACCCGGCGGGTGGCGTCCAGGATGCGGCGCACCGGCCGGCCGATGGAAAACCGCTGCCAGGCCTCGGCCAGCACGCTGAGCAGAAGGCTCAGAAAGATCACGTTGAAAAAGGTGGCCCAGGCCCGCTGTTCCAGGCTGTGGGCTTCGTCCAGCGTCGAGCCGGTGAACAGCAGGATGCTGCAGGTGACCACGAAGGCGCAGCCGCAGAAGTACAACAGGAAGTTGCGCAGGGAAAACAGACTGCGCTGGACCGAGCCGCCGCGTTTCATTTCAGCACCGCCTTATATCCCAGGCCCCGCACCGTGACGATCTGGAAAGCGTCGCAGCCGGAGAGCTTTTCCCGCAGTTTTGTGATGTACACGTCCACCGAGCGGCTGCCGGAGGTGCTGGCCGCATCCCAAAATTCGTCCATCAGCTGGGTGCGGGTGAAGGTCTTTTTGGGGTAGGACAGCAGCTTGTACAGCAGGTCGAATTCCCGGGCGGTGAGAGGAACTTCCTCCCCGTCCAGATAGGCGGTGTGTTCCTCCATGTCCATCACAAGGCTGCCCACCGTCAGCTTTTTGCGGGCGGCGATCTTGGCCCGGCGCAGCAGCGCCCCGATGCGCAGCACCAGCTCGTCCAGGTCCACCGGCTTTACCATGTAATCGTCGATGCCGGCGAAAAAGCCCCGCTGCTTGGCGGCCAGGTCGTCCCGGGCGGTCATGAACAGGATGGGGATGTTCTCATCCAGCCGGCGCACCGATTGGGCAAAGGAAAAACCGTCGGTGCCGGGCATCATGATGTCCGAGAGGATCAGGTCGAATACATTGCCGTACATGGCGTCGTAGGCGGCGTTCACGTCCAGGCAGCCCACCGTCTGGTAGCCCTGACCGTTCAGGTAGGTGCATACCGTGCGGTTCAGCTCCCGGTCGTCTTCCACCACGAGGATCTTAAACATACCATCACCCTTTTTTTGCAAAATCACGCTATCAGTATACCACGGGATCGTTAACGTTGTGTTTGCGAAAGGGCGTTTTTTGCAAAAACGCTCAGTCTTTTTTCAGGCCCAGGCACATGGGCACCAGGCACAGCAGCATCACGATGCCGAACAGGCCGGCGGCGATGCCCGGCAGCAGCAGGCCCCAGACCATGACAAAGCTGAGCCCCAGGCCGAAGAACAAACAGCTTACCACGCCGAAAGCGGTGAGCAGCAGGGTGCGGGGGTTCAGCCGGATGGGGGCCTTGCCCTCCATGACCCGGCGCACCGGCAGGATGGCCAGCAGCAGCACCAGGCCGGCGGCCCCGGCGATCAGGCCGGGCTGAAAGGCATCCCACTGGGGCAGCAGGCACATGCACATGCCCAGGCTGAACGAGCAGCCGCCCAGAACGCCCAAAACCATAGAAACAAAATTTTTGATCTTCATTGTTTATTCCTCCTGATATAACGTTTCTCTTAAATGCTGCACTCCATGGGGAGTGATCGTTTCGATGGTCTTATTCTACCGGCCCTGTGTTTTTGCTTTGCTAACGAAATGTTTTTGTTGTGTTAAAATGAAAAAAAGCCGCCGGGCGGTGGAGTTTTCCACAGCCCGGCGGCTTTGTTGTTGAATTTTAGTCCAGTGCCCGCAGCATGGAGACTACGATCTGGGTGGCGGTGGCCACATATTCGCTGATGCTGAACTTTTTCACCACCAGCACCTCGTGGCCGGTCTCGTCGGCGTTGTCGCTCATGGCCCGCAGCACCACGCAGGGCACGCCGTTTTTGGCGGCGATCTGGGCCACGGCGGCGCCCTCCATCTCCACGCAGTCCGGCGCGGCCTTGGCGGCGATGGCGGCCTTGGTGGCGGAATCGCCCACGAACTGGTCGCCGGTGGCGATCTTGCCGGCAATGGCTTTCACGCCGGCGGCCTTGCAGGCTTCCATGGCGGCGTTCACCAGGGTCTCATCGCCGGGGTAAACGGCGGTGAAGGGGGCGGACTGGGCGATCATATCGTCCTGGGCGTCGTGGTAGACCACGGTCTTGCCCACCACCACGTCGCCGATGCCGATCTGGCTGGACATGTTGCCGGCGATGCCGGAGAAGATGATGCGCTCAGCGCCGTATTTGGTGATGAGCACCTGGGTGGTGGCGGCGGCGTTGGCCTTGCCCATGCCGGCGCAGCAGACCACCACCCGCTTTGCGCCCAAAAGGCCCCGGTGATATTCCACTCCGCCGTAATGTTCCACCGAAACACCGGTGAGCTGGGCGCACAGCTGATCCACTTCATCGGGCATAGCGCCCATGATGCCAAAAACTTCCATTGTGCTGTCCTTTCCCCGCTGCGGCTCAAACGTTGAACAAAAATTCGATGATGTCGCCGTCCTGCACTACATATTCCTTGCCCTCGGTGTGCTGCAGGCCCTTGGCCTTTACGTTGGCCATGCTGAAATCGCAGGCGGCAAAGTCGTCGTAATGCACCACGCTGGCCCGGATGAAGCCCTGCTCGAAGTCGGAGTGGATCTTACCGGCGGCCTGGGGAGCCTTGGTGCCCCGGCGGATGGTCCAGGCGCGGCATTCCTTTTTGCCGTCGGTCAGGAAGGAGATCAGGCCCAGCAGGCTGTAGCTGGCCTTGATCAGGTTATCCAGGCCGGTGGCCTCGATGCCCATCTCGTGCAAAAATTCCTTTTTCTCCTCGGGGGTGTAGTCGGCGATGTCCTCCTCGGTCTTGGCGCAGATGGGGATGCACTCCGCGCCCTCCTCGGCGGCCAGCTTCTTCACGGCCTGGTAGTGTACGTTGGCATCCATGCCTTCCATCAGGTCGTCCTCGCTCATGTTGGCGGCGTAGATCACCGGCTTGTAGGTGAGCAGGCCCATCTCCTTCAGCTGCAGGGCCTGGTCCTCGTCGTCCAGGTCGAAGGCGAAGCTGCGGGCGTTCTTGCCCTTGCCCAGGTGGTCGGCCAGCTCTTCCAGCCAGGCGGCGCTGGCGCCGGCCTTTTTGTCGCCGGTCTTGGCGGCCTTGGCAAAGCGGGCGGCCCGGTTGGACACCACTTCCAGGTCGCTGAGGATCAGCTCGGTGTCGATGGTCTCGATGTCCCGCAGGGGGTCCACGCTGCCGTCCACATGCACGATGTCGGTGCCGCCGAAGCAGCGCACCACGTGCACGATGGCGTCACATTCCCGGATGTTGCCCAGGAATTTGTTGCCCAGGCCCTCGCCCTTGGAAGCGCCCTTTACCAGGCCGGCGATGTCCACGAATTCCACGATGGCGGGGGTCTTTTTGTTGGTGTCCCAGATCTCGGCCAGCTTGTCCAGCCGGGCGTCGGGCACCGGCACGATGCCGGTGTTCGGGTCGATGGTGCAGAAGGGGTAGTTGGCCGCCGCCGCGTTTTTGGTGCTGGTGATGGCGTTGAACAGGGTGCTCTTGCCCACGTTGGGCAGGCCTACGATACCTAATTTCATGATCTTGCTGACTCCTTACTGTTCGTTCTATGCGATATGTATTTTGTCTATCTGGTGGCAGGCGGCGGGCCGGCGGCCCGCACGCATAGTTTTACATAAAGCATTATACCGCAAACAGGCCGCTTTGCGCAACGCCGTTTTGCCCCGGCGGGGCGGTTTTTCGGCGGAATGTTCTTTTTTTGTCCATAAATATACAGTATAATAAAGAAAATACGCCCGCCAAAAACGGCGCTGCCCGGCGGGCGCAAAAGCTGACAAGCGGAAAAGGAGCGGGAAGTTACCATGCCCAATCAGAAGATATTGATCGTTGACGATGACCAGAACATCTGCGAACTGCTGCGGCTGTATCTGGCAAAAGAAGGCTACGAGACGCTGATCGCCCACGACGGCGAGGCGGCCCTGGAACTGTTCGAGCAGGAAAAGCCCAACATGCTGCTGCTGGACGTGATGATGCCCAAAATGGACGGCTGGGAGGTCTGCCGCCGCATCCGCAGCAACTCCAACGTGCCCATCATCATGCTCACCGCCAAGGGCGAGACCTTCGACAAGGTGCTGGGCCTGGAGCTGGGAGCGGACGACTATGTGGTGAAGCCCTTTGACACCAAGGAAGTGGTGGCCCGCATCAAGGCGGTGCTGCGCCGCTGCAGCCCGGATGATGGCGCAAAAGAGGGCGTGATCCAGTTTGAGAACCTCTCGCTGGACATGACCCGCTACGAGCTGAAGGTGGCGGGCAAGGTGGTGGAAGCGCCGCCCAAAGAGCTGGAGCTGCTGGCGTATCTTGCCGGGCATCCCAACCGGGTGTTCACCCGTGACCAGCTGCTGGACGAGGTGTGGGGGTTTGAGTATTACGGCGACTCCCGCACCATCGACGTGCACATCAAACGCCTGCGGGAAAAGCTGGAGGGCGCCAGCGACCAGTGGTGCCTGAAAACGGTTTGGGGCGTGGGCTACAAGTTTGAAGTAAAGGATTGATCCCACCGTGAGAAAAAGCATCAGCTCGATGTACTTTACCACCACGGCGGTGCTTCTGATCGCCAGCGCCGCCGTGATGGGCCTGATCCAGATGTATCTGGTGATGGAATATTTTGAGGACGACAAGCACCGCGCCCTGGACGATGCGGTGCGCATCGCCGCCGTGCAGGTGCAGGAGGATTCGCCCCTGCGCCGCATGCTGGAGGACGAACAGCTGCGCAGCGACATGCAGGAGCAGATGAAGCTGATCAGCCGCACCAGCAGCGCCAGCATGTTCATGACCGACGCCGAGGGCACCGTAGTGATGCAGGCCCCCGGCGAGGAGGAGCGGCTGGAGGGCGCGCCCCGGGTGGACGGGGAGGTGCTGCGGCAGGCCGCCAGCGAAGAGGGCTTTTTTGAGACCGGCAACATGGGCGGTTTGTACGACGGCAAATACTACACCGCCGGCCGGGCCATTGAAAACCAGGACACCGGCGAGCCCATGGGCTATGTGTTCGCCAGCGCCAGTGCCGCCAGCATGAACGTGTTCGTGGGGGATATGTTCTCCAGCTTCGTGCTCAGCGCCGGGCTGATGCTGCTGGTGTCCAGCCTGCTGGCCATCTTCTTCACCAACCGGCTCACCACGCCCCTGCGGCGCATCAGCGAGGCCGCCCGCAAGTTCGGCAGCGGCGATTTCAGCGTGCGGGTACCGGTGGACGGGGACGACGAGATGGCCCAGCTGGCGGTGACCTTCAACAACATGGCCCGCAACCTGGAGACCATCGACTCCTCCCGGGCCAGCTTTATGGGCAACATCGCCCACGAGCTGCGCACCCCCATGACCAGCATCAAGGGCTTCATCGACGGCATGCTGGACGGCACCATCCCCCCCGAGATGCGCCAGCACTACCTGGGCCTTGTGAGCCAGGAGGTGGGCCGCCTGACCCGCCTGATCCAGAACATGCTGGACATCTCCAAGCTGGAGGCGGGGGAATACCGGGTGAACGCCCAAAGCTACGACATCTGGGAGAGCATCACCGGGGTGGTGTTCAGCGCCGAGCAGCGCATCGAGAACAGCCACATCGACATCCAGGGCATGGCGCCGGTGCGCACCCTGGTCTACGCCGACCAGGACCTGGTGTACCAGGTGGTCTACAACATCGTGGACAACGCCCTCAAGTTCACGCCGGAGGGAGGCTACCTGCGCTTTTCGGTGAAAAAGAGCGGCGGCTATGTGACGGTGTCGGTGCGCAATTCCGGCCAGGGCATCAGCCGGGACGCGCTGCCCTTCGTGTTCGACCGCTTTTACAAAGAGGACAAGAGCCGGGGCCTGAACACCCGGGGCAGCGGCCTGGGGCTGCACATCTGCAAGGTGCTGGTGAGCCTTTCCGGCGGCAAGATCTGGGCCGAGAGCGAAGAGGGCCAGTGGTGCCAGTTCAGCTTCACCCTGCCCTGCGAAGCGCCCCCCGCCGAGCGGCGCAAAAACCTGGGCGGCGCGAAAAAGTAAAGAAAAGCGTTTTGCAAAACGTGGAAGCATAAAAAGACGTGTGACTCTTTTAAAAGGGTCACACGTCTTTTTCGGTTTGTGGCTGCTCCGCGGCAGGGGAATTTCGGAAGGGGGCAAAATATTCCTCGCAAAAGGAATGGAACTGCCGTTCCGCAGGAGAGAATGTTAATCCGATGGGCCAGCAAAGCCGGATGGTCCTGCTGCAGCGGGGGGAATGGATGCGGATCAGGCGCAGTTTGCTGGAATCCAGCTTTGCGCTGTGGAACGGGACCAGCGAGATGCCCTGGCCGGATTCCAAAAAGGTTTGCAGCGTGGAGATCGTATCGCATTCCGCAATGATCTTCGGCGTAAATTGGGCCACGCAGCACAGTGCTTTAAAATATTGGCTGAGGGGAGCGGTGGTGCCCATGGTGATAAACGGGTAAGGAGCGGCTTGGGCAAGATCGATGCTTTGGAACTGCGCCAGCGGATGCTGGGACGGCACCGCCAGCACGAATTCCTCCTCGAACAGATCGGTGTACTGATAGGGGCCCAGGGGAAAGGTGGAGGGAGCGAAGAAAAAATCGAAGGTGCCTGCCTGCGGGATCTCTTTCCAGGAACCGCGCCGAAGTTCCAGCTGGATATGGGGTGCGGCTTTTTGGAAGGCGAGATACAACGGCGGAAGAAACGCAGCGTTGATGCAGGAAAAGACCCGCAGGGTCTGCACCTGCTCGGCGCTGTCAGTGTAGAGCTCGTCCACACCGGCCTGGATCAGTTCCAGCCCGGCGGAGACCTTTTCGTAAAAACGGATCCCGGCCGGAGTGAGCCGCAGCCCGCCGGGAACACGGTAAAAGAGCGGGTGGCAAAGTTCCTGTTCCAGCTGATGGAGCATTTTACTGAGCGCTGGCTGAGAGATGTGCAGCGCTTGCGCGGCCCGGGTCATATTGCCGTGCTGTGCAATGACACAGAAATACCGCAGATGAAGCAGATTCATACAGGGATCCCCCTTTCCGGCGCAAAAATGGCATAGTTTTCTTTATTATAACAAAAAGCGGTTGATTTTGCGACTCCCAATAACGGTTTGGACTGATCGCATGGATATAACCAAATGGTTATGATTCAGCTAGAACATGTATTGGTGTTTTGACATAATAGCTATTATAATTTCGTTGTAAGGGAATAGTTCTATTTCAAATATCGAATTTGGCGTGCAGATGGCCTACGCACGGCCGATGACTGAGGAAAAGGAGAAATCAAAATGACGGACTATGGTATCTGGTCGCTGATCCCGCCAGCAATTGCCATTTTGTTGGCATTAACCACCAAAAACGTTTTTATCTCGCTTTTTACCGCTATTTTCACTGGCAGCTTGATCATTGCCTCTGGAAATCCATTTACCGCCGTTTCCGGAATGTTTGACACGATGGTCGGCGTGTTTGCCACTCCCAATAACGTAAAGTCCATCTTTGCCATTCTGATCGTGGGCGGCATGATCAAGATCATCGAGACCATGGGCGGCGTGGACGGTCTGATCCAGGCCTTGATGAAACGCCGTTCGCTGGTGCGGAGCAAAAAGGCGGCGCTGGTGCTGACCTGGATCATCGGCGCGATGGTGTTCACCACTGGCGCCATGAGCATCCTGGTCAGCGGCACGGTGAGCTCTCCCATCTGCAAGGCGCTGAAGATCGCGCCGGAAAAGAATGCCCAGGTGGTACATGCGGTATCCAGCCCTGTGGTCACCCTGATCCCCTTCAGCGCCATGGGCGCCTTCTCAGTGGCGTACTTAGGCAATCTGGCCGTGGAAGTGGGCGGCTCTCCCAACATTTATTACGAATCTCTGCCGTTTTTTATCACCCAGCTGATCTTTGTGTTCGGCACCCTGTTGGTGATCCTGACTGGTTTCGACTTCCCCCTGATGAAGAAGACCATGGCGGATTACGAAAAAAAGATGACCGAGCAGTATGAAAAAGAGGAACAGTCTGGCAAAGAGCACAAGGGCAAAGCCATCTACCTGATCCTGCCCATGGTGCTGCTGGTAGCCCTGACTCTGATCTTTATGGTGATCTCGGGTGGCGGCAATTTCCTGGCCGGCGACGGCATGACCTCTTTCCTGTTCGCGGCGCTGGTCGCTTTGCTGGTCACCCTGGTCCTGTGCCTGAAAGATAAGCTGATGAATCTGGATCAGGCCGTGGGCGTCTTTATGAAGGGCTGCGGCGAGATGATCTCCATTGCTACCATCCTGACCTTTGCTTATACCTTTGGCGCGCTGACCACCACCCTGGGCACCGGCGCTTTCCTGGGCAATGCCGTGGGTTCTTTCCTGCCCCGTGCGCTGATCCCCGCCGTGATCTACCTGATCTCTGCCGTGATCTCCATGTCCACCGGCTCTTTGGCGGCGGCCTCCAACACCATTGCCCCCATTGCCATCCCTATGGCGGCTGTTATGGGTGTGCATCTGCCCCTGGCGGTGGGTGCGGTGTATTCCGGCGCTGTTCTGGGCGACTGCGCTTCTCCCATTTCGGACAACACCATTCTGACCTGTTCCACCACCAAGTGCGACGTGATGAGCCATGTTCGCACCCAGCTGCCCTATGCGATGCTCAATGCAGCGATCAGCTTTGCCCTGTTCGTGATCCTGGGCTTTATCCTGTAACATAAACGAAGCGGGCGGCCTTGTGCCGCCCCTTCCTTAGTCCTGCGGAGGAAATATATGCAAAAAGAACAAAACAACCCACCCAAGCTTTGGACCGCCAATTTTACGCGCCTGGTGATCATTACCCTTCTGGCGTTTACAGTGCGCCAAATGGCAATGTCATCGTTCCCCATGCTGGTCAGCTGGGCGGGAGGCACGGTGGCACTGTCCGGCGCGCTGACGCTGCTGCTCACGACAGCGTCCATTGTGATGCGGCTGTTTTCCGGGCCGCTCACAGACAAGCTGGGCCGGCATAAGGTGATGATGATCGGTGCGGTCATCTACCTGCTCTCCATGCTGCTGATCGCCCTTTGGCCGGCGATGGGCATGATCGCCGCCATGCAGGTGTTTTTCGGCGCAGGCATGGCGAATCTGACCACCGCTTCCGGCGCTGCCGTGGTGGATGTGTCGCCTCCCAGCCGGCTGGGTGAGGGCCTGGGGTATTACACGCTGGGCAACTCCATCGCGATGGCCATCGGCCCGGCGTTGGGCCTGGCCCTGATCGGTGACAACAACAACTATCGGGCGATGTACCTGTGTGCGGTGGTGCTGCTGGCGCTTACCGGTGTTCTGTGCTGGCAGGTGCGGTATAAAGCGCCTGCCGCTGCACAGCATAAAAAATTTGATATCCGAGATGTGATAGAACCGGCTACCATCCCCGCTTCGCTGATCCAGTTTTTTGCCGTGTTCAGCTTTACGTCCGTGATCTCCTACATTGCCTCCTATGCGCAGCAGCAGGGTATCGGAGGCATCGGTTCCTTCTTTACCGTATACGCCCTGGGCATGATCGTGGTACGCCTTGTAGTGGGCAAGATCGTGGACCGCTACAGCGAAAAGCTTATCACCGTGATCGCCTTTCTGGTCATGGCGGGGGCTTTCGTGGGCATTGTGTATGCCAAGGAGCTGAGCGCACTCATGGTGGCGGCCTTTGTGCTGGGCTTGGGCCAGGGCGCGGTCATGCCCGCACTGCAAAAAGCGGCGATGAAGAATGTGGAACCCCAGCGCCGAGGCGCTGGCAACGCCACCTATCAGCTGTTTGCCGATATCGGCACCGGGTTTGGCGCCGCAGTATGGGGCGTTCTGGTGGAAGCGGCTGGTTATGCAAGTATCTATTGGGGCGCGGCAGGGCTGTGCCTGTTGAGCGTGCTCCTCACATTTTTGATTTTGGAACGGAGGAAAAAGGCGTGAAGTACAATTTTGATCAAATCGTGGACCGGAGCAAGATCTCGGTGAAATATGGCACTCCCGGGCTGCTCCATCCAAACTGCAAACTGCCGGAAAAGGTGATCCCCATGTGGATCGCGGATATGGATTTTGCCTGCTGTGACGGTATCCTGAACGGCATCAAGCAGCGGGTGGATCAACTGACCTTGGGGTATGAAAACCCCGTGACAGAGGGATATTTGAGCGCCGTGACCGGCTGGCTGGCCACGCGCCACCAGTGGCAGGTGGAGCCGCAGGACGTGGTCGCGGTGAGCGGTGCGGTAGAAGCATTGGGCATCGCGATCCGCGCGCTCACGGATCCCGGAGATGGGGTGATCGTGCAGCGGCCGGTGTACGCCCCTTTGACGGCACGATCAAGACCTGCGGCCGTACGGTGGTGAACAATAAGCTGATCTACGAGAATGGCGTATACCGCATGGATCTGGCGGATCTAGAGGAGAAGGCCAAAGATCCTGCCACCAAAATGCTGGCATTCTGCAACCCGCACAACCCCTCCGGACGGGTGTGGACCAAGGAGGAGCTGGAGGCAGTGGCCGATATCTGCCGCCGGAATGGCCTTGTGATCGTTTCGGACGAGGTACATTGCGATCTGGTGCGCCAGGACCAGACCTACACGCCCATGGGCAAAATCGCGCCGGATATCACCATCACCAGCACCACGGCGGGCAAGAGCTTTAACCTGAGCGGTCTGCACCTGGCGAATATCCTGATCCCCAATGAGGAGCTGCGCCAGCGCTTTTTGGAAGAGCGGGGCCGCTGGTTCCCCAGCCCCCTGGCCGCGGCGGCGACCAAAGCCGCCTATTCCGACTGTGCCGAATGGGAAGACCAGGTGAACGCCTATTTGGACGAGAGCTTCTGCATTTTGCAGCGGCGGTTGGGCCAGGTGCTGCCGAAAGCGCATCTGGTAAAGCCCGAGGGGATGTATTTGGCCTGGATCGACATGAGCGGCTATGCTCTGCCGGACAAGGAGATCTGCCGCCGGTTTGTGGAGGATGCCGGCGTGGTGCCGGATCCCGGCACGCATTTTGGCCCGGAGGGCGAGGGCTTTGTGCGCTTGAACATCGCCTGCCCCCATTCGGTGCTGAATGAGGCGCTGGATCGCGTGGAAAAAGCCTTTGCGGATCTGTAACGCTGTGGCGGTGCGAAGAGCATTCTCTTGCTGGCAAGCCCTTCACGCAACCATATAAAAAGATGATACAAACAAAACCACCTGCCTTTAGCTGGCCTCGGCTAAGGCGGGTGGTTTTTTGTTTGCAAAACCTTGAACTTATTTTGTGCAAAAAGGGTGAAAAGCCGAGTGCGGGTTTGCTTTTTGGGTCAAAATAGGATAAAATAAATCTGTATATCATCTGGTATGCCTACTCGTTTTACGAATTGTAGAAAGCGCTTTTAAGTATCCGCATTGGAATAATATTTGGGGCGCAAAAACCGGGCCGCAGGGCCTTTTTGACACAGAAGGAGACAATACGCTTATGACCCAATTGAGCCCCTCTATTTTAGCGGCGGACTTTGCCTGTCTTGGCCAGCAGTGCAGCCAGGTGCTGGACGCCGGGGCCGATATGCTGCATTTTGACGTGATGGACGGCCATTTTGTGCCCAACATCAGCTTTGGCGTGCCGGTGCTGCAAAGCCTGCACAAGACCCTGCCGAACGCCTTTTACGACGTACACCTGATGATCAGCCGCCCGCTGGATTACGTGGAGGCCTTTGCCAAGGCGGGGGCCAGCTGCATCACCTTCCATCTGGAAAGCGACAGCCCGGTGGAAAAGACCATCGACGCCATCCACGCCGCGGGCTGCAAGGCGGGCGTGGCCATCAAGCCGGGCACCCCGGCGGAGGCGCTGCTGCCCTATCTGCCCCGGCTGGAGCTGGCGCTGGTGATGAGCGTGGAGCCGGGCTTCGGCGGCCAGAAGTTCATGCCC
>CASEVW010000133.1 GCA_949291395.1 uncultured Oscillospiraceae bacterium | reverse complement strand
TACTCTTGCTCATGAGGGACAGAGCTCCTTTCTTGGGTGTGTTGGTGTCGCAACTTAACTATACCCTATGAAGGCTCTGTCCTTCTACTTTTTTATTTGCTTTTTTTGCTCTACTGTCCAACATGTATTGTAGCTCTACAGTGCAGACCTTGTTCGAGCCATCGCAAGACCCTTGCGCGGCGGAGGCTTTGCCCGTATAATAGAAGATAGTATCACCCTTTGGGAAAGGAAGTGCTTTGATTTGGCAGGCAATGCGTTTACATTCGGGGTGAAGCCAGGCGGCCTGACTGACAGCGCCCAGGTGCGCATCCTTTTGTGTTACCTGATCAAGACCGCCGCCCCCCTTTCCCGCCAGGACATTGAGAACGCACTGCTCAGCGAGCAGCTTGTGAACTACTTTGAGCTTTCGGCCAGCCTGGCGGACCTGGAAAGCCAGGGCCTGGTGGAGGTGGACCCGGAGGGCGGCTATCACATCACCGCCAAGGGCCTTTCGGTCACCGACGAGCTGGGCTTTGACCTGCTGCCCCGCAGCGTGCGGGAAACAGCGGTGCGGGCGGTGATCCGGGCCCAGCAGTGGGTGCGCAAGGCCGCCCAGCACCAGACCGAGATCACCAAGACCGAGCAGGGCTATGTGGTGCACTGTTCCATCAACGAGCTGGGCAGCGAGGTGTTCGGCCTCTCCTTTACCCTGCCGGATCCCCTGACCGCCGAGATGGTGAAGAACGCCTTCATCGAAAAAGGCAGCGACATCTATGCGCTGCTGCTGGAGGCCCTCACCACCGACTCGCCGGAAGAAGCTCCCGAACCCTCCCCCGCCCTGTAAACCGCAAACAAAAAACTGCCCGTGCAGAAGCTCCGCACGGGCAGTTTTTTATGTCTTGTAAGAAACGGCGTTATTTCTTCTCCTGCTTGCCCTCCACGATGCCCTCGTGGTGCAGCACGCTGCCGATGGTGCCGAAGAAGATCTTCACGTCCAGGCCAAAGCTGAGATGGTTTGCGTAATAGCCGTCCAGCTCCGCCTTTTGGGGGATGGGCAGCTCGTCCCGGCCGTGGATCTGGGCATAGCCGGTAAGGCCGGGCACGCAGTCGTTGGCGCCGTATTTGTCCCGCTCGGCGATCAGGTCGTCCTGGTTCCACAAAGCGGGCCGGGGGCCCACCACGCTCATCTCGCCCTTGAAGATGTTAAAGATCTGGGGCAGCTCGTCCAGGCTGGTCTTGCGCAGAAAGCGCCCCACCGGCGTGATGAACGCCTCCGGGTTTTCCAGCAGATGGGTGGGCATGTCGTGGGGGGTGTCGGTGCGCATGCTGCGGAATTTGTAGATCTGGAAATAGGTCTTGCCCTTGCCCACCCGTTTTTGCTTGAACAGCACCGGGCCGGGCGAGGATGCCTTCACGCAGATGGCCAGCACCAGCAGCACCGGAGACAGCACGATGATGCCGCCCAGCGAAAGAATGATGTCGATGATCCGTTTGATAACCTTGCGATACATATGATTCCTCCCTTTGCCGCGCCGCCCCGGCGTTAGGCGCTCTCTTCCTGGCAGTTGGTCTTGTGGTGGAAGGTGGGCACCATATCGATCAGGGCCTGCACCAGATTGTCGCTGTTGTTGGTGTAAGCGATCTGCTTGAGGGTCATCAGATGGTCAAAGAAGGTCTGGTTGTTCAGCTTGAGGGGCGCGCCGATGTAGATCTTGCGGTTCTCGGTCTTACGCAGGCCTTCCTCGTCCATCAAAAGCTCCTCATACAGCTTTTCACCGGGCCGCAAGCCGGTGAATTTGATCTGGATGTCCTTGTAAGGGATAAAGCCGGACAGCTTGATCAGGTTTTCCGCCAGGTCCAGGATGCGCATGGGCTTGCCCATGTCCAGCACGAAGATCTCGCCGCCGGTGGCCATGGAGCCCGCCTCCAGCACCAGGCTGACCGCCTCGGAGATGGTCATAAAATACCGCACGATGTCCGGATGGGTCACGGTGACCGGGCCGCCGCAGGCGATCTGGTCCTTGAACAGGGGGATGACCGACCCGTTAGACCCCAGCACGTTGCCAAAGCGCACCGCCGCAAAGCGGGTCTTGCTGCGCGGGGCCATGGCCTGCACGATCATCTCGCACACCCGCTTGGTGGCGCCCATCACGTTGGTGGGGTTCACCGCCTTGTCGGTGGAGATGAGCACAAACCGCTCGGCCCCGTACCGGTCGGCGGAGCTGGCCACGTTGAAGGTGCCGAACACGTTGTTCTTCACCGCTTCTTCCGGGCTGTCCTCCATCAGGGGCACATGCTTGTGGGCGGCGGCGTGGAACACGATCTCGGGGCGGTAGCGGTCAAACAGCGCGTCCATCTTTTTGGAGTCCCGCACCGAGGCGATCTGCACTTCCAAATGCAGGCCCTTGCCGTATTTGCGGCGCAGCTCCTGCTGGATGGCGTAGGCGCTGTTTTCGTAGATATCCACGATGACCAGCTCCTGCGGCCCGCAGGAAGCGATCTGGCGGCACAGCTCGGAGCCGATGGACCCGCCGCCGCCGGTGACCATGACCCGCTTGTCCCGCAAAAAGTCGGTGATGCGGCCGGACAGCTGGATCTCTTCCCGGCCCAACAGGTCCTCCACCTTCACGTCACGGATGCGGGAGGCCAGGTCCTTGCCGTCGGTGATCATCTTCACGATGTCCGGCAGGATCTTCACGTTGCACTTGGTCTTGTTGCAGATGGACAGCACCCGCCGCTTGTTCTCCTCATCCATGGTGGGGATGGCCAGCAGGATGCTCTCGATCTCGCATTGTTCCACGATGTCAGGGATGTCCTCGGTGGTGCCCATGATCTGGATGCCCATGATATACCGGCCCTGCTTTTCCGGCGCGTCGTCCACGCAGCAGATGATGTTCATGTCCGGGCTGGGCTTTTTGAACTGCTCATGCAAAAGGGTGCTGGCCGCGTCGCCCGCGCCGATGAGCAGGGTGCGGCGGGCTTTTTTGCCCCCGTGCTGGCCCAGCTTCACGTTGCGGTACATCCGGTAGATCAGGCGGGAATACATGGTGACCGCCGCGGCGAACATGGCGCTGAGAAAGTAGACCGAAATGGGCACCTGACTGCCCGATCCCCGGAAGATGAACAGCGAGCTGACCACGAACAGGCCGATGGCAATGGCGGAAGCGGTGCACAGCCGGAAAAACTCCACCACCTCGGCATACCGCCAGAGGCTGTCGTACATGCCCATCAGGCCGTAGACGATCTCAAAGCAGCAGACGAACAAAAAGCAGCTTGCCACCAGCAGGCTGGAGTACTGGGCATAGGGGGCCCGCCCGTTGATGAGCACCCAAGGCGCCAGGTAGCAAAGCGTGAGCGCGCAGATATCGAACAGCATCAGGATCTGTTTTCGAAATCTGCTTAAAAAAGCGCCGATCTTATCTGACAAAATGAATCACCAATCTTTACACGGTTTTGGGCACAGTGCCAGCGGCATGCCGCCGGCGGCCCGCCGTTTTGTCCGCTGGACGCAACGACCCATTATTTATTATTATGTTGTATTTTACACTATTTGGGGCAAATAATCAATCGTTTTCACGGCAAAGACACATTTTCGCCCCTGTTTCTCTTATTAGTTTGCTCCGTTTCGCACAAAAAAAGACGCTCTAACCGGTTGGATAGAGCGTCTTTTGAAAGTGTTTTTGCTGCGTAAGGCCGCCGGTCTACAAGATAATGCAGATCAGGCCGGAACAGCCCTCGTTGATGACCCGTTCCAGCGTTTCCTGCAAGCGGGCCCGGGCCTCCTGGGGCATGTGCAGCAGCTTGTTTTGCAGCCCCTCGTTCACCAGCTCGTGCAGGCTCTTGCCAAAAATGTTGGACTGCCAGATCTTCAACGGGTCCTGCTCAAAGTCTTGCAGCAGGCTGACCACCAATTCTTCGGACTGCTTTTCCGAACCCACGATGGGCGAAATTTCCGTGTTGATGGTGGCCTTCATCAAATGGATGGAGGGGGCGCTGGCTTTCAGCCGAACCCCGTACCGGCCGCCCTGGCGCACGATCTCCGGCTCTTCCAGCCGCAGCTCGCCGATGGTGGGCATCACGATACCGTAGCCGGTGGCTTCCACCTGCTCCAGGGCGCTGCGGATCTTCTCGTACTCCCGCTTGGCCTTGGCCAGGCCGATGATGCAGGGCATCAGGCTGGCCTCGTCGCAGATCTCCAGGCCGGTGGTCTCCCCCAGCACCTGGTAGAAGATATCCGGCTTTAATTCCAGTTCTAGGGTGATGCGGCCGGTGGCCAGTTCCATGGCCCGGATGCGGGAGGATTTTAAATAGTCGCACTGGATGGGCGCGCCCTGCTGGGCCACGTCCTTCATCTGGGTGATGGAGGCGGCAAAGTCCTGGGCCGCCGTGTACACCGCCTCCTGCAGCCAGTGGCCAGTCTCCAGCATGGTGATCCACTTGGGCATGGCAAAGGCGATCTCTTTCACCTCAAACTCGTACAAAACGCTTTGCAGCACCCGGCCGATGGCGGCGCTGTCCAGGTCCAGGCAGCTCACAGGAAGCACGGTGCGGCCGTACTGCTCCTGCATCTGGGCCGCCAGCTGGCGGGCCTGGGGCGTAGAGGGGTCCACGCAGTTGAGCAGGATCACAAAAGGCTTTTTGATCTGTTCCAGCTCGGCGATGACCTGGGCCTCCGCCTGCTGGTATTTTTCCCGGGGAATATCGCTGATGGAACCGTCGGTGGTGACCACCAGGCCGATGGTGGAGTGTTCCCGGATGACCTTTTGGGTGCCGGTCTGGGCGGCCAGGTCAAAGGGGATCTCCTCGTCGAACCAGGGGCTTTTCACCATGCGGGGCTTTTCGTCCTCCTGGTGGCCCATGGCCCCCTCCACCATATAGCCCACACAGTCGATGAGCCGGGCCTTGAAGCTGCCGCCCCCTTCCAGATCCACCGTCACCGCCGTTTCCGGGATGAACTTTGGCTCGGTGGTCATGATGGTGCGCCCCGCGGCGGACTGGGGCAGTTCGTCCCGGGCCCGGTTTTTCAGGGCGGGGTTGGTCATCTGGGGCAGGATGAGCTCCTCCATGAACTTTTTGATAAAGGTGCTTTTGCCGGTGCGCACCGGCCCCACCACCCCGATGTAGATGTCGCCGCCGGTGCGGGCGGCGATGTCTTTGTAGATGTCTTGTGTATCCATGCGGTTTCTCTCCTCCTTCCCTTACACAGTCACCGGCACCAGCAGCCGGGCGTTCTGGTGGATCTCCAGGTCCTCCAGCTGGTTGGACTGCATCATCGCCGTGGGGGACACATGGTAGTGCTTTGCGATCTGGAACACGTTTTCCCCCGGGGCGGCATAGTAGATGCGCAGGGCCACGTCCGGGTCGGTGCGCTGCAAGACCTCGCCGCACTCCACCCCGTCCACCACCGTTTCTTCCGCCCGCTGGAACACCTGGCCCCGAACCCGGATCTGCACCCGCACGGTCATATCCTTGCCGTTTTTCTGGGTGTCGATGCCGGTGACAGTGGGCCAGCACTCAAAGCGGTACTGCTCGGGGCTGCCGGGCCAGGATTCGGGCAGGGTGTACTCAAAGGTGCGGTCGTAGCAGTCGATCTCCCCCAGCGAGTTCATGCACAGCACATGGGCGCTGGCCCGGCCGCCCATCACCACGCTCCCCTCCCCGGCGCTCACCAGCTCGGTGGGATAGAGGGTCACAAAGCAGTGAATGATCTGGGCGTTTTCGTCCGGCAGCTCGCCCTCGGTCTGGGCTTCGCATACGGTGTCCAGCTGGCGGAACAGCTGTTCGGTGAGCAGCGGCTTTGTGGTCACCTGGGTCTCGTACTGGGTGGAAAACGCGTCGCTGACCAGATAGCACTCGGTCTTGCGGTTCACCCGCAGGTGCAGCAGGGCGGTAACGGTAACGGTGTAGCCGTTCTCTTGCCCGGCGGCGGCCATCACGGTGCAGCCGGTCATCTCCACCGCGCCGAAGCACTCGCTGTCCTCCGGCACGCCCTCCAAGTCCAGGATCTGGTTGAAGGGCACATCCTGCTGGGTCTGCTCCATCTGGTAACCCGGCCCGGTGCGGTACAGCAGGTTCACCTGCACCCGGCCCTTTACCACCGCCTTGCCGGAGATCAGCTTGATCTCATCCACCTGCCCCACGCCTGCAATGTCCAGAATGGCCTGGGGCGGGGCGGAAAAACGGATCTCCTCCTCGGCGGTGAGCAGCTTATCCAGGTTCGCCACGCTTTTCACGCTGTCTACTGGCAGGATCTTCTGCTCGATGCCGCAGTCTGCCAGTGCGGTGACGATCTCCTGATCGGTGCGGGCCGCCACCCGGGCAGCCAGGGCAAAGGCGCCCCGCACGTCCACCCGGCGCTGGTTCACCGCCCGACAGTTCAGGTATTCCACCTGACCGGTCACCTGCACCGTGCAGCCCTGATATTCCCCCTCGGGCAGTTCCATGGCCCGGGTAAAGGGGATCTTTTGTTCGGTCTGGCACAAGCTCTGGTCGTCCTCGGCCTGATAATACACCACACACCGCAGATAGCCCTCCACCGTGAGCCGGCCGGCCAGGATCTGTTTTTGCAGCGGCACCAGGTGGACGAAGCATTTTACGATCTTGAAAACCTGCGGCAGATAATCCGGGATGAGGATCTCCGTCTCCACCGGCAGCTCAGCCTTGGTATCGTACAGGCCGCCCATGGCGGATAAGGTATCCCTAAATATCTTCAATTCCATTTTTTCGCCCCTTTCGCGCGTTTCTACCCCATTTATATGCGGGGGCGGACACGTTCATGCCGCCCGGCCCAAAAAGCAAAACCGGCGGGGGCTTTCTTGCCCTTTTGCTTCATTTTTACTATACTATAGCTGGAACACAAAAGGCCCCGTGCCCGCCTAAAGCCAGGGCCGTTATGCAAGGGGGAGCGAATGATTTGATCGACAAAATGCTGGTACGGGGCGCAAGGGTCCACAACCTGAAAAACATCGACGTGGACATTCCCCTGAATAAGATCGTGGGCATTGCGGGGGTGTCCGGCTCTGGAAAATCCTCGCTGGCCCTGGGCGTTCTGTACGCCGAGGGCTCCCGGCGGTATCTGGACGCGCTGTCCACCTACACCCGGCGGCGGATGACCCAGGCCGCCAAGGCCTCGGTGGACGAACTTTTGTATGTTCCGGCGGCCCTTGCGCTGCGCCAAAGGCCGGGGGTGCCGGGCATCCGCTCCACCTTCGGCACCGGCACCGAGCTGCTGAACAGCCTGCGGCTGATGTTCTCCCGGCTGGCCAGCCACCGCTGCCCCAACGGGCACTATCTGGCCCCCTCGCTGTCGGTGGCGGCGGGCAAACCCCTGGTCTGCCCGGAATGCGGCGTTTCCTTTTACGCCCCCGGCGCCGAGGAGCTGGCCTTCAACTCCCAGGGCGCCTGCCCCACCTGCGGCGGTACCGGCACCGTGCAGACCGTGGATCTTTCCACCCTGGTGCCGGACGAGACCCTCACCGTTGATCAGGGCGCGGTGGCCCCCTGGAACAGCCTGATGTGGTCGCTGATGACGGACGTGTGCCGGGCCATGGGGGTGCGCACCGATGTGCCCTTTCAGGACCTGACCGAGGCGGAAAAGGAGATCGTGTACCACGGCCCGGCGGTGAAAAAGCACATCCTCTACCACTCGAAAAAGACCAACCAGGCCGGCGAGCTGGACTTTACCTATTACAACGCCGTATACACGGTGGAAAACGCCCTGGCCAAGGTGAAGGACGAAAAGGGCATGAAGCGGGTGGAAAAATTTTTGAAGCAGGATGTCTGCCCGGACTGCGGCGGCACCCGCCTTTCCCCGGCCGCACAGGCTCCCAGGCTGTGCGGCCTATCGCTGGCCCAGTGCTGCCAGATGTCCCTGGAAGAGCTTTCGGCCTGGGTGGACGCCCTGCCCACCCGCCTGCCGGAAGAGATGGCCCCCATGGCCCGCAGCATCTGCGAGTCTTTCCAGACTGCCGCCCGGCGGCTGATGGACCTGGGCCTTGGGTATCTCACGCTGGACCGAGCCTCCTCCACCCTTTCCACTGGTGAGCGGCAGCGGATGCAGCTGGCCCGTGCGGTGCGCAACCGCACCACCGGGGTGCTTTATGTGCTGGACGAGCCTTCCATCGGGCTGCATCCCTCCAATATCGTGGGCCTGAACGGGGTGATGCACGACCTGGTGGCGGACGGCAACTCGGTGGTCCTGGTGGACCACGACACCCAGATCTTAAAAGAAGCGGACTGGCTGGTGGAGATGGGGCCCCAGGCGGGGGCAAAGGGCGGCCATGTCATCGCCCAGGGCACGGTGGACGGGATCCAGCAAAACGCCGCGTCCCAGATCGGGCCGTTTTTGCGGGAAGGCTGCAAGCCCCAGTTGCGGCCGGCCTGCCCCGCCGAAGAACTGTTCGCCCAAGGGGCCATCCATCTTTCCACCGGCCTCATCCACACGGTAAAGCCCCTGGAGGTGGACATCCCCAAGGGACGGCTGACGGTGGTGACCGGAGTCTCCGGTTCCGGTAAGACCACCCTGATCCTGGAAAGCCTGGTGCCCGCCCTGGCGGCCCTGACCGCCGGCCGCAAGCCGCCGGAGCACGTGCTGAGCGTGCAGGCGGAGGGCATCCGCCAGGTAAAGCTCATCGACGCAACGCCCATTGGCATCAACGTGCGCTCCACCGTGGCCACCTATGCCAACGTGCACGACGAACTGCGCAAATTGTACGCAAAGACCGAAGCGGCCAAGCGGCTGGGTCGGAAAGCCAGTGATTTTTCCTACAACACCGGCAGCCTGCGGTGCCCGGTGTGCGACGGCACCGGCGAGGTGAGCCTGGATGTGCAGTTTTTGCCGGACGTGGACGTTCCCTGCCCGGGCTGCCGCGGCTCCCGGTATGCCAAGGCCGCCTATGAGATCCCCCTGACCAATGCAGCCGGCGAGTCCCTCTCGCTGCCGGAACTGATGGCCCTGGACGTGAACGCCGCTCTCGCCTTCTGTGACGGGTGGAAGACCATCCGCCAGCGGCTGCAGGTGCTCCAGGACCTGGGCCTGGGCTACCTGACGCTGGGCGAGGAGACCCCGGGCCTTTCCGGCGGGGAAGCCCAGCGGCTGAAGCTGGCCGGCGAGATGGGCAAGGCCCAGTCGGATTCCGTCTTTGTGTTTGACGAGCCCTCCATCGGGCTGCACCCGCTGGACGTGCAGGTGCTGCTGCGGGTGTTCCAGACACTGATCGAAAGCGGGGCCACCGTGATCGTGATCGAGCACGACCTGGACATCATCCGCAATGCGGACTATATGATCGACATGGGCCCCGGCGGCGGCGAGGCCGGCGGGCGCATCGTTGCGGCGGGCACGCCCCGGCAGCTGATGAGCTGCGCCGAAAGCGTCACCGGCCGGTATCTTTAAAAACAAACGAGGCTCCCCGTCTCGGCCATGCTTGGCTGAGACAGGGAGCCTCGTTTTGTTCAGAAGCGTCTGTTTTTGGGGCAAAGCCGGGCGGTGCCGCCCGGCTTTTGCTTCGGCCTTACGCCTCTTTTTTGATCTTGAACAGTGCGCGCAGGATGCCTGCCAGGTACTTTGGGCTTTTTACCACAACGATCTGCATAACGGTCGTTCCCCCTTTGTTTTGGATGTTATCCCAGTATATCCGTTTTTGGGGGAAGTTGTGCGTTATCCGGCGCAGGGGCCGTCCCGTTTGGTGCGGATGACCAAAAGCGCCCCTTTTTCCACCCGAAGCACAGCGCCGCCGGGCAGGGTCTCGTTGCTCACCCCCAGCGGGTAGTCGGCGGTGAGCACGGCGTTTTCCAGGCAGTACTTGGCCCCGCTCTCAAACACGCCCTCGGCCCGCCCCTCCAGGGGAAACACCGAAAAATACTCCTCCGGCGCATAGGGCAGGCGCATCGTCTGGCCGGGCAGCAGATAGCTGATGCTGCTTTTTTCGTCTGCCAGCAGGGTGTCCACCCCCTGCCGGGCCAGCCACAACCCGGTGGAAAGGTTCGCCAGGGTGTGTTCCATCCGGCTGCCGCCCAAAGCGCCCAGCAAAAGCACCTGGGAAAATCCCTTTTCCACCGCCAGTTTTGCGGCGTAGTGGGTGTCGGTGTCGTCCTTGATCCGGGGCAGCACCAGCGCCCCGCCCCCCGCAGGCTGGGGCGCGCTGTCAAAATCCCCCAGGATGATGTCCGGCTGTGCCCCCAGCCGCCGGGCGTTTTGGTAGCCCGCGTCGCAGGCGATGATAAAATCCCCCGGCTGTAACAGGGCCGCCAGGCTTTTGTGCACCGGTGCGGCGGAAATGATGACGCAGCGGGTCGGTTCCATGCAAAGCACTCCTTTTTACCGCAGTTCCCAGTCTTTGATGTCCTTCACCTCGTCGTACATGGCGGCGTAGCTGTCGTAGCGGGACTGGCCGATCTCGCCGGCCTGTAAAGCGGCCATCACGGCGCAGCCCTTTTCGCCCCGGTGGGCGCAGCCGGTGAATTTGCACTGGGAAATGTAGGGCGCAAACTCCGGGAAAGCGTATTGCAGATTTTCTTTGGGGATGTAGCAGGCCTTGCCGGTGTCCAGGCTGGCAAAGCCCGGCGTGTCCGCCACATAGCCGCCAAAGGCCTCGAAGATCTCCACCTCACGGGTGGTGTGGCGGCCCCGGCCCAGCTTTTGGCTGATGCCGCCGGTCTGCTGGCCCAGCTGGGGCAAAAGGGCGTTGAGCAGGGTGCTTTTGCCCACGCCGGAGTTGCCGCAGAAAGCGCACAGCCTGCCCTGGATCTGCCGCTTGATCTCCTCCAGGCCCTGGCCGGTGGCGTGGTCCACCACGATGACGGGCAGGGTGGACTTTTCGTAGGCTTGCAGCAGCTTGTCGGTGCTGGCAAGGTCCCCTTTGGTGAACACCAGCACCGGCTGCACGTCCTTGTCCACGGCAATGGCGGTGAGTTTGTCCAGCACCAGGGTGCTGGGCACCGGCTGGGTGGTGCTGGCCACGATGAACAGCACGTCCAGATTGGCGATGGGCGGGCGCACGAACACGTTGCGGCGGGGTTTGATCTCAGCGATCACGTTGCCGCCGTTTTCCACCTCCACCGTCACCTGGTCCCCCGCCACCGGGGTGATGCCCCGCTTGCGGAAGATGCCCTTCGCCTTGCATTCCAGCAGCTGGCCGCCGCACTGCACATAGTAAAATCCGCCAATTCCCTTTTTGATGTATCCTTCTGGCACGGTCGCGTTCCTCTCTTTATCCTTTATGTGGTCAAACAGAAAAGGGGCGGGCCCAGCCGGGGCGCACAGGGCAAACGCTCTGTGCGTTCCCGGCGGTCTGCCCGCCCGGTCGGCTTATCCTGAGATCGATCGTCTTAGCCCTCAGCCTGTCCTCCGCCCGCTGGCGCCTGGCTGGTGGGAGGGGCCATGCTGGGCGCGGGGGTGGGCGCCGCGGTAGGCGTCGGTTCGGGAGTGGGTTCCGGCGTGGGATCGGGAGTCGGTTCCGGGGTGGGTTCCGGGGTAGGCTCCGGTCCCAGCGAGACGGTGTAGCCCACGGTGGTGTTCACCCGCACCAGCGTGCCCGCCTCATAGGTCTGGGCAATGATGCGGCCCGCCTCGTAGTCGTTGCTGTAGGCCTCGGTGCGGGTGCCGGCGCGCAGGTTGCTGGCGGTCAGCGCCTGCAGGCCGTCCGCTTCGGTCAGGCCGATCAGCTGGGGCACCGAGCGCTCCAGATCCACCTTTTTCTGGCTCACATAGATGGTCACGGTGGAACCGCTGGCCACCTGTTCCCCGGCGGCGGGGTCGGTGCGGATCACGGTGCCTTCGGCCACGGTATCGTCTGCCTCATTCACCCGGCGCACCACCAGGCCCTGGTTTTTCAGCTCCTCTTCCGCTTCAGCGGCAAGCCAGGTCTCCACCGAGGGCACGTTCACATACAGGGTGCCCTGGCTGACCTTTACGGTCACCTGCTGGCCCTCCTTCACGGTGCGGGGGCCCCGGGGCGACTGGGAGATGATGGTGCCTTCTTCCTTTTCGCTGCTGTACACCATCTCCGCCGTCAGGCTGAGGGTGCTCTTATACTGCGCCTCCACCTCGGACCACTGCATGCCGGTGAAGTCCGGCAGCTCCACGTCCTGCTTGTTGCTGAACAGGGGGTTCGTGGAGTTGGCAAAGATCATGTAGCACAAAATGGCCGAGCCCAGCGCAAAGGCGGTGGCCATGCCGGCCAGCACCGGCAATACGCCGATGCGCTTTTTCTTCTTTTTGGGCTTGCGGGGCGGCTGCTGGCCGGTGGAAGAGGGCCGGCGGCCGCTTTGGCTCTGGCGCTGCTGCGCCGGGCGGCGCTGGCCGTTTTGGCTGCCCGCGCCGGGTCTTGTTTGTCGTACCACCTTATCAATATACCTCGATGGCGAATCCTCGGTCAAATATTCATACTCAAACCGGATGCTGGGGTTGCGTTTGAACTCCTCAATGTCCTCCAGCATGGCGCGGGCGCTGGGATAGCGCTGGCCCGGGTCCTTCGCCATGGCCCGGGCGGTGATATCCTGCAGTGCCTGCGGCACGTCCGGTGCGATCTGCCCCAGTGGGACAGCCGTGTCTGAGATCTGTTTGATGGCCACCGAAACCGCGTCGTCCGATTCAAAGGGCAGCTTGCCGGAGAGCATCTCGTACAGCATGATGCCCATGGAATAGATGTCCGCCTTGGCGTCGGTCACATCGCCTTTTGCCTGCTCGGGGCTGATATAATGCACCGAACCGATGGCCTTGTCGCTGACCACCTGGCTCTCGGCCCGGGAAAAGCGGGCGATGCCGAAGTCCATGATCTTCAGACGGCCGTCGCCCAGCAGCATGATGTTTTGGGGCTTGATGTCCCGGTGCACAACGCCCTTGCGGTGGGCGTGGTCCAGCGCGTCCAGGATCTGCTCGCTGAAGTGCACCACCTCTTTCCAGGTAAGGGGTTCGCCCCGGCGGGTCATGTACTCCTTCAGGGTGATGCCCTCGATGTATTCCATCACGATGTATTGCAACTTGTCGGTGACCGAAACGTCGAACACCTTCACGATGCCTGGATGGTCCAGAATGGAGATCGCCTTGGATTCGTTTTTGAAGCGGTGCACCAGCTCCGCGTTTTCCACAAACTCCTCCCGCAGGATCTTCACCGCCACCACCTTTTGGGTCTTCAGATCCACGCCCTTGTACACGTTGGCCATGCCGCCCACGCCCACAAGCTCTTCCAACAGGTAGCGGCCATCCAGCTTTTTGCCTATCAACTGGTCCATATCAGTCCTCCGTTTTTTCTACCCCGATCAGCAGCGCGGTGATGTTGTCCTGCCCGCCCGCCTTCAGCGCCTGGTCCACCAGACGCCTGGGCACCGAGAAAAACGGATTGTGCTGCACAATGGCCAGCAGCTGTTTGTCCTGCACAACGCCGGAAAGCCCGTCGCTGCACAAAAGGATCACATCGCCTTCCTGCACCGGAAACGCCGAATAATCCACCAGTACGCCGGGCTCCACTCCCAGCGCTCTGGTGATCAGGTTGCGCTCGGGGCTGGCTTCGGCTTCCTCTTTGGTCATCCGGCCCGCCTCCACCAGCTCCTGCACACGGGAGTGGTCCCGGGTGAGCTGGGTGATCTGGTCGTTCCGGCACAGGTACGCCCGGGAATCGCCCACATGCACCACATGGAGGGTGTTCTCCCGCAAAAGGCAGCACACCGCCGTGGTGCCCATGCCCCGCAGGGAGGCATCGGCGGCGGCTTCCCGGTAGATGGCCAGGTTGGCCTGGGTGATGCAGTGCTTCAAAAAGGCCTGTTCCTGGCCCTTCTGCAGGCCCCGCAGGCCCGCCTCAAAGCAGTTTTCCAGGGTATCGGTGGCAATGCGGGAAGCAAGCTCCCCTGCCGCCGCGCCGCCCATGCCGTCACACACAACGGCCCACACGGTATCGTCCGGCAGGCGGGCAGCCCGGTAATTGTCCTGATTTTCCTTGCGGCAGCTGCCGATGTCGGTCTTGCCGGCCAGTTTCATGCCTGTCCCTCCTTTGCCGCCTCCTCACGCCGCAGCTGGCCGCAGGCGGCGCTGATGTCGCTGCCCAGCCGGCGGCGGACGGTGGCGTTCACCCCCAGCTGGATGAGCATGTTCTGAAAGCGTTTTACATTTTCCGCATCGGTGGCGGAATAGGGGCTTCCGTCCACCGGGTTGATGGGGATCAGGTTCACATGGGCCCCCATCCCCTTGATCAGGTCCGCCAGTTCCTTGGCGGTGGCGGGGCTGTCGTTCACGCCCCGCACCATGGAATATTCAAAGCTGATGCGCCGGCCGGTGGTCTTTTGATACCGGCGGCAGGCGGCGATCAGCTGCTCCACCGGGTATGCGTCGTTCACCGGCATCATCTGGCTGCGCATGGCGTTGTTGGGCGCGTGCAACGAGATGGAAAGGGTCAGCTGCAGTTTTTTCTCCGCCAGCCGGTCGATCTGGGGCACGATGCCGCAGGTGGACAGGCTGATGTTGCGCATGCCGATGTTCACGCCGTCGGCGCAGGAGATGATGGTGAGAAAATCCATCACGTTGTCAAAGTTGTCCAGCGGCTCGCCGATGCCCATGAGCACGATGTGGGAGATGCGCTCCCCAATGTCCTTCTGGGCGGCGTAGATCTCCGCCGCGATCTCACCGGCTTCCAGGTTGCGCACCCGGCCCGCCTGGGTGGAAGCGCAGAAGCGGCAGCCCATCCGGCAGCCCACCTGGGTGGACACGCAGACCGTGTTACCATAATTATAGCGCATCAGCACCGTTTCGATACAGTTGCCGTCCGCCAGGCGGAACAGATATTTGATGGTGCCGTCTTTGGACTGCTGTTTGCGCTGGATGGCGGGAGAAGCGATATAATACGCCTCTTCCAGCTTCTGCAACAGGGCCTTGGGCTGGTCGGTCATGGCGGAAAATTCCGTGACCAGCTTTTGGTGCAGCCAGTGAAAGATCTGTTTTGCCCGGAACGCGGGCTGGCCCATCTCCTTCATCAGGGCCGTCAGCTGTTCCAGCGTATAGGATGAGATACACTTTTTCTGCATTGTTTACAACTTCTCCATGATGGCAATAAAAAATCCGTCCGGGCCGCTTTGGCCGGGCAGCAGGGTCATCATGCCCTCTTCCAGCCTTGCACCCTGGGGCACAAAGGGCGGCTGGACCAGCTGAAAGCCCGGCGTTTCGGCCAGAAACGCCCGCACGATCTGCTGGTTCTCCCTGGGGTCGATGGTACAGGTGGAATACACCAGCCGCCCGCCCTTTTTCAGATAACGAGACGCGGTGGCCAATATCTTCGCCTGTAACTGATGCAGCTGTTCCACTCCCTCCAGGGATTTATAGCGGATGTCCGGCTTTTTGGCGATGATGCCAAGGCCGGAACAGGGCACGTCACACAAGATCCGGTCCGCCCCGGCAAACTCTTCCCGGTAGACCGAGGCATCGTTTTCCCGCACCGTCACGTTGGCAAGCCCCGCCCGCTGGGCCGCCTTTTCGATCAAAGGCAGCCGGGAGGCCACAGCGTCACAGCTGTACAGCGTTCCGGTGTTTTCCATGCACTGGGCCATGGTCAGGGTCTTGCCGCCGGGCGCGGCGCACAGGTCCAGCACCGTCTCGCCGGGCTGCGCCTGCACACAGCAGGCGGCCAGCTGGGACGCCAGCCCCTGCACATGGTAAAGCCCCTGCCGGAAGGCCTCGGTGGCCGCCGGGCTGCCGGAAAATTTCGCCAACAGCGAACCTTCCAGCCAGCCGGGCTGGGTCTCCACGCCTTCCTGGGCCAGCGTTTCGGCCAGCGCCTGGGGCGTAGTTTTCAGGGTATTGCACCGCAGAGCCACCTGGGGCGTTTCAAAAAAGGCCTTCAGGATGCTCTCGCAGTCCTGGGGATACTCGTTTTGCAGCAGCTGCATCACCGGCAGGCTGACGGAATACATCACGCTCAGCCGCTGGGCCTCACTGTCGAACCGGCCGTCGGCCACCTCCTGCCGCACGGCCTTGCGCAGCACGGCGTTCACCAGCCCCGAAGCGCTGCTTTTTTTCAGCGCCCGGCACAGCTCCACCGATTCGTTCACCGCCACGGCCTGGGGCACCTGCATATAGCGGGCCTGGTACAGGCCGCTGCGCAGGATCGCCCGCACCTGGGGGTCCAGCTTTTGCAGCGGGCGGGTCAGGCAGCGGCTCAAACACCAGTCCAGGGTGAGCAGCCGCTCGGTCACGCCGTAAAACAAGGCGCTCACAAAGGCCTTGTCCCGGGCGGGCAGGGACTGATGCTCCAAAACAGCGTTCAACACCAGGTTGGCAAAGCCGCTCTCCTCCTGGCGCACCAGAGCCTGTACCGCAATGCGGCGGGCCTTATCCATAGATATGTTCCTCCAAATGCTCAGATTACAGCCGGTCGCCCGCTTTTAAGCGGCGGCCCGCCGCCCAGGCGGTGCCCGCCATGGGCTTGGAGCCTTCCGGCACCACTTCCACCAGCTCCAGCGCGCCCTCGCCGCAGGCGATGACCAGGGGCTTGGTGCTCAGCACGGTGCCCGCCGGGCCGCTGCCGGCGGCCACATGGCTTTTGCGCACCTTGATTTTTTTGCCTTCCAGCTCAAAATAGGCCACCGGCCAGGGGTTCATGCCCCGCACCAGGTCGTGCAGCTTCTGGGCCGGCTGATCAAAGGCAAAGCGGGCCATCTCCTTGGTCAGGGGCGGGGCCAGGGTCGCCTTGTCGTGGTCCTGGGGCGTGCGCACCGCCGTGCCCGCCTGGATCTGGGCGATGGTCTCCACCAGGGTCTTTGCGCCCTGGGCGGTGATGCGCTCAAACAGCTCGCCGCTGGTCTCCTCCGGGCCGATGGTCACCGGGGCCACATTCAAAATGTCGCCGGTGTCCAGCCCTTCGTCCAAAAACATGATGGAAACGCCGGTCTCCCTGTCGCCGCTGATCACCGACCACTGCACCGGCGCCGCGCCCCGGTATTTGGGCAGCAGCGACACGTGCAGGTTGATGCAGCCCTTGGGGGGCACTTCCAGCACCTGGGGCGGCAGGATGCGGCCATAGGCCACCACCACGATCAGCTCGGGGGCCAGCCGGCGGATCTGCTGCTGCACCGCTTCGTCCCGCAGGGTCTTGGGCTGAAAAACGGGCAGGCCCTTTTCCAGCGCCAGCTGCTTCACCGGCGGGGCGGTGAGGATCTGCTTGCGGCCCACGGGCTTGTCCTCCCGGGTGAATACGCCGCACACTTCATGCCCCGCTTCCAGCACGGCCTGCAAACTGGCGGCCGCGATGTCCGGGGTGCCCATAAATAAAACGCGCATTATTCCTCGTCCTCGTCGGGATAGTCATCCTCATAGAAATGGTCGGCCAGGTCCATGATGGTGATGCCGTCCAGATGGTTGGTCTCGTGGCAGAAGCAGCGGGCCAGCATCTCCTCGGCTTCCATCTCGAACACCTCGCCGTGGCGGTCCTGGGCGCGGATCTTCACCTTGCGGGGGCGGCTGATGGCGCCGTTGTGCCCCGGGAAGGACAGGCAGCCCTCGTACAGGGTCACCTCATCTTCCGAGCGCTCCAGGATCTCCGGGTTGATGCACTCGATGAACTTGGGCTCCCAATCCTCAGGGATGTTCTCCTCATCCTCCGGCAGGTCCCGCTCGTCCAGGGCGATGAACAGGCGGCGCATCACGCCCACCTGGGGGCCTGCCAGGCCCAGGCCGCCCGCATCCAGCAGGGTCTCTTTCATGTCGTCCAGCAGGGTGGCCAGACGGTCGTCAAACTGAGTGACCGGGCGGCAGACTTTTTTCAGAATGGGGTCGCCATCCTGTACGATGGTACGAAGAGCCATAACAATATCCTCCTTATGATCCCCTTTTCGGGTGATCGTTGCTCGTGCGGGGTCAGTCCCCGTCGGAATTGAAATCTAACGTGACCGCAGCCTTGCCGGGCAGGCCCTCCTGGCTGTAGCGGGCCAGCACCTGGCCCATCACCTGGCGGAACGCCCGGTCGTTGCGGCATTTGATGGTGAGTTTGTAGCGGTAGCGCTTTTTCACCATCACGATATTCATGGGGGCGGGGCCTAAGATGCGCAGGGGCATCCCTTTCGCCTTCTGTGCTTCCTCGCCCAAAAGCTGGGCAAAGCGCACCGCCGCCCGCATGGTCTTTGCCTCGTCCTCCCCGCTGAAGGCTGCGATGCAGACGCTGCAGAAGGGCGGGTAGAGGCAGATCTTGCGGAAAACGATCTCCTGGTCGAAAAACGCCTCGTAGTCCTGGGCGGCGGCCAGGTTCAGGGTGGGGTTGTCCGGGTCCATGGTCTGGATCAGGGCCCGGCCCGTTTTCCCGGCCCGGCCGCACCGGCCGATCACCTGGGTGACCAGGGAAAAGACGTTTTCAAAGGCCCGGAACCCCTGGGAAAAGAGCAGTGAGTCGATGCCCAGCACCCCCACCAGGGTGACCTTTTCAAAATCCAGGCCCTTGGCCACCATCTGGGTGCCCAGCATAATGTCATACTCGCCCCTTGCAAATTGAGAGAGCATTTTTTCGTGGGCGTTTTTCTGGCTGGTGGAGTCCTGGTCCATCCGCAGCACCCGTGCCTGTGGGAACAGCTGGGCCAGCTCCTCCTCCACCCGCTGGGTGCCAAAGCCGGTGTAGCGCAGCTTGCCGCCGCATTCGGGGCAGACCGTAGGCACCGGCATGATGGTCTTGCCGCAGTAGTGGCACAGCAGCTTGTTTTCCGATTTGTGGTACACCATGGGCACACTGCAGCTGTCGCATTTGAGCACCTGGCCGCAGTCCGAACACATGCCCACCGTGCGGTAGCCCCGCCGGTTGAGCAGCAGGATGGTCTGCTCGCCTTTTGCAAGGTTTTCCCGGATGTGCCCGGCCAGCGCCGCGCTGATGCTGCCGGGGTTGCCGGCGGCCAGCTCGGCCCGCATATCCACCATATCCACCTGGGGCAGCGGCTGGCTGGTATAGCGCTGGGTCAGCTTGTACAGGGTGTAGCGGCCTTCCATGGCCGCCTGGTAGCTTTCCACGCTGGGGGTGGCGGAAGCGAACAGCACCAGGGCGTTGTGGTCCACCGCCCGGCGCTTGGCCACCTCCCGGGCGTCAAAGCGGGGGGCGCTCTCCGACCGGTAGGTGTGCTCCTGCTCCTCGTCCAGGATGATGACACCGATGTTTTTCAGCGGTGCGAACACCGCGCTGCGGGTGCCCACCACGATGTCCGCCCCGCCTTGCTGGATCATCTGCCATTGCAGCAGCCGCTCGGTGTGGTTCAATGCGGAATGCTGCACCGCCACCCGTGCGCCGAAGGTCCGCTTTAAGCGGCGGATCATCTGGGGCGTCAGGCTGATCTCCGGCACCAGCACCAGAGCGGTGCGCCCTTTGGCCAGCGCCTGCTCGATGAGCTTTAAAAACACCAGCGTTTTGCCGCTGGCGGTAACGCCGTACAGCAAAGCGGCGCTGGGCTTCTGCTGCGCCATCTGGGCGCAGAGGCCCTCGTACACCTTCTGCTGGTCCGGGCTGAGTTGAATGGGCTCGTTTGTCTGGGGGATGTGGCTGAACAGGTCCAGCACCTTATCCACCTGGCGCTTTTGCAAAACGCCCTTTTTGCACAGGTTGTCCAGCACCGCCCGGCTCAGGCCCATCTGATCCAGAGCGCTTTGAGGCAGCGGCCCGTTTTGCAGCGCCTGCACCGCCGCTTTCTGCTTTGCGGTGGGAGCCGGTTTTTCCGGCAGTCTGCCCACCAGTGTGTACTCCGGCTCGGTGTGGCGTACCAGCTGCTTTTGCAGCCGAGGGCCCGTCTCGGTCTGGACGGGCTTATACTGGGCGCCGTAGGGGATCACCGCCTTCACCGCCTCGTAGTAGGTGCAGAAGGTGCGCTCTTTTAAAAAGTACACCAGCCGCAGCAGCTCGTCGGTGAGGCAGGCTTCCTCGGGGGCTGCGTCGAACAGCTCTTTGCAGCGGCCCTTTTCCTCCTGCTGGCCCAGGGCCAGCACCACGCCCATGCGGGGCCGGTCACCCCGGCCGAAGGGGATGAGCACCATGCTGCCCAGCTTCACCCGGCCCAACAGGGCGGGCGGCACCAGATAGGTATAGAATTTGTCAAAGTGGAACGTGGCGCCGCTCACTGCCACCTGCACTGTTTGCAACAAGGGCGACGCCCCTCCTCACGATGAAATATCAATAAGTATCTTCCTCATCCGCCTGCTGGTGCTTCTGGATGAGGGCGTAGATCTCCTGGGCGCACTCGTCGATCTTGTCGTTGACGACCACCTCGTCGTAATCCACCGCGTACTCCATCTCTTCCACCGCGCGGGCCAGGCGCTTTTGGATCTCTTCCTCGCTCTCGGTGCCCCGGCCCCGCAGCCGGTCCTCCAGCTCGCCGTAGCTGGGCGGGCGCACGAAGATGGTCACCGCGCCGGGATAGATGCGCTTCACGTTGCCCGCGCCGATGACCTCGATCACCAGGATCACGGTGGTGCCGTTGTCCAGCCGCTTATCCACCTCCGACTTGGGGGTGCCGTAGTAGTTGCCGCAGTACTGGGCGTACTCCAGGATCTCATCGTCCCGGATGCGGCGCTCAAATTCCTCTTTGGTCAGGTAGACGTAGTTCACGCCGTCTTTCTCGCCGGGGCGGATCTCCCGGGTGGTGGCGGAGATGGACAGTTCGATCTCCGGGTGCAGCTCCATCAGCCGCTTGACCACGGTGTCCTTGCCGGAACCGGAAGGTCCCGAGATGACTACCAGATGTTTTTCATTGTTCATTCTTCCAGTTCTTCCTCCATTTCTTCCTCGGCCTCGTCATCGCCCAGGCGGTTGGCCACCGTCTCCGGCTGCACCGCCGACAGGATCACATGATCCGAGTCCATGATGATCACCGCGCGGGTGCGGCGGCCGTAGGTGGCGTCGATCAAAGAGCCCTTGTCCCGCGCTTCCTGCACGATGCGCTTGATGGGCGCGGACTCGGGGCTGACAATGGCGATCAGCCGGTTGGCGCTGACCATGTTGCCAAAACCGATGTTGATAAGTTTCATCCTTGTTATCCCTCGTTTACTCGATGTTCTGGATCTGTTCGCGGATCTTTTCGATCTCGGCCTTGGTATCCACCACCACACGGGTGATGGCGATGTCCTGACATTTGGAGCCGATGGTGTTGGTCTCCCGGTTCAGTTCCTGGGTCAAAAAGTCCAGCTTGCGGCCCACCGGCCCGTCGCTGGCCAGGATCTCCCGGTACTGGGCGATGTGGCTGCGCAGGCGCACCGTCTCCTCGTCCACGGCGGTCTTGTCGCCAAAGATGGCCGCCTCGGTGAGGATGCGCCCCTCGTCGATATTCTGGTCCTGCAAAATGGTCTGCAAACGGGCGTACAGCTTCTGGGTGTAAGCCTGCACCCGCTCGGCGCTGCCCTGCTCCACCTTGGCCACATTGGCCTCGATGGTGTCCAGCCGGCCCAGCACGTCGGCCTTCAGCTTGTCGCCCTCCACAGCCCGCATGGCCACAAAGTTTTCCAGCGCGATGCGGCAGACCGCCTGCACGTCCTGCCAAAGCTGCTCCTCGTCCACGTTGGCGTGGCGCACGGTGAGCACGTCCGGATAGCGGGCGATGACGCTGGCAGAGGCGTCGTTTTCGATCCCCAGCTCGCCGGCCAGCAGCGCCATGGCGTCGCTGTAGCTTTTGGCCAGCGGCAGGTTCACCTCCACGGTCACGTCCGGGGCGGCCACGGTTTGCAGCTGCATATTCAGCTCCACCTTGCCCCGGCTGATGCTCTCGCTGAGCAGCTTTTTCAGCTTATCGTCCAGAAAAGCGCAGCTGCGGGGGATGCGGGAGGAGTATTCGAAATAGCGCGAATTGACACTTTTGATCTCGATGGTGATGTCCCGGCCATTCACGACCGCTTCACCGCGGCCGTAGCCAGTCATGCTCAAAGCCATTGATAAAGGCACCTCGTTCCCTGTTTGATGTTAACGGTTGGGATGCATATTGTTCTGCGGGCACAACTTCCCATTTAAATATACATGTTATTATTTTACTCGGTTTAACAGTTCATTGCAAGTTTTTTCCGCAACAAGGGGCAGGGCCGCGCCTGGCTCTTGTAATCGCCGGGCCGCTGTATTACAATAAAGCCATTCCACGATCCAGGAGGTGCCGGGATGGGACAAACGGCATTGCAGACCAAAGAGCGGTTTTATCTGGTGGACGGCATCCGGGGGCTTGCCCTGGTGAACATGGTGCTGTTCCACCTGCTGTTTGATGTTTTTGTGATCTACGGCTTCGACCCCGGCTGGGCCGGGCGGCTGCCGGTGCGGGTGTGGGAGCGGTTCATCTGCTGTACCTTCATTCTGATCTCCGGCATGGCCTGGCACTGGGGCAAGCGCCACAACCTGAAACGGGGCCTTCTTTTGAACCTGTATGGCCTGGCCATCACCCTGGTCACCTGGATCGCCGTGCCCCAGCAGGCCGTGTGGTGCGGCATCCTCACCTTTTTGGGCTGTGCGGTGCTGCTGATGATTCCGCTGGACCGGCTGTTCTGCCGTGTGCCGCCCCTGGCGGGGGTGCTGGTCTCGCTGGCGGCCCTGCTGGTGTTCTGGCCGGTGAACCGGGGCTGGCTGGGCATTGGCAATTGGCAGCTCTGGCCGGTGCCCCAGGCGCTGTACCAGATAAGGCCCCTGGTGCTGCTGGGATTTCCCTTTGAAGGGTTTTCTTCCAGCGATTATTTTTCCCTCCTGCCCTGGTTTTTCCTGTTCTGTGCCGGGTATTTTCTGGAACCGCTGCTGCGGTGGGACAAATTTCAGACCGTCGGGCGGGTCCGCATCCCCATTTTGACCAAGATCGGCCAAAAAAGCATCTGGATCTATCTGGTCCACCAGCCGGTGTGTATGCTGCTGTGCATGGCCTTTTTGGAGCCGGGTTCCCCGCTTTATCTGCTGGGTTGACCCGCCTTTTCCCTCTATGTTCGCAAACAAAAAGCCAGCCGTTTCCGGCTGGCTTCAGCTTGTAGAAAAAGTCTGTCCCACAAGAAGAAACATCAAAAATTTGTCCCGTGCCACGGGCATGTACCGGGGCACGGGACACCTTGACAGAAAAACGCCCTGATTTTGTGTGCTTTGTGCGCAAAATCAGGGCGTTTTTCGCCGGAAAAGGGTACTGGGGGAAACCAATAAGCATCCCCCGTGCTAAGCACGGGGCGTGCGTTTGGTGTCCCTCAGGAGGCTGTCGAACTTTTTTCGACAGCCTCGAGCCAGCCGTTTCCGGCTGGCTTTTTCTTTCTAATGTACCCTTTTACCGGCGGGGCGGGCCGGGGCGGCGCTTTTTCTGCTGGTCCCGGCGTTTGGCAGCCATCTCCCGGCGCTGCTCGGCGGCTTCCTGAGAGCGCTGGGTCTGGGCCTTGGCCTTGCCCTTCTGGGCGGCGGCACGCAGGGCGGCCACCTCGCTCTTGGTCAGCTCACGATACTGGCCGGGCTGGAGCATCCCCAGCTTCACCGCGCCCATGGCGCTGCGGCGCAGGCGGATGACTTCCAGGCCCACCGCCTCGCACATGCGGCGGATCTGGCGGTTTTTGCCCTCCTTGATGGTCATTTCCATCACGGTGCGGCCGGGCTCGTCCACCACCACGTTGATCACGGCGGGCTGGGTGACGGTGCCGTCGTCCAGCTGGACGCCTTTGCTCAAAGCGATGATCTGGGATTCCTCGGCGCGGGGCCGCACGGTCACCCGGTACAGCTTGCTCACGCCGTGGGAGGGGTGCATCATCAGGTTGGCAAAGCTGCCGTCGTTGGTCAAAAGCAGCAGGCCCTCGCTGTCCTTATCCAGACGGCCCACCGGGAACACCCGCACCGGGTAGTCGCTGAGCAGGTCCATCACGGTCTTGCGGCCCCGCTCGTCGCTGGTGGTGGTCACAAAGCCACGGGGCTTGTGCAGCATCAGGTAGTGGTATTCCTGCTTTTTCTGCAGCCGGATCCGCTGGCCGTCGATGCTCAGCACGTCCCGGTTCACATCCATTTTATCGCCCAGGCTCACCGGATGGCCGTTCACCTTGACCCGGCCCTCCAGAATGATCTGCTCCGCCGCGCGGCGGGAGCACATGCCCTGCTCGGCCATTACTTTTTGTACTCGTTCCAATGCCATAATGTTTATCCTCGCTGTTGTTTCCTAAGTTATGGTCGGCAAAAAAGGGGCGCTTTTGTTACTGGCCCTGTTCCGGGGCGGCCTGCTGGGCCTGCTCCGGCGCTTCGGGTTTGTTCAGCATACCCGCCAGCTTGTCCACCAGTTCGGGCAGCATGTTCAGCGCCCGGTCCACGGTGCTGTGGGGGTCGGCCAGCTGGACGGTGCGCACGTTGCCGTCTTTGATGATCAAAAACGCCACCGGGGTCACGGTCACGCCGGCGCCGCTGCCGCCGCCGAACAGCTCCTTGGTGGTCTTTGCCCCAAAATCAGAACCGCCGGAGGCAAACCCAAAGGTCACCTTGGACACCGGCAGGATGGTGTTGTCCTGCACCGTGATGGGCTCGCCGATGATGGTATCGGTGCCGGTCATCTGCCGGATCTTATCCAGCGTAACGCTGGTCAGGCCTTCCAGACGTTGTTCAGCCATACAAATAACCTCCTATCAGGCCCTGGGGCCTGTACTCATGGCGGCCTGCCGCTTTGCGGCGCCGCCTCAGATCACATTTTCCTTTTTCAGGCGGATCAGCGCCCATATTCCTACAATTACCATTATAATCAAATGGGTGGTGATTTTACAAGAGAAATGTTCCTTGCCCTGCTGGGTGCCGGTGAAGTCCGGCTGGATGACCAGCGCTTCAAACCGCAGGTCCAAAAAATTGTTCAGCACTCCCAGGCTGGCGTGCAGTGCCGCCTGGGTGCGCCCCACCGCAATGGCGGTGCTGGCCGCGTCCGGCCGGTGCACCGGCAGATAGATGCGGATGTGGTGGATCTTCAGTCCCGCAAGCACCTTGCGCATGGCGCTGCCCGCCGTGGAGACCAGCGCCCGCAGCCATTCCAGCCGCTGGGAAAGATCCTTCTCCGGCTGTGCCTGCGCTGGCTGCGCCGGCTGCGTTTTTGCATCCGGCTGGGCCTGGGGCGTTTTGGCAGCGGGCTGGGCCTTTGGGCCAGGCTGTGCCTGCCCGGGCTGGGGCACGCCGACAGTACG
>CASEVW010000132.1 GCA_949291395.1 uncultured Oscillospiraceae bacterium | reverse complement strand
CGCCTTCCGGCAGTGAGGCCGCATCTTCCTCTGCCGGGGAATCGGCTGCGGAGGGCAGCGTGCTGGTGGCTTACTACTCCCACAGCGGGAACACCGAAGCGGTGGCCCAGCAGATCGCCCAGCTGACCGGCGGCACACTGGCCCAGATCCAGCGGGCGGAGGAATACACCGACCTGTACCAGGAAGGCGAGACCGAGATCCTGGAGGGCGTGCGGCCGGAGATCACCGTGAGCGTGGATAACGTGGAGGATTACGACACCGTTTTTGTGGGCTATCCCATCTGGTGGGACGAAGCCCCCGCCATGATCGCCACCTTCCTGGAACGCTACGACTTTTCCGGCAAGACCATCGTGCCTTTCTGCACCAGCGCAGGCGACCCCATCGACAACAGCCTGCATATTTTCAGCGACCTTTGCCCCGATGCGGCCATCGCACAAGGCCTGACCGCCAACGATGAGACGGACATCCAGCCCTGGCTGGAGGACCTGGGCCTTGCGCAGTGAGCAGAACAAAACAGAAAACCTAGGAGGAACTCCAATGAGCAAACAAGTGGTGATCCTGTCCGCCAGCCCCCGCAAGGGCGGAAACTCCGATACCCTGTGCGATCAATTTCGAAGGGGCTGCCAGCAAGCGGGCAACCAGGTGACCAAGATCCCGCTGCGGGAAAAGCAGATCCATTTTTGCAACGCCTGCTATGCCTGCCGGAAAACGGGCAGCTGCGTGCAGAAAGATGACGCGAACGCCATTCTGCAGGCCATGGTGGAAGCGGATGTGATCGTGCTGGCAACGACGGTGTACTTTTACAGCATGGCGGGCCAGATGAAGACCCTCATCGACCGGTGCCTGTCCTGCGGGGCCAAGCTGGCCAACAAGGAATTTTACTTCATCGCCACCGCCGCCGACGGCAAAGCGGAGATGGAGCGCACCATAGACGGCCTACGGGGATTTACCGACTGCCTGCCCGGCGCTGCGGTCAAAGGCGTGATCTACGGCGCGGGGGCCTGGCAGCTGGGGGATATCCAGGGAAGCCCCGCCATGGAACAAGCCTATCAGATGGGCCAAAGCGTCCACTGACCGATGCTATTGAACAGAAAGGAGCATGACCCATGAAAAAACTTGCAGCTGTTTTGCTTGCTGTGGTGCTGGCCTGCGCTGCCGTGGCCTGCGGCGGGCAGACCCCCGAGAGCACCGCTTCCAGCGCCGCCCCGGCGGCCTCTTCCCAGGCGGCAGACTCGGCGGAAAGCCCGACGGCTGAAGAACCCACGGAAGCCGCCAGCCAGGCCTCCAGCCCGGCCCAGGAGGCGGCGGAAGGGGAGAGCAATATCCTGATCGCCTATTTCACCGTTCCGGAAACGGACGGCGTGGACACCGTGGCAGGCGCCAGCCGTGTGGTGGTGGACGGCGAGGTGCTGGGCAACAACCAGTACGTGGCCCAGCTGATCCAGCAGCAGGTGGGCGGCGATCTGTTCCGCATCGAAACGGTGCAGGAGTATCCGGGCAGCCATGAGCCTCTGCTGGAATTTGCCCACAACGAAGCGGCGGAAGGCGCACGGCCGGAGCTGGCTACCCAGATCGAAAATCTGGACCAGTACGACACCATCTTTTTGGGGTATCCCAACTGGAACGCCGACCTGCCCATGCCGCTGTACACCTTCCTGGAAAGCTATGATCTTTCCGGTAAGACCATCATCCCCTACACGGTGCACGGCGGCAGCGGTTTTGCCGGCACCATCGGCACCATTCAGGAGCTGCAGCCGGACGCAACGGTGGTGGAAGACGGGCTGACCATCTCCCGCAACAGCGTGGCGGAAGCCGAAGACGACGTGACCGAATGGGTGGCCGGTTTGAATTTGGGGCAAACCGTGCCCTAAACAATGGGAAAAGTAAGAGAAAATAAAAAAGATCCCTCTGACGGTTTGTCAGAGGGACTTTTGCGATGGCGCAGTAAAGCTCAATAAGTGTGGTCGCAGATCTGGTTGATCTTTTCCCGCAGGGCTACGAAATCCTCAAAGGCCATGGGCTTTTGGCGGGGATTGCGCAGCAGGGCGGCGGGGTGCAGGGTGGCCATAAACTGCACGCCGTTCTTTTCAAAGAACTGGCCGTGCTCCTTGGTCACCGAAAGATCCGGGCGGATCAGCTGCTGGGCGGCGATGCGGCCCAGGCAGACCACGATCTTGGGCCGGATGATGCGGAACTGCTCCCGCAGCCAGGGCAGGCAGGCCTCCCGCTCTTCCGGCAGGGGATCCCGGTTCTGGGGCGGGCGGCATTTGACGATGTTGGCGATGAAGATGTTCTTGTCCCGGTACAGGTCGACCGCTTCCAGGTACTGGTCCAGCAGCTTGCCGCTGCGGCCCACAAAGGGCAGGCCCTGCTCGTCCTCGTTCTGGCCGGGGCCTTCGCCGATGAACATCACCTCGGCGGTGGGCACGCCCATGCCGAACACCACGTTGGTGCGGGTCTCGCACAGGCCGCATTTGCGGCAGGCGAGACATTCCTGTTTCAGTATTTCAAAATCCATAGATGGGAGACCTCGTTTCCACATTCGATGTATCACGGCCATCCGCCAGGGGAGCGCTGCGTACCGGCGGGCACCATAGGCCCGTCCAGTGGGTATAATAGCCGTATTTAGGGCTATTATACCACAAAAGTCGTTTTCTGTCTTGAAGTTTGGAGCGGAAGTTGCTACAATTAAACTGTATGGTTGGAAAAGATTCCGGCCCAAAGGGAGGAAATGACAAATGAAATTCTTAGTTGAAACTTCTGCCCGCCACGTTCATGTGACCAAGGAGACCCTGGAGACCCTGTTTGGCAAGGGCTTTGAGCTGACTGTGAAGAAGGAGCTGAGCCAGCCCGGCCAGTACGCTTCCGAGCAGCGCGTTACCGTTGTTGGCCCCAAGAAGGAGCTGGCCAACGTGTCTATCCTGGGCCCCTGCCGCAGCGCAGACCAGGTAGAGCTGTCCGCTTCCGACGCTCGTTCCATCGGCATTGCCGCTCCTGTGCGTGAGTCCGGCGACATCGCTGGTTCCGGCGCCTGCAAGCTGGTCGGCCCCTGCGGCGAAGTTGAGCTGAAGGAAGGCGTTATCATCGCCAAGCGTCACATCCATGTGACCCCCGAAGACGCCGAGAAGCTGGGCGTTAAGGAGAAGGAGATCGTTAAGGTAGCCTGCGGCAACGAAGGCCGTAAGCTGATCTTCGATGACGTTGTGATCCGTGTGAGCGAGAAGTTTGCCACCGCCATGCACATCGACACCGACGAGTCCAACGCTTGCCTGGGCGCCAGCGAGGGCGAGATCGTAAAGTAAGAGCAGTTTAGCTGTTTGACTGTTAAAAAGGGGCTGTTGCAAAACAGCCCCGAAAGAAAAAGAGAGATCGGCTTCCCCGAAAAGGGTTGCCAATCTCTCTTTTTTGTTGTAAGCTGAAACTACCATGAAGCAACTACAACGAGGTAAGTATAACAGAAAGGCTGAGATATATCAACAGTTGGTGTTGCCGATCAGCCAAAATATTTACATAGCGCAGACGGAGCCGGTGTATGTAGCCAACGCCCAGCTTGAGG
>CASEVW010000131.1 GCA_949291395.1 uncultured Oscillospiraceae bacterium | reverse complement strand
GTCCACCAGGCCCATGAACACGCCGCCGATGGGGCCGGCCCAGGGGATGTCGGAGATGGACAGGGCGATGGAGGTGCCGATCATGCCGGTGATCTCAGGGCTGCAGTCCTGGTCCACGCTCATGACGGTCATGGTGACGCACACGTCGTTGCGCATGGTCTTGGGGAACAAGGGGCGGATGGGACGGTCCACCACGCGGCTGGTGAGGATGGCCTTCTCGCCGGGGCGGCCCTCACGGCGCATAAAGCTGCCGGGGATGCGGCCCACGGAGTACAGCTTCTCCTCAAAGTCCACGCTCAGGGGGAAGAAGTCGATGCCGTCACGGGGCTTCTCGCTCATGGTCACGTTGCACAGCACCACGGTCTCGCCGTAGCGCACCAGGCAGCTGCCGTTGGACAGGCCGCACATCTTGCCGGTCTCCACCACCAGCGGGCGGCCGGCCAATTCCATCTCAAAGGTCTTGAAATGGGGGAAAGTCTCGTGTTTGGACGCAAATTCCAATGCCATAGGGGTAACCTCCTGTTTCAATAAAAATTCTATTCCAGCAGAAAGGCCCTGTGGCTTTAGCAATAAATCCAGCGTTTTTCCCGTTTTCAGGCAAAGCGTTCGATTTACCGCTAAATGCGCACACGGCGTTTCTGATTTGGCAAAAAAATACAGGGAAAGGCAGGCGGTACGCATTACCGCCTGCCTTTGGGTTCCTTGATTACTTACGCAGGCCCAGCTTGGCGATCAGAGCGCGGTAACGCTCGATGTCCTTCTTCTGCAGATAGGCCAGCAGGTTGCGGCGGCGGCCAACCATCTTCAGCAGGCCACGGCGGCTGTGGTGGTCATGAGTGTTCTGCTTCAGGTGCTCGGTCAGGTGGTTGATGCGAGCGGTCAGCAGAGCGACCTGGACCTCGGGAGAGCCAGTGTCGGTCTCATGAACGCGGGCGGATTCAATGATAGTCTGTTTGTTTTCCATTGTTACATACCTCGTTTTTTTATTTGCCAATGACCGGGCGCGGGGCAGCGAGGCGCTCCGACACAGAGCATACACCCCATACCAGGCCATGGTAGCTTAATTAGTATAGCACAGCCCCAGCCCGATTACAAGCGGAATTTTGCGCCGTTTTGCGCCGGGTCACTCCCCGTCCGGGCCAAGCTGTTCCGGCGCAAAGTAGGCCAGCGCCTGGCGGGCCGCGTCGTTCACGCAGGCGGTCAGCGCTTCCAGGCTGTCAAACTTGCGGCTAGGGGCGATGTACTCATAAAATTCCAGCACCGGGGCCTGGCCGTACAGCTGGCCCTCAAAGCAGGGGATAAAGGTCTCGCAGGTGGGGCCTTCGCCGCTTTGGTTCACGGTGGGGCGGGTGCCAAAGCCGGTGGCCCCGGCATACCATGCCCCGTTCACCCGCACCCGGGTGATGTAGATGCCGAACTTGGGCAGCATGTACCCCTCCGGATAGATCTGGTTGATGGTGGGGAAGCCCAGCGTGCGGCCCAGCCCCTTGCCGTGCTCCACCGGAAAGTCGATGCGGTAGGGCCGGCCCAGCATGGCGTTCACCGCCGGGATGTCCCCTGCCTGCAGCGCCGCCCGGATGCGGGTGGAGCTGACAAACTCGCCCGCATACCGGGCCATGGGCACCACTTCCACCCGGATGCCCCGCTCAGCGCAGAGCTGGCGCAGGGTGTCCACGTTGCCCGCCGCCTTTTTGCCAAAGGTGAAGTTTTCGCCGCAGAACACCGCCTTGGCCCGGAACATCCCGGCCAGGATGCGGTCCACGAACTCCTCCGGCGTTTCGCCCCGGAAGTCCTCAAAGGCGGGCTCCATGTAATGTTCCACGCCCAGCCCTTCCATGACCCGGTGCTTTTCCGCGTCGGTCTGGATGCGGCCGCCCTTCATGGCGCTGCCCAAAGGCAGCCGGAAGGTGAACACCGCCGCCTGGCGGCCGTTCTGCCGGGCATCCTCCACCGCCGCCCGGATCACCGCCTGGTGGCCGATGTGCACCCCGTCAAAAAAGCCCAGGGCCACGCTGGACCCTTGTTCGGGGGCCAGAGGCTGCAGCGTTGTATAGATCTTCAGGACCCGTCACGTCCTTTCCACGAATAGTTTTTCGGCTTTCAGCACCGTGTCGCTCACGCGGCCCAGGCCCAGAAAGCCCTCCGGCCCCAGCAGACGGTATTCCCCGTCCGGCTGTTGGAACCGGTAGCAGGGCGCGCCGTTGCGCAGCCGGGCGGCGTTGCCTGCCGTCACCGTCAAGGCCGGCAGATGGGCAAACACCGTCTCCACCGGGAGCAAAAGCGCCTCCAGCGTCCCGGCGTCTTTGGCGGCCTGGATCGCTTCCAGCGTGTGGCTGTGCTCCAGGCCGAAGATGCCGGCCTGGGTGCGCCGCAGCCCCGCCAGCGTGGCGGGCACGCCCAGGGCCTCGCCCAGATCCTCCACCAGGGTGCGCACATAGGTGCCCTTGCTGCAGGCCACCTCCAGCACAAAGTCCCGGTCTGCCGGGGTCTCCAGCAGCGCCAGCCGGTGGATGGTCACCGGGCGGGCCTTGCGCTCCACCGTGACGCCCTGGCGGGCCAGCTTGTAAAGGGGCGAGCCGTTCACCTTCACCGCCGAATACATGGGCGGGGTCTGCAGGATGTCCCCGGTAAAGCGGGGCAGCACTTCCGCCAGCTGTTCGGCGCTCACCGGCGCATCGCTCTGGCGCAGCACCTGGCCGGTGATGTCGCCGGTGTCGGTGGCAAGGCCGAAACGTACCAGCGCCCGGTAGGTCTTGTTGTGGTCCGGCTGCATGTCCACCGCTTTGGAGGCCGCCCCGGCGAACACCGGCAGCACGCCGGTGGCCATGGGGTCCAACGTGCCGGAATGGCCCAGCTTGCGGGTGCCCAAAACGCCCCGCAGCTTGGCGATCACGTCAAAGCTGGTCCAGCCGGAAGGTTTATCCACGATCAGGATGCCGTTCATAAAAGGCTCACTCCTGTTCCTGCGCGGCTTGCTCATCCGCTTTTTTCAGTTCCCGTTCCACCTCGGCCAAAATGGCGGCCTTGGCGTTTTCCAGGTTGCCTTCCAGCTCGCAGCCGGCAGCCCGGGCATGGCCGCCGCCGCCCAGCCGCCGGGCGATGGCGCAGGCATCCACCTGGGCGGTGGTGCGCACGCTGATCTTATAGCTGGCGCCAGGCAGCTGGCGCAGGGTGATGCCCACCTGCACGCCCTCGATCTTGCGGGGCAGGCTGGTGATGTCCTCCAGCTCGTTGGGGCTCACGCCGGTGGCGGCGATCTGCTCTCTGGTCAGATAGATCAGGGCGCAGCGCTCGTCGAAATGGTATTCCAGGTTTTCCAGGGCCAGCCGCTCGATGGCCATCCGCTCCTTGGACTTGCTCTCGAACAGGATCATGTTCAGCTCCTGGATGCGGGCGCCGGCCTCCATCAGCTTTGCGGCCAGCAGATGGGACTTGGCGGTGGTGTTGGAAAACAGAAAACAGCCGGTGTCGGTGGACAGGCCGGTGTACAGGCAGTCCGCGATCTGGGGGGTGATCTCCACGTTCATGGCCTGGATCACGTCGTACATGATCTCGCAGGTGGCGGCGGCGCTGCCGTCCAGCAGCATGGCGTCCGCATAGCCGGCGTTGGAGGGATGGTGGTCGATGCAAAGGTCGATGCGGTCCACATATTCCTGCACCGCGTCGCCGAACAGCTGGATGCTGGCCACATCCACCGCCACGATATACCCCGGGTCAAACTGGCCGTTATAAAGCTCGATGCCCATATAAGAATACCGGCTGGGGATGGGGTCGGAGCAGAGCACGGCTGCCTCCTTGCCCAGTTGTTTCAGCGCGTGCATCAGGGCGGCGGCGGTGCCGATGGTGTCCCCGTCCGGGTTTTTGTGACACAGGATCAGCACGTTTTCCGCCCGCAGCAGCCGGCCGATGGTCGCCAGCAGGTCTAAGATCTCACTCATGACATTCTCCTCTTGGTCGTTGCTCACACGGCCGCTCAGCCTTCTTCCTGCTCCTTGTTGTGCAGGCCGGCCAGCAGCTCGTTGATGTGGGCCGCGTAGGCGGCGCCGTCGTCTTGTGCAAACACAAAGCGGGGCGCTTTGCGGATGTGCATCCGGCGGGAGATCTCGGTGCGCACATGGCCGCTGGCCCGGTTCAGGGCCTTGATGGCCTCCGCCGCGCCCTCGGGCTTGCCCATCACGCTGATGTAGACTTTTGCCACATCCAGGTCCGGGGTCACATCCAGGCGGGTCACCGTCAGCAGGCCGCCCTCCAGGCGGGGATCCTTCATCTGGCTGATGATCCCAATCACTTCCCGCTTCATATCCTGGGCCAGACGGCCCTGATTTTTGGGATTCGCCATATTGTTTCTCCTTTTTTCGCTGAAAAGCCTTCTCCATGAAAGGATGGGTCCGGGCGTCAGCGGGCGCCCGGACCCGGCGTTCGGTCTCTGTCATTCATTGCCCATGGCGCTGCCATGGCACGGCAAAACAGCCGACGGCCGTTTTACCGATCAATCCCGGTATTCCTCCAGGATGTAAGCCTCGAAGATGTCGCCTTCCTTGATGTCGGCAAACTTCTCCAGGGTCACGCCGCACTCATAGCCCTGGGCCACTTCCTTCACGTCGTCCTTGAAGCGGCGCAGGCTGGCGATCTCGTCCTCGGTGATGACGATGCCGTCACGCACAACGCGGATCTTGCTGCTGCGGGTGATCTTGCCCTCCAGCACGTAGCTGCCGGCCACCAGGCCAACGCTGGAGATCTTGTAGACCTGGCGCACTTCCAGACGGCCCTGCTCCACTTCCCGGATCTTGGGGGCCAGCATGCCCTTCATGGCGTCGGTCACGTCGTTGATGGCGTCGTAGATGACCCGGTACATGCGCATCTCCACTTCGCACTGGGCGGCCTCTTCCTTGGCAACGGGGTCGGGGCGCACGTTGAAGCCGATGATGATGGCGCCGCCGGCGTTGGCCAGCATCACGTCGGACTTGTTGATGGCGCCAACGCCCGCGTGGATGACCTTTACCCGCACCTCGTCGTTGCTGATCTTCTCCAGGCTCTGCTTCACGGCCTCGGCGCTGCCCTGTACGTCCGCCTTGACGATGATGTCCAGCTGCTTGCGCTCGCCCTCGGCGATCTGGCTGAACAGGTTATCCAGGGTCACCTTCTGGTAGCTGCTGAACTGGCGCTTCTTCTCCTCGGCGGCGCGCTTGTCAGCCAGCTCGCGGGCCAGCTTCTCGTCGGCCACGGCGTCGAACAGGTCGCCGGCGCTGGGCACTTCGGTCAGGCCGGTGATCTCCACGGGGGTGGAGGGGCCGGCGGTCTCGATGAACTGGCCCTTGTCGTTCTTCATGGTGCGCACGCGGCCCACGGCGGTGCCGGCGATGACGCAGTCGCCCTTATGCAGGGTGCCCTTCTGCACCAGGATGGTGGCAACGGGGCCCTGGCCCTTGTCCAGGCGGGCTTCGATGACGGCGCCCTTGGCCCGGCGGTCGGGGTTGGCCTTCAGCTCCTTGACCTCGGCCACCAGGTTGATGTTCTCCAGCAGATCGCCGATGCCCTGGCCGGTGAGCGCGGACACGGGCACGCAGATCACGTCGCCGCCCCACTGCTCGGGCACCAGCTCGTACTGGGTCAGCTGCTCCATGACCCGGTCGGGGTTGGCGGTGGGTTTATCCATCTTGTTGATGGCAACGATGATGGAAACGCCGGCCGCCTTGGCGTGGTTGATGGACTCCACGGTCTGGGGCATGATGCCGTCGTCGGCGGCCACCACCAGAACGGCGATGTCGGTCAGGTTGGCGCCGCGGGCACGCATGCTGGTGAAAGCCTCGTGGCCGGGGGTATCCAGGAAGGTGATCACCTTGCCGCCGGCGGTCACCTGGTACGCGCCGATGTGCTGGGTGATGCCGCCGGCCTCGCCCGCGGTCACATGGCTCTTGCGGATGGCGTCCAGGATGCTGGTCTTGCCATGGTCAACGTGGCCCATGACCACCACAACGGGGGGGCGCTCCTGCAGGCTGTCGGCGGGATCTTCGTCCACCTCGAACAGCCGCTCCTCGATGCTCACATGCACCTCTTTTTCCACCTTGGCGCCAAATTCCTCGGCGATCAGGCTGGCGGTGTCAAAGTCGATGACCTCGCTGACGGAGGCCATCACGCCAAAGCCCATCAGCTTTTTGATCACGTTGGCGGCGGTCTGCTTCAAGCGGGTAGCCAACTCGCCCACGGTGATCTCGTCGGGGATCTGCACCTTCAGCTGGGCCTTGCGGGCCTTTTCCAGCTGGATGCGCTGCAGCCGCTCGGCCTCGGTCTCACGGCGCTTTTGGAAGTTCTGGCCTTTCTTGTTGCGGTTGTTGCCGAACTTCTGCTTGTTGCCGGCGGGCTGGGGCTTGCGGCGGTTCTCCACGTTCTTGGTGGAAGCCAGCTCGTCGAACTTTTCATTGAAGCGGTCCAGGTTCACGTCCACGGTGCGGGTGTCCACCACCTTGGTGACCACTTCCCGCTTTACCGGCGCAGGGCTGGCCTGGGCCTTCTTCTCGGCCTTCTTTTTGCCGCCCATCTCCACAACGGTGCCGTCGGCCTTTTTCAGCACTTCGCCGGCCTTGGGCTGGGGCTTGGGGGCGCTGTCCAGATAGGCGCTCAGATCCTTTTCAGCGTTGGCCTGGGTAAAGTGTTCAAACACCAGGTTCAGCTCGGCCTCGGTCAGGTTGGCGCCGGTCTTTTTGGGCTCGCTGCCATCCTTGGCCAGCAGCTCCACGATCTGCTTTGCAGATACGTTCAGGTCTTTCGCCACGTCGCTTACTTTATATTTAATGGTCATTCGATTTCCTCCTTTTCCTCCGCCAGGTATTGCTTGCACAGATCAGCCAGGTTCTCGTCCAGAATGCCGTACACACCCACTTTTTTGTAGCTGATGGAACACAGTTCCATCTGGGTCAGCGGCATGGACAGGCAGTCGGTCAGGTCCTCGCAGGTGCGGCGCATCCGCTTTGCGGTGCCCTCGCTCACGTCGGCGGCCAGCAGCACCAGCGCCGCCTTGCCCCCGAACACGCTCTCGCGCACGGCGTCGAAGCCCATGACCAGCTTGCCTGCCTTGCGGCACAGCGAGATGGCCGATACCAGTTTTTGTTTATTCTCCACGCTCGGCTCCTTCTATCTCTCGCTCGATGCTCTCATATACCTCGGGCGGGATCTGGGTATCCAGGGCCCGTTCCAGGCGTTTGGCCTTGCGGGCCTTGGCCAGGCACTGGGCGCTGGGGCAAAGGTAAGCGCCCCGGCCGGGCTTTTTGCCCACAAGGTCCAGCGAGATCTCTCCCTCGGGACTGCGCACGACGCGCACCAGCTCCTTTTTGGGTTTGGACTCGTTGCAGCCCATGCAGCGCCGCAGCGGGATCTTTCGTTGTTGCATCGTGGTGGGACGCTCCTCTCTCTATTGTAATAGCGGCGGCCCGGCTTATTCCTCGCCGGCTTCCTCAGCCTGGGGGGCCTCGGGCTCATCCTCGCCGTAGTAGCCGCTCTCGGGGCGGATGTCGATGTTGTAGCCGGTCAGGCGGGCGCACAGGCGGGCGTTCTGGCCCTTGTTGCCGATGGCCAGGCTCAGCTGATGGTCCGGCACGGTGACCCGGCAGGCCTTCTTCTCGCCTTCCAGCAGCTCCACCTTCAGCACCTTGGCGGGGCTCAGAGCGGCGCTGATGAACTCGCTCACGTCCTCGCTCCAGCGCACCACGTCGATCTTTTCGCCGTGCAGCTCTTCCACGATCTTGCCCACGCGCACGCCGTGAGCGCCGATGCAAGCGCCCACGGGGTCGATGTTCTCGTCCTTGCTCCAAACGGCGATCTTGGTGCGCACGCCGGCCTCACGGCTGATGGCCTTGATCTCCACGGTGCCATCGAATACCTCGGGCACCTCCATCTCGAACATGCGCTTCACCAGCTGCTCGCTGGTGCGGCTGATGATGACCCGGGGACCCCGCTCGGTGACCACCACGTCCTTCACGTACACCTGCACGTGCTGGCCCTCAAAGAACTCCTCGCCGGGCACCTGCTCGGAGCGGGGCAGGATGGCCTCGCCCTTGCCCATGTCCAGGGCCACGATGCCCCGGTCCATGTCCACCCGGGTGACCCGGGCGGTGACGATCTCGTGGGCCTTGCCCTGCATCTCGTCAAACAGCTGATTGCGCTCGGCCTCCCGGATGCCCTGACGGATCACATGCTTCGCGGTCTGGGCGGCGATGCGGCCAAAGTCCTTGGTCTTCAGCGGGGTGACCACCCGCTGGCCCATCTTGTAGGTCTTGCGGATGGCCTGGGCCTCCTCCAGGGTCAGCTGGGTGTGGGGGTTCTCCACCTCTTCCACGATGTCCCGCACCAGGGACACGGTGAACTTGCCGTGCACGGTGTCGATCTCCACCAGGACGTTCTCGTCCTCCACCTCGTAATCTTTTTTGACAGCGATCACGATGGCCGCCTTGATCTTGTCGATCAGGTATTCAGCGGTCAGGCCACGCTCTTTTTCCAGCATGGACAGCGCTTCAAAAAATTCTGCGTTCATTGTTGCAAATCTCCTCCAATTATTCTACCGGCCCAAGAGCGCCGCTTGTTAAAACAGATCCTCGTCGTCGCACAGCTTCACAAAGCTGGCGGCGGCCAGCTCGAACTGCACCGTGCCGCTTTCCTCTTCCAGGGTCACGGCGCCGTTTTCGATGGCCTTTAAGATGCCGGCGTACTCCCGGCGGCCCGCCTCGTCCGGCCGGATGAGCCGGGCGGCGATCTTCTGGCCCAGATACTTTTCAAAATGCTCGGGCCGGGTGAGCCGGCGGCCCAGGCCGGGGCTGCCCACTTCCAGAAAATAGCCCTGGTCGATGGGGTCGGCGGCGTCGATCACCGGGTCGATGGCCCGGCTGGCCGCCTCGCAGGTGTTCATGTCCAGGTTCGTGCCGTCCGCCGGGTCGATGAGCACCCGCAGGTACCAGTCCGGCCCTTCCTTTTCAAAGCGCACGTCCCACAGCACAAGGCCCATGCCCTCGATCACCGGTCGGACCAGCTGTTCCACCTGCTGCACCGTGTTCTGGCCGCTTTTTGCTTTTGCCATCTGCAAACCTCCCTCTTCGGTCGATGGGGGCGAAAAGCCCCAAACAAGCAAGAAGAGCGGGCCTTGCGGCCCACTCTCCATTCAAACATAGTCTTACGCTACTTACTATAGCACATCTTTTTTGGCTTTGCAAGCCCCTGACGTACAAGGCTCTTGTTCTTTTCCGCCGTTTTGGGGCATGCGGCTCAAAAGCAGACTCTTAAGCCACCGTGCCGCCGGCTTTTCCACCAGATAGGTGGCCAGCACCGCCGCGGCAAAGGCCGCGCACCAGATCAGCGCAAGATACCGGTGCATCCACACTGTGTCCCCCAGCTGGTTCGGCGGCGTGTCGCCCTGCCAGGGCGGGATGCGCAGGTCGTACTTGATGCGCACCGCCAGCCACTGGTGCCAGATGTAAAAGTTATAGCTGATGCCGCTCAAAAACCGCCAGACCTTGGCCCCCGGCAGCCGCACCCCCAGGCAGAGGCCCACCAGCCCCACCGCGAACAGGAGCGCCAGGGGCATCCGG
>CASEVW010000130.1 GCA_949291395.1 uncultured Oscillospiraceae bacterium | reverse complement strand
TATCATTGACATGCACGGCATTGTAAAGACCTATTATATCGGTCAGCCAAACGAGCTGGAGATCCTGCACGGCATCGACTTGCAGGTGTGGCCCGGCGAGTTCGTGGCCATCGTGGGCGAGTCCGGCAGCGGTAAGTCCACCCTGATGAACATCATCGGCGCGCTGGACCGGCCCACCCAGGGCAGCTACACCCTGGACGGGGTGGATGTGACCACCGCCAGGGACAAGGACCTTTCCGTCATCCGCAACCAGAAGATCGGGTTCGTGTTCCAGACCTTTAATCTGATCGGCCGCACCAGCGCCATGAAAAACGTGGAGCTGCCCATGCTGTACGCCGGCATCCCCGCAAAGCAGCGCAGCCAGCGGGCGGCGGAACTTTTGGAGATGGTGAACATGCAGCAGCGGGCAAAGCATCAGCCCAACGAGCTGTCCGGCGGGCAGAAGCAGCGGGTGGCCATCGCCCGGGCGCTGGCGAACCGGCCGGCCCTGCTGCTGGCGGACGAACCCACCGGTGCGCTGGACTCCGCCACCAGCCGCACCGTGATGGATATTTTTCACCGGCTGCACGCCGAGGGCATGACCATCGTGCTCATCACCCACAGCCAGGAACTGGCGGAGGAGTGCAGCCGCATCCTGACGCTGCGGGACGGGCAGTTCATCAGCGAGCGAAAGGGGGCGGGCCGCCGTGCAGCTGTTTGACAACATCCGCCTGGCCTTTGGCAGCCTGTGGGCCAACAAGCTGCGGGCGCTGCTCACCATGCTGGGCATCATCATCGGCATCGGTTCGGTGATCGCCATCGTCACGGTGGGCGACTCGCTTACCGGCTCCATCACCGACAGTTTGCAGAGCTTTGGCGTGAACAACATCACGGTCAGCTTGCAGCGCAAATCCGATGACGACTCCAGCCAGACCGATGGGATGGCGATCCGAATGTTCGGCATGGAATCTCCCAGTGAGGAGGACCTGTTCACCGACGCCATGATCGAGGAGTTTCGAACCGCCTACCCCGATCAGATCGACTCCATCTCGCTGCAGCAGAACCTGGGCAGCGGCCAGGTGCAGCAGGAGGAAACCACCGTACAGGTGAGCGTCCTGGGCGTGAACGCCGACTACGCCGCCGCCAATGGTCTGGAGCTGCTGCACGGCCGCTTCATCAAGGATACCGACGGCGAGCGCCAGGTGGCCGTGGTGTCGGATGTGTTCTGTGAGAGCGTGTTCGGCCAGAGTGGGGCCTCGGTGCTGGGGCAGGAGTTCCAGCTGAGCCTGAACGGCCAGCTGCTGAAGTTCTATGTGGCGGGCGTGTATGAATACGACGACGACGGGTTCGTGAGCATGACCGGCGCCGACCCGGTGACCGACCTGTATATGCCCATGGAGACCGCCCAAAAGCTGAGCGGCGGCACTGCCGGGTATCAGAACTTCACGGTGGTGGCGGCCGCCGGCACCGACACCACCGCCTTTTTGGACCAGGTGGAGCGGTTCTTTGTCAGCTTTTATACCCGCAACGAAAGCTACACCGCCACGGCTTCCAGCATGGAGAGCATGCTGGAGGAGATGACCAGCATGCTGAACACAGTGAAGCTGGCCATCAGCGCCATTGCGGCCATCAGCCTGTTAGTGGGCGGCATCGGCGTGATGAACATCATGCTGGTGAGCATCACCGAGCGCACCCGGGAGATCGGCACCCGCAAGGCGCTGGGCGCGCCGGGCATCGCCATCCGGTTACAGTTCATCACCGAGGCGGTGGTCATCTGCCTGGTGGGCGGCGCGCTGGGGGTCATCCTGGGCGTGGGCCTGGGCGCGGCGGGCGCAAGCCTGTTGGGCTATGCGGCAAAACCCAGCGCCGCGGCCATTGTGCTGGCGGTGGGCTTCTCCATGCTCATCGGCGTGTTTTTTGGCTACTATCCGGCCAACAAAGCCGCCAAGCTGGACCCCATCGAGGCGCTGCGCTACGAATAAGATCCTGAACGGCAAAAACCGGCCTGCTTTTTACAAGTAGGCCGGTTTTCCGCTTTGGTGCCCCACAAAGAAAAATTTGCAAAAACCCTGCCCAGCAGCTATACTGAAACGTAGGGATGCCCCCGGAAAAAAACGGGGATAAAATAGAGCAAATGAGGTGTTTTGCAATGAGCTATACCTTTGGATTTATCGGCGTGGGCAACATGGGCGGCGCCCTGGCCCGGGCGGCCTGCCGCTGGAACCCCCGGCAGGTGGTGCTGACCAACCGCACCATGGAGAAAGCCATCTCTCTGGCGGAAGAGCTGGATTGCGACGTGGCCATGAACAACGCCACCGTGGCCCGGGAGGCGAAATTCATCTTTTTGGGCGTGAAACCCAACATGATGGCCGGCGTGCTGGAAGAGCTGGCCCCGGTGCTGGCCGAGCGCACCGACCGGTTCGTGCTGGTGAGCATGGCGGCGGGCCTGACCCTCCAGCGCCTGGCCGAGATGCTGGGGCGGCGGGTGCCCTTTTTGCGCATCATGCCCAACACCCCCTCGGCCATTGGCCAGGGGATGATCCTGTATACCGCCTGCCCGGGGGTGGACCCGGAGGATCTGGAAGAGTTCCTGATTAAAATGGATGCGGCGGGCCGGTTCGACGCCATTGAGGAAAAACTGATGGACGCCGGCAGTGCGGTCTCAGGCTGCGGCCCGGCCTATGTGTATCAGTTCATCGAGGCCCTGGCGGACGGCGGCGTGGCGTGCGGCCTGCCCCGGGCAAAGGCGCTGGAATATGCTGCCCAGACCTTGGTGGGGGCGGCCAGCATGGTGCTGGAGACCAAAAAGCACCCTGGCCAGCTGAAAGATGAGGTGTGCAGCCCCGGCGGCAGCACCATTGCCGGCGTGCACGCCCTGGAAGAGGGCGGCCTGCGGGCGGCGGCCATCAACGCAGTGGTGAAAAGCTGTGAAAAGAACAAGGAGCTGGGCAAACAGTGAGCGGGTATGACATCGGCCTGGTGGGGCTGGACATCGACGGCACCCTGCTGAACAGCCAGCATCAGATCACCCCCCGCACCCGGGCGGCCATTGAAGCGGCCATTGCCAGGGGCTGCCGGGTCATCCCGGCCACCGGCCGGCCGCTGCGGGGCGTGCCCAAGGCCTTTTTGGACATCCCCGGCGTGGAGTATGCCGTCACCGCCAACGGGGCCAGCGTGGTGCGCACCGCCACCGGCGAGATCGTTCTGAAATACTGGATGGACCGGCAGCTGGTGCAGCAGGCCTTTCAGGCGGCCAAGGGGCTGTACCGGGTGTTCGACGTGTTCATTGCCGGGAGCGGCTACAGCCAGGTGGACAACCTGGCGGTGGCCGAGGAATGGGCGCCCCGTGGCATGGCGGAATATATGCGCCAGAGCCGCCAGCCGGTGGAGGATATTGAGGACTTCATTGCCCGGCAGGAAGGCTTTGAAAAGTGCACCATGTTCTTTTTGCGGGAGGAAGACCGGCAGGCGGCCCGGCGGATCATCGAAGGGATGGGCTGCTTTGAAGCGGTCACCAGCGAGGAGAACAATCTGGAGATCAGCGCCAAAGGCGTGAACAAGGGCCGCGCCCTGCTGGACCTGGGCCAGCGGCTGGGCCTTGCCCAAAGCCGGGTGATGGCCTGCGGCGACTCCGAAAATGACCTGGCGATGCTCAAGGCCGTGGGGCTGGGGGTTGCCATGGGAAATGCCCCGGAGCACATCCAGAAAGCGGCGGACCGGGTCACCGCCACCAACGATGAGGACGGCGTGGCTTTGGCGCTGGAACGTTATGTGCTGGGGCGGTAAGTAACAATAAATAACAATAAAAAACCGCGAGTCCGGCTTTTGCCGGATCCGCGGTTTTTGTGGTCAGTTTTTCAGCGCCGGGGGCGGTGGTATACGCTGCGCTGGTCGATCTTATGCACAAGGCCTCCCACGAACATCACCAGCAGCACCTCGATGGGCAGCATCAGCAGGTTTTTGCCGATGCGCAGCGGCAGGGTGGTCAGCTGGAAACTCTTGCCGTAATAAAGGTACAGCCAGAAGCTGTTCAAAAAGATGTTCAAAAAGATATTGATGCAGAATTTGGCCGCCAGCGCCCGGTACCAGCGCAGCGGCTTGTGGTAGAGGGCCAGGCCCCAGATCAGGCCCGCCAGGATGGCGGTGAGGGTGAAGCCGGGGAAGTAAGCGCCGCCGCCGGTGTTCACCACCCAGCCCAAAAAGTCCATGGCGGCCCCGGCGGTCATGGCCACCACCGGGCCGAACAGCATGCCCGCCATGGCGCTGGTGAGAAAGCCGAACCCGATGCGCAGCTGGGGGGTGAGCTGCAGGCGGATGTTCAAAGCGTCCAGCGTGATGTTCAGTGCGATCAAAAGCGCCACCACCGCCAGGGTGCGGGGGCTGTGGAATTCCTGAGCGGAATCCCGAAACAGTTGTTTTAATTTGGACATGAAAAAACCTCCTTTATATGCGGATGCCGCACAAAAGGAGGTGGGAAAAAACAAGGCCAAAGCACCGCACAGCCGCGGAGCCAGGGCCCCGGTTGTCTGCACGCTTCGTTTATGCAGCAGCGGGATGCAAAGCCTGCACCGCGGAGGGGGCTCCTTCGTCCGGTCTGCAACTCCCCGTCAGACCAGCACTTGACGCACAGGCTTTTACTCTGCAAGGTCTATTATACGGCAGCTTGCCGGCGGATACAAGGCCCCGAGAGAAAAAAAGGCACTTTGCGGGGTTTGCAATCCAGGCGGGGAAGGGCTACAATAAGAAAAGAAAACGGGCCTTTATCCTTTATAATGAAAAGGCCGGAAAAGGAGAACTTTTATGGCAGTTTGCAAATTTAGCGATATGCAGTACACCCGCCCGGACGTGGCCCAGGTGACAGCGGCATATCGGGAGCTGACCGAGCGGGCACGGAATGCCCAGAACGGCGAGCAGCTGACGGCGATCTTCAAAGAGCACAGCGCGCTGAGCGACGCCTTCAACACCTCCCGCAGCCTGGCGCAGATCCGCCACACCCTGGATACCCGGGACGAATTCTACGACCAGGAGAATGATTTCTTCAACCAGAAAGGCCCTGATGTGGAAAATGCCCAGCTGGAACTGTGCCGGGCGTTCCTGGCCAGCCCCCACAAGGAGGGCTTGGCCAAGGAGTACGGCCAGATCCTGCTGCAGAAGATGGAAGTGGCTGCCGCCGCCGCAAACGAGGAAGTGGTGGAGCTGATGCGCCAGGAAAACGCTCTGGCCAGCCAGTATCAAAAGCTGTACGCCAGCGGCCAGGTGGAATTTGACGGCAAGACCCTTACCCTGCCGGAACTGGGCCCCTACCAGCAGAGCCTGGACCGTTCGGTGCGCAAGGCGGCCTTTGAGGCCTCCGGCAAGTTCTTTGACGATCACCGGGAAGAGCTGGACGACATCTACACCAAGATGATCGAGAACCGGAACGCCCAGGCCCGCAAGCTGGGGTATGAGAACTATGTGCCCCTGTCTTACCTGCGCATGGGCCGCCTGGGCTACGACCAAGAGGACGTGAAGCGCTTCCGGGATCAGGTGGCACAGAGCGTGACCCCGCTGGCTCACGAGGCGATGAAAGCCCAGTTTGCCCGCGTCGGCCTGCCCGATGCCAAATTCTATGACGGGCCCATCAGCTTCAAGGACGGCAACCCGGTGCCCCAGGGCACTGCCCCCGAGCTGCTGGCCAAGGCAGTAAAGATGTATCAGGAACTGAGCCCCGAGACCGCCCAGTTCATCGACTTTATGGCAGAGAGCCAGCTGTTCGATCTGGAGAGCCGTCCCGGCAAAGCCCCCGGCGGATACTGCGAGACCATCCCCGGTTATGGCGCGCCCTTTATCTTCTCCAACTTCAACGGCACCTCCGGCGACGTGGACGTTCTGACCCACGAGGCCGGCCATGCCTTCCAGGCGTGGGTGGCGGTGCAGCAGGGCATGTGCCAGGAGCTGGCCAGCCCCGGCTTGGAGAGCTGCGAGATCCACAGCATGTCCATGGAGTTCCTCACCAGCCCCTGGCATCATCTCTTCTTTGGCAAGGACACCGGCAAATACGCCCTGGCCCATGCCCAGGAAGCCCTGACCTTCCTGCCTTACGGATGCATGGTGGATGAATTCCAGCATATCGTTTACGCCCAGCCCCACCTGACGCCGGATGAGCGGAATCAGGTCTGGCTGGAGCTGGAGCACAAGTACCGTCCCTGGAATGATTTTGAGGATCTGCCCTTCTATGGCCGGGGCGCGGGCTGGCAGCGTCAGCTGCACATTTATCAGTATCCCTTCTATTATATTGATTACTGCCTGGCGCAGTTTACCTCGCTGCAGTTCTTTGCGGCCCACCTGAAGGACCCGAAGGATGCCTGGCAGCGGTATCTGGCGCTGGTGAAGAAGGGCGGCAGCGATACCTATTCCGGCCTGGTGCATGCGGCGGGCTTTAAGGTGCCCTTTGACCAGGGCGCTGTTGCACCGGTGGCCCAGCAGGTGTTTGATTGGGTCAAGGAGCAGAACGCCAAGCTGTAAAAGCTGAAAAAGATTTTCAAAGAGCCGCCGCCCGTAGTTTCTGCGGGCGGCGGCTGGCTTTTGCAGGGTGAGCAGGTTGCACAGAGGGAAAACAGGTTCATTATTGATCCTATATAGAAAAAAGAACAGGTTCACCGGCCAAAAAAGAAAAGTACGATTTTTTCAAAGAAAATTGAAAAAAGGTGTTGACTTCTGGTACGGGGGTGTGGTATTATAACTGAGCCGTCAAAAACGGCAAGCCGCTCGGAAGAGCTTGAAAAAATATTTCAAAAAAGTGCTTGACAAAAAGAACTTTGCGAGATATAATAAACAAGCTGCCTCGCTGAGAGGTAAGCGGCACAGGACCTTGAAAATTGAACAATATCGAAGCTTGAACGGAACCTTATCG
>CASEVW010000129.1 GCA_949291395.1 uncultured Oscillospiraceae bacterium | reverse complement strand
CCCGCCGGGCCGGACGGCCTTGCCTACGCCATGGGCTGCACCGCCCCCGGCGCGGACCTGCGGCCCCTCTGCCGCCATCTGAACGAGGCCTTCCAGGGCCGGGGCGGCGGCAAGCCCGCCTTTGTGCAGGGCAGCCTTACCGGCGAGTTTGCGGCGGTAGAAGCCTTTTTGCGCGCCGCCCTGCCCCGCTGACCCCCTTTGTTGTTTCACCCACCCATAAGCAAGGAGACTTTATACCATGAGAATGCGATTCAAACCCTATGCCCGCCCGGAACTGCTGGCCTGCCCCTACCACGCCCACGCCCCGCTGGAAAACAAGGGCCGCTGGCACAGCGTGTTCGCCCGGCCCGAGCAGCCGGTGCATCTGGAGCTGGGCTGCGGCAAGGGCGGCTTTCTGGCCCAGCTGGCCAGCCGCCATCCCGATGTGAACTACCTGGGCATCGACATCACCGACAAGGTGCTGATCCTGGCCAAGCGCAACATCGAGCGGGTGTACGCTGAAAAGGGCCTTATGCCGGACAACGTGATGATCATGAGCCTGGACATCGAGCGCATCCTGAACGCCTTTGACGAGCGGGACAGCGTGCAGCGCATCTACATCAACTTCTGCAACCCCTGGAACAAAAAGCTGGCCCACAAAAAGCACCGGCTCACCCACACCCGCCAGCTGGCGCTCTACCGCACCCTGCTGGAGGAAAACGGCGAGATCTATTTCAAGACCGACGACGACGATCTCTTCCGAGATAGCCTGTCTTACTTCCCCGAGGCGGGCTTTGAGATCCTGTGGAAGACCTTCGATCTGCACGCCGAAGAGCCGGAGTGGAACATCCGCACCGAGCACGAGGCCATGTTCACCCAGCAGGGCATCCCCACCAAGGCCCTCATCGCAGTGAAAAAGCCCATGACCGACGAGGACCTGGCTGCCGCCATCGCCGCCCGCACCCAGCGGGACAAGGAGGAAAGCGCCGCCATCCGCGCCGCCCGGGGCATCCAGTAAACACAAACCTTATCAAACGACCAGCCCCCGCCGGCGATGCAAAACGCACCGCCGGCGGGGGCTGGTCTTGTTTTTTCGGGCCTGGCGGCCCTTTATTTACAAAGCAGAGGGAGTTGTCGTTTTTACTTATCCCGGTTGTTCCAGGCGCTGGGGATCCAGGGGTACTTTTCGGCCACCTGGCGGTCGTAGGCCGCCAGTTTTTCCAGCTGGTCCACCACATGGGGCATATCCATGCGTTCCACCAGCTGTTCGATCAGTTCCTGGCCTTCCTCCGCCAGCTTCTGGCGAGCGGCTTCATCCGGCACGGCGGTAGTGGGCATATGGTCGGTGGGCTCGCCAAAGCAGTAGCCCACGGCGGCGCTCTGGTACGCCAGGCCGAAGATGTCGTTGAAGGGCGCGCAGCTCTGGGGCACCTGCTGGGAAAATTCAGTGGTCAGGGGCACGTCCTCCAGCCGTTTCATGATCTGGTAGGCGCCCACGGTGATGGCGTGGAAGGCGTCCATCGTCTTGAACAGGTCCCGGGCGTTCTTCATCATCTGCATGGTCAGGTCCATGTACAGGATGGGCACGCCGGTCTCGTCGTAGAAATCCCGCACCATGGGGCTGCAGGTCATGTGGGCCGGGCCGTGGAAGCTCACGTAGACCTGGCGCTTGAAGCCCTGGCGCAACAGGCTGTGGGCAATGGCGGACAGATAGTCGATACCCTGGCGGACGCTCACCTGGGTGGTGCCCCGGCCGGTGGCGGTGGCCCCGGCGTAGAAGTAGGGCAGCCCGGTCAGCACCAGGCCGTCGCAGGCTTCGGCCATCTTCAGGGCATACGCCTCGCTGATCACGGTCTCACAGTCCAGCGGGAAGCCGCCGTGCATCTCCACGGTGCCCACGGGGACGATGATGATGTCGTTGTGTTCCAGATAGGCTTCCACCTCGCTGTTCAGCATGCGGGGCAAAATACGGGTACGAAGTTCCATAGTGTTCCTCCAGATTTATAGCCCGAAGATGCGCTGGGCATTTTCACGGCAGATTTTTTGGTAGGCGCTGCGGCTCAGGCGGCCTTCGGCGGCCTGCTGATCCAGCCACGCGCCCAGCGGGAAGACCATCTCCGCGTTCACCATGTCGGTGGCAAACAGCAGCCGGTCGGCATAGGTCTCCAGAAAGCGTAGTCCGAAGGCGGGGTCCCGCATGATGGCCTGGCCCGCGCTGTTGGCGCTCAGGTCGCCATACAGGTTGGGGTACCGGGCAAACATCTCCGGCACCCGGCCGCCGGGCAGGACCGGCCCTTTGCCCCACTGGTTTCGCTCTTCTTTGCCGGTGGGGGCGTCGCCGCTCATCTCGATCCAGAAGCACTGGCTGTGGCCCAGAAACTTTGTATCGGGAAAATCCGCCAGCGTCTTTTCCAGCAGCGGCAGGCCGGGCTGGTCCACCACGCCGTAACTGTAGCCCGCTTCCGGGCTCATGTGAAAGGTGACGGGCAGGTCCAGCTGGCCGGCAGCGGCGAAGATGGTGCGCAGCAGTGGGTCGTCCAGCCGCCGGTTGATCATCAGCTCGCCGACGCCCACCGCGCCCAGCGCCTTGCATACCGCAAGGCGCTGGGGGATGGTCTCCGGATCCTTCGGGTCCAGGTTGCACATCCAGGCAAAATGTTCGGGATCGGCCGCTGCCATGGCATGGCAGGCCTCATTGCCGGCCATGGGCGGGGCGGCGCTTTCGCCGGCGCTCATCAGCACCGCCTTTTCGATGCCCAGCTGCCGCATGTGGGGCAGCATCCCGGCGGGGGTGCTAATCCACAGGTCCCCCTCCCGGGGCACCTGGCAGGGTGACAGGTGCATATGCAGATCGATTTTTTGCAGCCGTTCCATAGTCCTCCCCTTCGTTTTGGCTCAGGCTTCCGCCGCGGTGCCGCTGGCACGGCGCTGGGCCAGTTCGTCGTACATCTTGTGTGTGGTCTTGTTGTCCAGGTTGAAAATCAGGCCGATGCCGATCAGCTCCAGAATGCAGGTGATCACGGGCACAGCGTTGACCAGGTAGTAGATGTTGCTCACAGTGGCAGCGCTCTGCACAGCGCCCGCGCCGGCAATGTAGCCGATGGCGGCCAGGGCGCTGGCGGCGCCGGTGGAAGCGATGGTGCTGCCGATCTTACGGCTGAAGGTGTACAGGCTGTACATGCTGCCGTCGCTGCGAACGTTCATCTTCCACTCGCTGTAGTCCAGGCAGTCGGTGACCAGCGCCCAGATCAGCATGGTGAAGGCGGTCTGGCCGATGGTGGCCAGCAGGTTCAGGATGGTGTAGAGGAAAGCGTCCGGGATGGGGAACAGCAGGATGATAGCGGACAGCGCCAGATTGTAGGCGCTCATGACCAGGATCACGTTGCGCTTGCCGAACTTATCCACGATCTTGGGCACCAGCGCAAAGCAGATCAGCATAACGGGCAGGGAGCCCAGGCTGGCCAGGGTCATCATGCCTGTATCCTGGTAGTATTCCTTGTAAATGTAGCTGCGCAGCTGGGAGCTGCCGGTGATGTACAGCATGGAACCGATGGTGGCCACCATCACGCCGATGAGGGGACGGTTTTTCAGGGCGGCTTTCAGCACCTTGCCGTAATCGAACTTTTCGCCGGGGGCATCTTTCTGGTGCACCCGTTCCACCGTCAGGTTGCACAGCAGCAGGTAGCACACGATGCACAGCACGCCGAACACCACGGCGATCATGGTGAAGCGCTCGGGGATGATGTTGGAGTTTTTGTCAAAGCAGAGCACCGGCACGATGGACAGAGCGCCGATGCCCACCAGGGTGCCGCCGATGCTGCGGGCACGGGACAGCTTGGACCGGTCGATGGGGTCGGTGGAGACCACGCTGGCCATGGCGCCGAAGGGCATGCTTGTACCAGTATAGCTCATGCCGTACAGAATGTAAACGAAGGCTACCCAGGCGTGCAGGGCGATGCCGGTGAAGGACACGTTGGCAAAGCACAATACGCCAGACAGGGCCAGCGGGATCATGAACAGCTTGATCCAGGGCTTGAACTTATCCGCGCTTTTGCCCAGGTGCCAGCGATCCGGGAAGGAGCCCATGATGGGGTCGTTGATGGCGTCCCACAGGCGGGCGATCAGGAACAGGCCGGCCATCCAGGACGGGTCGATGCCCAGAACATAGGTGCAGAAGGTCAGGAAATAGGCGTCCACAAACAAGTTGACAAAGCTGCCGGCCATATCGCCGCAAACGTAGCCGATCTGGTCTTTTATGCCAAAGGGGCGGGTTTTCTTTTGATCCATGATGATTCTCTCCTTTGTGTGTCAGGGGGCAAATGGTGGGATCAAACGGTGAGCTCCTGCCGTATGTTCCGCGTCAACGGTTTCCAGTATACCCGTGAAAAATTGCAATTTGAATTGCAAAAGCAGCACAAAACCTTGCAAATCCAGCAACAATATGCTACCATTGCGACAGAATAGCTAATGACACGAGGTATTTTTTGTGAAAAAGTCCGAACTCTTCCGTTTGACCCAGGCCCTGCAGACCCAGTACGATCTGCCGGTGCAGAATGTGTCCAACCGCAAATTGCAGGAGCTTCTGCGCAAAAGCGGGCTGGTGAAAGAGAACCCTTATCAGGAGCTGGAAATGGACGCCCCCTTTGTGGAAGCCCAGCAGGACATCAGCTACACCGCCGACGAGGTGCAGCTGCACAGCCATTTCTTTTACGAGCTCATCTGCTGCCGCAGCGGCAACGTGCAGTATCTGATCGGGGCAAAGCGCTACCGGCTGCAGCGGGGGGACATCATCTTCCTTCCCCCCAAGATCAGCCACCGGCCGCTGTTTTTGGAGCAGCTGATCGAACCCTACGACCGGGAGGTGATCTGGGTGAGCGCCGCCTTCATCGACCGGATCAAAACCACCTTTTTCCCGCAGGATCACCCTGAAATGGGCCCCTATCTGCTGCGCACGGCTGGCACCCAATGGGAGGGGCTGACCCAGTTTTTCCGCCAAACTGTGGAAGAGGCCGAGCGCCAGGAACTGGGCTGGCAGGCCGCCTGCTGTGCCCTGACGGCCCAGCTGCTGGTCCAGCTTTTGCGGGCCATGCGGGACATCACCCCGCCCCCCACCGAGCGGCGGGAGCTGCTGGACGAGATCATGCTGTACATCGAGACTCACATGGCGGAAAAACTTTCGCTGGAGGGGACTGCCCGGCAGTTCCTGGTCAGCGAGAGCACCATCAGCCAGCTGTTCCGCAGCCGGCTGAACGTGAGTTTCTACCGCTTTGTCACCCAGCGCCGGCTCATCGCCGCCAAGACCCGCATCCAGGCAGGGGAACCCATGGAGCAGATCGCACAGGCCATCGGCTTTGGCGACTATTCCAACTTCTACCGGGCGTTCAAGCAAGAATACGGCATCACCCCCACCCAGTTCCGCCAGCGCCAGTGCCAGCCATCCTCCCCCGCCCCCGGCGCCCATTGAGCCGAAAACAGCAAAGCAAGCCCCCGCCTGCGGTGCGAAACGCAGGCGGAGGCTTGCTTTGCGATGTGCTGCTTTTTGAGCAACACACCACCGGTTTTGTCATTTCGTTTTTTCAAAATGCTTATTTGTCTTTTTGCTTTTTTGTCGTTCCGCCTTAAATTTCTTTTTTACCTCGCTCATTTTCTCTTCTTCTATGTAATACACTACCGCTGCATTGCCTATCGCAGTAGTTCCCGCATATGCTATTGCCGAACTCACCGCAGAACCAGATCCAGGAAAAACAGCATTTAAGAATTTGGAAGATTGCTGGGCAACGAGTTTGAACACATACCCAGCCCCTGTGACCCCTCCCATGCTCAAGATAAACTTTTTGGCTGTGTCAAGCGAAATGTCACGCCCGCTCAACGACACGATCAGGCAAACCAGAACACTTTGGATCACTAGTAAAATATAAATATCAGATACAGGAATAGGTGTCAACGCTACCGTCGCGGATATCCCTGAGAAAATGGAAGTCAGCTTTTTTGCGATTCTTTTTACAACTTCATCTAACCGATAAGACATCCGAAAACCCATCTTTGCGCTAGCATCGACAATTGCTTCTTCTAATATATCTTTTAACTTATCAATTTTGTATCTGCCATCAAAAGCAATTTGAAGATTATCAATATCGGCTTGGGGAAGATTTTCTATACTGTCAGCATCTATCTCCATTCCATCCGGCGTTTGCCAGTCTATCAGTGAAGAAACAGCAATAATGTTATCTATTTTAAGCCCTTTTTTGACTATGATCCCTTTGTAATATTGAACCGTATCGTTGATTTTATGTATCTTGCTCTCTGGATACTTTTCAGGATCGTATTGGCGTGCAGGTGGCATTTGATCACACTTGTTGATAACCACTACGATCGGCAGTCTCATCTTATTGATTGCCGCATACTCTTCAGACACCTTTTTCATGAACTCAACATCCGAATTGATGCCATCACGATGCGTACAACTTAGCATTAAAATCGCCACATCCGGAGAAAACTCATTGATTTGCTCAATCAACATCTCTTCCGCAGAAATCGTTTCATTTAAACTTTCCGATTCTGCTATCCCTCTTGTATCAAGGATCTCCATCAATGTTCGGCCTTTGTCTTTGCATTCGTAAGTCTGTGTGCTTTCTGTACAGCTTCTGATATCGCTTACACCAGCGACATACGCCCCACACAAAGCATTGATTAAGCTGCTTTTTCCTACTCCGGTTCTACCAACCAAAAAAATTCTGGGCGGTCGATGGGATTTAATGCCTTCCATCAAAGATTTAAGATCTTTATCCCCCAAAATCGTATTTTTTAACATTTCTTTGGTCTTTTCCGGAATCGCATCAGGCAATTTTTCAATTACCTCACTGATTTTCACATAAAAATTTTCCATGTTTTGCAATCGCTGCTCAATTTTCATGTTATTATCTTGCATATTATCAATCTCCTTTGAGGATATTTCAAGGCATGTCAAGTCTTGCCTTTCATAAGGGACCTTGCAAATTTCGCGAATTTTATCCGCGAACAAGATATCCTCGTCAACAGCCTGCCTTATCCCACAAACGCTTGCCTTTTTGTATGTTACAGCTGGTCCAGCAGGGGGATCACCTCATGCAGGCTGGGCACGATGGCGGTGGCCAGCGCCCGCAGTTCCTCATCCGGGGCGGTCAGGTCCGGCACCATCACGGTGGGGCAGCCTGCCGCCGCCCCGGCCCGCACACCGGCGGGGCTGTCCTCCAACACCAGGCACCGCTCGGGCGCTTTGCCCGCCAGGGCGGCGGCCTTCAAAAAGATCTCCGGGTCGGGTTTGGAGCGGCTCACCTCGTCGCCGCACACCGCCCCGGCAAAAAAGCCGTCCACCCCGGCCCGTTCCAGATGGCCCCAGGCGCTGACCCGGGTGGTGCTGGTGGCCATCACCGCCGGGATGCCCCGCCGCCGCAGCTCCTCCAATAAGGGCCGCAGGCCCGGCTTTTCCGGCAGGCCGTCTCGCTGGATCCACTCTGCCATCAGCGCCCGGCAGCGGCGGTGCACCGCGTCAAAGTCAAAGTCCGGGCCAAAGGCCTCCCGGCAGACGGCTTCGCAGCCTGCCCGGTTGCGCCCCCGCATCCTGTCCACCAACGCCTGATCCATGCACACACCCAGCTGCTGCCCGGCCTGCTGCCAGGTCGTTTGATACATCCGCTCGGTGTCGAACATCAGCCCGTCCATGTCAAACAATACCGCTTCGATCATCTTGCGCTCTCCCCTCTTGCCGTCACAGCGGCCCCTTTACCTTTTCGTCAAATTCCTCACTGCCGTCCGGTTCTTCCTCCCGGATGCCCAAACTGCCCAGGCCGATGTCGTTGCCCAGCAGGCTGCCGGCCCCGATGGCTCCCCGGCCGTATTTTTTGCGGATGGCGTCCAGGCTTTGTTCCAGCTTCTCCCGCTTGGGGTCGGCTTTTGGGGCATCGTCAAAAAAGCTCTGCTGCACCGCAAAGGGCTCCTCGGTGATGGCCAGCGCCGTCACCGTGAGCATCCGCACCGGGCGGCGCATATCCCAGTTGGCCTGCATCAGCTCCCAGCAGCCCTGGGCCAGGTCCCGGGCCAGATGGGTGCTCATGGGCAGGTGCTTCTGCCGGGTGATGGTCTTTAAGTCCGGGTCCCGGATGGTCACCTGCACCGCCCCGGCCCACACCCCATGGCGGCGCAGCCGGCCGGCCACCTCGTCCGCCAGCACGTTCAGCGCCGAGCGGATCTCCCTTTCGCCCCGGATGTTCCGCCGGAAGGTGGTGCCGTTGCCCACGCTCTTGATGGGTTCCTTTTCGCCCCAGCGGCGCACCGGGTCGGCGTCCTCCCCCCGGGCATAGCGGGAAAGCTCCAGCCCCAGCTTGCCTAAGGCGTCCGCCAGCAGTTCCGGCTCGGCGGCGGCCAGCTGGCCGATGGTGTGGATGCCCAGGGCCGCCAGCCGCTTTTGGGCGCTGGCCCCCACATACAGCAGCGCCCCCACCGGCAGCGGCCAGACGATGGATGCAAAATTCTCCCGGCTGATGAGGGTGGTGGCGTCCGGCTTTTTATAGTCGCTGCCCAGCTTTGCGAACACCTTGTTGAAGCTCACCCCCACCGAGATGGTCAGGCCGGTGGTTTGAAACACCTCCGCCCGCAGCTTGTCCGCCAGTTCCAGCGGGCTTTTGGCAAACAGCTGCCAGGAACCGGTCACGTCCAGCCAACTCTCGTCGATGCCGAAGGGCTCCACCCGGTCTGTATACTTACAGTATATATCATTGATGATTTTAGAATACTTTCTGTAGTATTCCCGGTGGGGCGGCAGCAGGATCAGGTCCGGGCATTTGCGCTTTGCCTGCCAGATGACCTCGGCGGTCTTGACGCCCATCTTTTTGGCGGGCTCGTTTTTGGCCAGCACGATGCCATGCCGGCCCTCCGGGTCGCCGCACACCGCCACGCATTTATTTTTCAGCTCCGGGTGCTTTAACAGCTCTACGCTGGCGTAAAAGCTGTTGCAGTCACAATGAAAGATCCAGCGGTCCACGGTTTTCCCCTCCTTTTTTGGGCCGGTCGTTTTACACTTTTGCTAAATTGATTATACCACGCTTTGTTTTTCGGTGCTATAATGAAGCAACAGCCATTGTGCACCCAAACCGAACTTTCAAGACAAGGAGGCCTGTCATGTCTTACACCCTTTACCAGATCCTTTGGTATTTTGTGATCTACGCCTTTTTGGGCTGGTGCGTGGAGGTGGTGTTCTGCACCATCAACACCGGCCACTGGGTGAACCGGGGCTTTTTGAACGGCCCGGTCTGCCCCATTTACGGGTTTGGCATGGTGATCGTGCTGCTGGCCCTCACGCCCCTGGCGGCCCATCTTCTCCTGTTGTTTTTGGGCAGCGTGGTGCTCACCAGCGCCCTGGAACTGGTCACCGGCTGGGTGCTCAAGACCCTGTTCCACACCCGCTGGTGGAACTACTCCCAGCAGCGGTTCAACATCGGCGGTTATATCTGTTTGAAGTTCAGCCTGGTGTGGGGCGTTGCGGGCGCGGCGGCGGTGCGCCTTGTCCACCCGCCGGTGCGCCGTTTGGTACAGCTGATCCCCCATATGGCGGGCGCCGTGCTGCTGGCGCTGATCCTGGCCCTGTTTGTGGCGGACCTGGCCGTCACTCTGCACACCCTCAGCGGGCTGGAGCGGGACCTGGGCGAGCTGGAGCGGGTGGGCCAGGCGCTG
>CASEVW010000128.1 GCA_949291395.1 uncultured Oscillospiraceae bacterium | reverse complement strand
TGCTCTGCGCCGTGTGGGCATTGAGCCTTGTGGCCCGGCTGCCGGGCTGGCAGCAGGACAGCTTTATGGCCCGCTACCCTTACGAGGTGCTGGATTACAACAACGCCGCCCGGGCGGCGGCCAGCGTGATCCCGGAGGAGGAGCGGGACTCGGTGCTGGGCTACAACGTGGACGCTCAGTGGTATCTGGCGGCGGACATCCAGCCCTGCCAGAAGTATTTCATCCACCAGGACTGGCAGGCCGCCGAGGATGGGGGCATGCGCCAGGAGATCGACCGGATGTTCCGGGAGGACCCGCCCCAATGGGTAGTGGCCGCCAGCCCGGCGGACCCGGAGATCCAGGCCATTTTGGCGGAAGAATACACGGCGGTGAGCGGCGAACAGGTGTTCAATGAGTACGCTTCCTACATTTTGTACCGGCACAACGGCTGAAAGGAGCAAGGGCATGGGGCAGAGAACAACGAAAATGATCCTGGCGGCAGCGCTGGCCCTGGCTTTGGCGGGCTGCGGCGCACAGGCGGACATCCAGCCGGAAAGCAGCCTGCAGGCCGTTACCCGGGCCCAGGGTACGGTGGTGGTCACCCAGTACCCGGTGATGTTTGAAGGCTATGAGCATTTTGGGGCCATCACGGACGGCTGGGCCTTTGTGTACAAGGACGGCGAGGCGGGCTACCGGGCTTCCGGCGGCGAATACAAGCCGCTGTATACCGCCAGCGAGGGGCTGATCCTGCAGGGCTACGACGGCCCGGCGGACGGCAGAGACATCTGGCAGGAGATGGACTGGCTGGCCGAGACCTACCCCTACCTGCCCGAAGAGACCCTGGCGCCCTGTTACAGCGGCGGGCTGTGGGGCTTCAGCGACCTGGACCTCAACCCCAAGCTGGAACCCCAGTTTGCCACCGTGGGCGAGCTGTGGCAGTATTACCGCAGCCAGCTGCCGGCGGAGGAGACCCCGCCGGCGGACCACACCCCGCCCGAGGGCGTGGAGGAATACTGGCCCAACCCGGAAGGGGACGGGGTGTATGTGCCGGTGGAGGGAAAGATCCGGCTGTACGATGCCGAAGGCAGGGAGCAGCCCAGCCAGGCCCTGGCCCGGCTGACCTTACAGACGGGCGAGGACGGGGCAAGCACCCTGACCATCACCGACCAGGACGGCAGGCAGCTGTTGCAGCTGACCAGCAGCCAGCCCGACCCGATGCACCCGGAACGCCAGGTGTGTTTTGACGGGGACTGGTTTTATTGGAAGACCGACGAGGGCGCCATCCTGCCGGTGCAGATCACGGTGGAATAACAAAACGGACCGGACGCATGGCGGAGCTATGCGTCCATTTTTTGTTTTGCGGCAGGAAAGGTTGTAACGTTTTTGGGCTTTGCCGGTTAATAGAGCGAAAGGAGGTGACGGCGGTGGACTTTGACCGTGTGTATCGGGACTATTTTCAGGATGTGTTTTTGTATCTGCGCAGCTTTCCGGTGGAAGAGGGCCTTGCCGAGGAGATCGCCCAGGAGACCTTTGCCAAAGCGCTGAGATCCATCCATCGGTTTGACGGCAGAAAGGACATCCGGGCCTGGCTGTTCACCATAGCAAAAAATACCTATTACACCGTTTGCAGACGGGAAAACATCTATCTGCCCCAGGAGACGGAACAAGAGGCCCCGGACCTGGGGGTGGACCTGACGGAACAGCTTGCCAACGAGGAAAGCGCCTTTCGCGTCCACCAGTTCCTTCACGGGATGAGCGAGCCCTACAAAGAGGTGTTCAGCCTGCGGGTGTTTGGCGAGCTGCCCTTTGAAGCCATCGGGCGGCTGTTCGGCAAAAGCCCCGGCTGGGCACGGGTGGTGTTTTATCGGGCAAAACAACAGATCATTGCATACATGGAGGCGATGGAAGATGAAACAGATCAATTGTAATATCATTCAGGACATTCTCCCGCTGTACCTGGACGGGGTGGCCTGCGAGGACACAAAGGAACTGGTGAAGGAACACCTGCAAGGCTGTGAGGGCTGCCGCCGCCAGGCGGAACGCCTGCAAAAGGATCTGGTCCTGCCCCAAAGCATCGCCTTTCAGCTGGCTCAGGCAAAGGTCATCAAGGGGCTGAAACGGTCCTTTTTGAAAAAGAAGGTGCTGGTGGCGCTCATCTCCGCCCTGGCGGCGGCCCTGCTGGTGGCAGGGCTGTATTCCGCTGCGGTGCTCACAAAGCGCTGTGTGTCCTACGATGCCGGGGACATCTCGGTGGTGCAGCAGGACGGCAAGTTGTATGCGGTGTATGAGGGCGACCTTGTGAAAGCCGGCACGGTGGCCTTTGGGCCCAGCCCGGTCACGGTGGACGGAGAGGAAAAGAACGTGGCGGTGTTCTATTATTACGAAACGCCCTGGGACCGATACATCGAACCCCTGTTTGCCGGGGCGGAGGACGGTTCCCCCTGGGAGGGCCGCTTTTATCTGGGCGAAGCGGATCAGATCGACCAGGTCTATTACGGGGAATTCCAGCTGGATGTTCTGCCATTGGATGCGGACAGCCTGCTGGGGCAGGCAGAGCTGATCTGGGGCGAATGAGCGAGACGGGATGGCGGTGTCTTTCCCTCTGCGGAAACGTGGACGTGCTGGAAAGAATGTGGTAAAATCAGAACAAAGAATGCATAAGAGCACGGGGAGGCACAGAAGATGAAGCGTTCGGTTTTGGCAAAGACCGCCCGGCGGGCGGCGGCGTTTGCGCTGGCGGCCCTGCTGGCCCTGCTGTGCGGCTGCGGGGCGGCATCCTCCGGCAGTACGCCGGCGCAGAGCGCTTCCTCCGGGGCCAGCGCCGCCAGTAAAGCGGCGGGGCAGATGGAGGAGAATTACAACGATACGGTGGACCAGATCGCGGAGACCATCGCCTTGACTGACGAGACCGCCGCCCTGGCCTACCGGAACGCGGTGGCCCTGCTGAACGGGCTGAACGCCGGGGACCAGCAGGCGGTGGACCGGTGCTTTGCCAAAAACGGCCAGCCGGTGTATGACGTGGGCGTTTACGCCCTGGCGGACATTTCCGGCCTGGAGCTGGGGCAGACCGCCATCGCCTGGGCCCAGACGGACGAGGGATGCCAGATCACCCTCCGGCTAGAGGTGATCGAGCCGGGGAACGCGCCGCTTCTGCCCGGCACCCACGATTACCACCTCACCTATCATACCGGGCAGGACAGCTTTTACGATTCGGGCTGCATCTGGCGGATGTACCCGGAAACAGAGCTTTCCCGGCAAGGGGCGGAGGGCCTGGACGAAGCCGGGCTGGCCAAGCTGCTGGAAGAGGTGGACCGGGTGCGGCACTGGTTTTATCAGGGACCCTTCGAGAGCCCCGAAGAGGTGCACGAGGCCGCCCAGCTGGTGTACACCCTGGTGCGCATGGGCGCAGAGGGAAAGACCGATGGGGAAGGCTGGGCCACGCTGGATGAGATCAGCGGGGCGGCCGAGCGCTACCTGGGCCTGAAAAACTGGCAGCCCTCGGCGCAGACGCTGGAGGAGCTGTGCTATGAGCAGGAGGGCCGCTACCGGATCCTGGAGATGGGCAGCCTGGTAGAAGGCCCGGAGCCCCCCTACCAGTACACCTCGGTGCGCCGAAACGGGCAGGACTACCAGGTGACGGTGTGGTACTGTTCCGACGCTCAGGGCCTTGTGCCGGAATACGGCTACGAGTACACCATGAACAACACCGAAAACCCGGATGCGCCTGGAAAGTGAAGCGCTGCGTGGAAATGGCAGCGTGAGCCAGGACCGAGAAAGATCTTGCCTGAGCGGCAGGAAAATCAGCATTTTTTGATAAAACAACACGGCCCCCGCTGCAACGCAGCGGGGGCCGTGTTCTGTATGAGAAAGAAAAATGGAGGAAGAAGGGATCATCTTTTAGCGCAGCACCAGCTGACCGTTTTCCACATCCACCGTGAGGGTGTCGCCGGTGTTGTGGGCCCCGGCGATGATCTCCCGGGCGATGAGGGTCTCCACCCGGCTTTGGATGAACCGCTTCAGCGGCCGCGCGCCGTATACCGGGTCGTAACCCTGGTCGATGATGAGGGCCTTCGCTGCGTCGGTCACCGCCAGGCCCAGCTGTTTGTCCGCCAGGCGGCGGCGCAGGTCGTCCAGCTGTAGGTCCACGATGCCGCCGATCTCGGCCTTGGTCAGAGGCTTGTAGAAGACGATCTCGTCCAGCCGGTTCAGGAATTCGGGGCGGAACTGGGTCTTCAGCAGGCCCTCCACCGCGGTGCGGGCCTCGTCGCTGATCTGGCCGTTCTCCTGGATGCCCTCCAGGATGTACTGGCTGCCCAGGTTGCTGGTGAGGATGATGATGGTGTTTTTAAAATCCACCACACGGCCCTGGCTGTCGGTGATGTGGCCGTCGTCCAGCACCTGCAACAGGATGTTGAACACGTCCGGATGGGCCTTTTCCACCTCGTCGAACAGCACCACGCTGTAAGGATGGCGGCGCACCGCCTCGGTCAGCTGGCCGCCCTCCTCATAGCCCACGTATCCCGGAGGGGCGCCGATGAGGCGGCTGACGCTGAACTTCTCCATATACTCGGTCATGTCGATGCGGATCATGTTCTTCTCGTCATCGAACAGGGCCTGAGCCAGGGCCTTGGCCAGCTCGGTCTTGCCCACGCCGGTGGGGCCCAGGAACAAAAAGCTGCCGATGGGGCGGTTCGGGTCCGCGATGCCGGCCCGGCTGCGCAGGATGGCCTCGGTGACCTTCTGCACCGCCTCGTCCTGGCCGATGACCCGCTTGTGCAGGATGTCCTCCAGGCCCAGCAGCTTCTCGCGCTCGCCCTCCACCAGCTTCTCCACGGGGATGCCGGTCCAGCGGGCCACGATGCGGGCAATTTCCTCGTCGGTGACCCGGTCGCGCAGCAGGTTATCCTGCTTTTCGCCCGCGGCCTCCGCCTTCTTCTCCTGCTCCGCCAGCTGTTTCTTCAGCTCCGGCAGCTTGCCGTACTTCAGTTCGGCGGCCTTGTTCAGGTCGTACTCCCGCTCGGCCTTCTCGATGGCCGCGTTGGTCTTTTCGATTTCCTCACGCAGGCTCTGCACGCTGCCGATGCTGGACTTCTCGTTGTCCCACTGGGCCTTCATGGCGCTGAACTTCGCGCGCATCTCGGCCAGTTCCTTTTGCAGCGCCGCCAGCCGCTGGGCGCTCAGCGCGTCGGTCTCCTTCTTCAGGGCGGCCTCCTCGATTTCGTGCTGCATGATCTTGCGGCGCAGGTCGTCCAGCTCCGAGGGCATGGAGTCCATCTCGGTGCGGATCATGGCGCAGGCCTCGTCCACCAGGTCGATGGCCTTGTCCGGCAGGAAACGGTCGGTGATGTACCGGTTGGACAGAGTAGCCGCCGCGATGAGGGCGCTGTCCTGGATTTTCACGCCGTGGAACACCTCGTAGCGCTCCTTCAGGCCCCGCAGGATGGAGATGGTGTCCTCCACCGTGGGCTGGTCCACCTGCACCGGCTGG
>CASEVW010000127.1 GCA_949291395.1 uncultured Oscillospiraceae bacterium | reverse complement strand
GAAATTCAAATACGCTGACGAGTTCCGCCGCATGGCTGAATATATCGAGCTCAACGCCCCTATGGTTCAAGGGGCCGCGGGCTGATATATAGCCCTATTACCTAATCCGTTTGCTGGTTTTCCTAATATATATTGCCCATATGTGGATACGGTAGGGAAAAACGAGAGCCGAATTGCGGAGTACATAAAGAACCAGTTGAAACAGGATGAGATGGGCGAACAGCTTACGATGAGCCAGGTCGGCCCGTTCACGGGCAGCAAGTAACAATCCCCCGCAGCTGGCAGACCGTATTACGCGTTCTACGCGTGGCGAAGAACATAGGGCTATGCCCGCATATGAAAAACCACCGGCTTGGCCGGTGGATGTTTATTTGTCATTGCTTGGGCTTTGCGCACGGGGTCAGAAAAGGGGAAAAGAACTCACCGCCCGCCGGCGGCGAATTGGCCCATGTGCACATCCAGCACCGGGCGGGGCGGCTGGATGAGCGATTCTTCCAGCTGGCATTTCCACTGCACGTTCCGGCTGATGGCACCGTTCTCCACGCCGTCCACGGTCTCGCCGCTCTGGATGGGGCAGTCGTTCTCCAGAATGTAGGAGGCAACATTGTAGGCGTGGTTCACCACCCAGTTGGGGTCCATATCGTGAAAATGATACTGCAGGTCCGGCAGATACAGGGTGCTCATGCCCACGGTGTCCACCACCATGTCGCCGGTGCCCTCCACGTTGAAAAAGCGGGCGTTCACGCCAAAGCGGATGAAGCGGTCCAGCCCCTCGATGGGGCAGTCGCGCACCTCCTGCGCCAAAAGCAGCTTGCCGCAGTTCTGAAAGTAGAACGCCTCACAGGCGGGATAAAGCTCCGCCAGCGCCGCCAGAAAATCCATGTCCAGACTGGCCCGGGCGTGAGCGTTCAGCGCCGCCGCCAGCATGTCCACGGCCACCACCTGCCAGCGGCACTCCGCCAGCACCCGCTCCCGGTCGGGGCAGTCCCACATCTGGCTCTTCACAAAGGCGTCGATGCCCTTGCCGGTGAACTCGTTGCTGGCCATCACCATCAGCTGCACCGGGGCTTTGCCTTCTTTGAATTCCGCCATGTATTCCAGGGCCTCAAAGCCCGCCATCTTGTCGTCGCGGGAATAGCAATTCACGGCCCCAACGTGTTTTTGCAGTACGGCGGTCATCACCGCCTGGTCCGGCATGGCCGGCGGCTCCTTGAACAGCAACTGCATCAGGAACGGCCCGCCGGGCATCGGTCCCTTGTTGCCTTTCAGGTCCTGCTTGAACGCTTCGCTCATGCGCTTTTTCCCTCCGTTCGGTGTTTTGGGTCAGTAGTCCATCAGGATGGGCACCTGCTGCTTTTCCGCAAACAGCAGGGCCTGCCAGAAGATGGAGAAGGCGAATTTTGCCAGCGACTGGGTGTCATATTCGGTGTGCTCCTGCATGCCGGCCGCGTCGATTTTTCCGTCCGGGCCGTACACGCCGTCCGTGGGATAGCCCTCGGTCTCGCTCCAGCCAAGGATGGTGTCCTCGTCGGCCTGCCAGGCCAGCGCGTTCAGCTGCTCCAGTTCCTTGCGCAGCCCGCCCGCCGTGCCGATGGCCGCCGTGTCGCCAACGGGCAGCGGCGCCTGGAACATAAAAGCGTCCGGCAGCGGCAGCCACCAGGTCGCGCCCCGGAACAGCGACCAGAAACGCTCCTGGTCGTTGGAGAGCCGTGCGATGAGGGGGTGCTCCATGAAGTTCCAGCCTTTTTTCACCGTGGGGGGCACCGCCTCGCCGTAGG
>CASEVW010000126.1 GCA_949291395.1 uncultured Oscillospiraceae bacterium | reverse complement strand
GCGGGCGGGTGAGACCTGCTGGGCCCCGGCTGACAGCGGCTCGCCGTCCCTGTCCGCCGGGCCGTAGTTCTTGAAGTTGAGAGAGGTGCAGCCCGCGGCGTGAGCCATTCCGAAACCGAAAACCCTTTTGTAAAAAGGCAAAACTGCCGGTCACGCCAGTGCCCCTCCTTGTATCAAGGGGGGCTCGGCGATAAGCCGGGCCGGGGGGATTGACCCCGGCAGAGCAAGGCCAGCGGGCGGCGGCATAGCCAGCGAAATGTATCGCTTCCCGCCAGCTGGCAGCGGGCGGAACACGATCCCTCAGTCAGCTTGTGCTGACAGCTCCCTTTACTCGGGGAGACGCCATTGGCAAGGTGGAAAGTCTCTTTCGCCCAGCCGTTCAAACGATCTATATTTATTACAAAAGAAAAGAGCCGCAAACGCGGCTCTTTCTTTTTGCTTTCCGTCGTTTTCCGGCGCAATTGGGAATACCATTTGCTGCCTCTCTATGCTATAATAATAGCGTTTGAGAGATAAAACATAAAGGTGGAGATGGAAAAGAATGTTACAACAAGATCCTTCCCGGCGGTATCAGTGGCTCACCGGCCTTGCCTGCGGCTTTTTGGTGCTGTTCGTCTGTGCCGTGCCCTACATCAGCCGGGATCTGGTGGCCGGGCATGACTGCGCTTTCCACATCCTGCGGCTGGAGGGCCTGGCCGCCGCCCTGGGAGGCCACGCCAGCGTCCCGGTGCGTGTTTATTCCCTCATTATGGGCGGCTATGGCTATGCCTGCGGCATCTTTTACCCGGACCTGTTTTTGTATCCGGCGGCGGTGCTGCGGGTGATGGGCCTCAGCCCCGAAGTGGCCTTTAAGGTGCTGATGCTCTATCTGGTGGCCGCCCAGTGCGTTACCAGCTATTTTGCCGGCCGGGGCATCACCAAAAAGCACTTTGGCGGCTGCTTGTTCATGGTACTGTACGGCCTGTGCCACTATCATTTTACCAACCTGTTCATCCGCAGCGCCGTGGGTGAGGTGCAGGCCATGGTGTTCCTGCCCCTGGTGGCCTGGGGCCTGTGGGACCTGACCGAAGAGGGCGCCAAAAAGCCCTGGCTGCTGTTTTTGGCCTTCACCGGCCTGATGCTCAGCCACACCATCAGCCTGGCCCTGGCGGGGCTGTTCGCCATCGCCTGGGTGCTCATCCGGCTGCCCAAGGTGCTGAACAAACGGGCCATCCTGGGGGGCGTGGCGGCCGCCGCGGCCTGCCTGGTGGTCAGCTGCTATTACTGGGCCCCCATGCTGGAGCAGTTCGCCAGCGACAAATTCCGGGTGAACGAGGAGCCGCTGACCTACCTGTCCCACAACATGGTGCAGCCCCAGCAGCTGTTCGACATCACCAATTATCAGGGCGTGGGCCTGGCCACCCTGCTGATGCTGGGCCTGACGCTGGCGTTCCTGCTCACCCCCTGGGGCCGGAAGCTGGCCAAAAACCCCCCGGCCTGGGCCTTTTTGGCGGCGGGCGTGGTGCTCACGGCGCTGGTGCTGCCCTGGGTGCCCTGGGGCAAGCTGAACGAGACCTTTTTGAACAGCATCCAGTTCCCCTGGCGGCTGAACGCCTTTGGCCAGATGATGTTCTGCCTGGGCGTGACCATGCTGCTGGCAAAGCTGGAACGCCGCGGGGTGCAGGCCCTGGTGCTGGCGGCGGCGCTGGCGGTGGGCGCTGCCGACCTGGCAGTGCTGTCCACCACCTTCTCTCCCGAGACCAACTACCCCCGGGACCACTTCACCAGCCAGCGGGGGGAGACCTTCTATCTGGTGGGCTTTGAGTGGCTGCCCGTTGGGGTGGACGACAACGAGTTCGCTTTCGAGCCGGGTGCCCAGTACACCAACCAGGCGGGGGCGTACACCGGGGCCTACGAGCCCAACGGCGACTTCGTGTTCGGCTATGACGGCACGGTGAGCGGGCCGTATGGCATCCCCAAGCTGTGGTATAAGGGCTATTCCGCCAGCCTGACCCCGGCGGAAGGCGGCGAGCCGCTGGCGCTGGACTGCTACAAGGACGCGGCAGGCCGGGTGGAGATCGTCATCCCGGAAAACGCCCCGGCGGGCCAGGTGCGGGTGAGCTACACCGGCACGGCCGTCCAGCATGTGTGCAACTGGATCAGCGGCCTGAGCGCCCTGGCGCTGGCTGGCGGCGCGGTTTGGAAGGTCTGGAACAAGCAGAGCAAGCGAGAACACGCTGCCGTGTAAGCGGATGGGATCGGTGACGTTTGGGCGGCTGGGATTCCGCCCGCTGGTTTTGCCGTGGCGGAGTCGATCCCCCCGGCCCGGCATTTGCCGGGCCACCCCCCCCTTTGCACAAGGGAGGCACTGAAGCTGCCGGAAGTCATAATGAATAGGCAATAAGAAAAGCCCGCCCGGGCCTCCCGTTTGAGGAGTGCCCGGGCGGGCTTTCTTTGTTATCTCATCCGAAAGGCGAAGGCGGCATCAGCCGTTCTTTTTGCCTTTCAGCTGCTTCATGCGCATGTCGTGGCTCAAAATGCGCTTACGGATGCGCAGGTTCTCCGGGGTGACCTCCAGCAGCTCGTCCGGGGCCAGGAACTCCAGGCAGGCCTCCAGGCTGAACTTGGAAACAGGCACCAGACGCAGCGCGTCGTCGGAACCGGAAGCACGGGTGTTGGTCAGGTGCTTGGTCTTGCACACGTTCACGCTGATGTCCTCGCCGGTGGGGGTGTAGCCGATGACCATGCCCTCGTATACCTTCTCGCCGGGGGTCACGATCAGGGTGCCCCGCTGCTGGGCGTTGTACAGGCCGTAGGTCACCGCATCGCCGGTCTCAAAGCTCACCAGGCTGCCGGTGTTGCGGCAGGTGATGTCGCCGCACCAGGCGTCGTAGCCGTCAAAAATGGTGTTCAGGATGCCCTCGCCGTGGGTGTCGGTGAGGAACTGGCTGCGGTAGCCGAACAGGCCCCGGCTGGGCATGCGGAACTCCAGCCGCACCCGGCTGCCAATGGGCTCCATCTGCTGCAAAATCGCCTTGCGGCTGCCCAGAGCGGTCATCACGTTGCCCTGGTACTCGGTGGGGGTGTCGATGACCACACGCTCCATGGGCTCCATCAGCTTGCCGTCTTCCTCGTGGGTCAGCACCTTCGGGGGGCTCACCTGCAGCTCGTAGCCCTCGCGGCGCATGGTCTCGATCAGGATGGACAGGTGCATCTCGCCGCGGCCCATCACACGGAAGGAATCGCTGGTGGCGGAATCTTCCACCTTCAGGGCAACGTCCTTCAGCAGCTCGCGCATCAGCCGGTCGCGGATCTGGCGGCTGGTGACGAACTTGCCTTCCCGGCCGGCAAAGGGGCTGTCGTTAACGGCGAAAGTCATCTCCACGGTGGGGTCGTTGATCTTCACGAAGGGCAGCGGCTCCACATTGGTGGGGGCGCACAGGGTGTTGCCGATGGTCACGTCGGTGATGCCGCTGAAGGCGACGATGTCGCCGGCAGAGGCTTCCTCGGCGGGCTCACGGCCGTTGGCCTTGAACTCGTACAGCTTGGTGATGCGGCCCTTGATGGAAACATCCGGGTCGTGCCAGTCGCACACCTGCACCTCCTGGCCCACCTTCACCTTGCCGTTCTGGATGCGGCCGATGCCGATGCGGCCCACAAAGTCGTTGTAGTCCACGCTGGAGCAGAGCATCTGGAAGGGAGCTTCCGGGTCGCTCTCGGGACCCTTAACGTATTCTAGGATGGTGTCGAACAGGGGCTTCAGGTCGGTGCCGGGCACGTCGGGGCTGTAGCTGGCGGTGCCGGCGCGGCCGGAGCAGAAGACCATGGGGCTGTCCAGCTGCTCGTCGGTGGCGCCCAGGTCCATCAGCAGAAGCAGCACTTCGTCGATGACTTCCTTGATGCGGGCGTCGGGACGGTCCACCTTGTTCACGGCGATGACCAGGTTCAGGTTCTGCTGCAAAGCCTTCTGCAGCACGAAGCGGGTCTGGGGCATGCAGCCCTCGGCGGCGTCCACCAGCAGCAGCACGCCGTTGACCATTTTCAGAACACGCTCGACCTCGCCGCCAAAGTCGGCGTGGCCGGGGGTGTCTACGATATTGATCTTCACACCGTTGTAGGTGGTGGAGCAGTTTTTGGCCAGGATGGTGATACCGCGCTCACGCTCGATGTCGCCGGAGTCCATAACACGTTCGGCCACCTGCTGATTCTCGCGGAAAGCGCCGCTCTGCTTCAGCATCTGGTCCACCAGGGTGGTCTTGCCGTGGTCAACGTGGGCGATGATGGCAATGTTGCGCAAATCTTTACGTTCCATAGTTTTACCCTTTCTGATTGGATTCACTCTATAAATACATCTTATAGTAACCTTACCTATACTAAAGCAGGAAAAAACGTTTGTCAAGAATATACAAATAAATTTTGGTGTCCTTGGGCGTTGTCACAAGAGGTGCGGGGGCAAAAAGGCGCGATATGGGCAGGTTGCTGAGGCGTTCCGCCGGAACGGCCCAGCAACTTCTTACTTCTTCACTTTGCACTCTTCACTATGATCTTCGCCCTGGCGGGGGAGAGCGGGCGGGGAAAACAGCGAAAAAAGCTTGGGTTAAAAATTTTTTCAAAAAAATTGAAAAAAGGGCTTGCATTTTCTTAAAACATTCGATATAATAATCAAGCCGAAAGGTTATGGACGGTTAGCTCAGCTGGTAGAGCATCTGCTTGACGTGCAGAGGGTCAGGGATTCGAGTTCCTTACCGTCCACCAGAACAGGGCGCTCAGCAGAGCGTCCTGTTTTTTTGTATATATCCGGCTGAGGGGAAAAGCCCTGCGGCCGTTTTTTTGTTTGCCCGGTGTGACTTGGCGGTGTGGGTCGTGGAGAAAGAATGGGAAACGCAGCTAGCAAAATCTTCTTACATTATATCCTATTCTTTCCGCTTTGTCTCTTTGGATTTGCCATTTCTGCAAGAATATAGTATACTATATCAGTTAATATGGAGAGGTGTATCTATGCGAGTGTTAGGCATCGACCCCGGCTATGCCATCGTGGGCTGGGGCGTGGTAGAATATGTGGGCAACCGGTTCACTCCGGTGGCCTTTGGAGCGGTCACAACAGAAGCCGGCGTGCCCTTTGAGCAGCGGCTGGACCGGGTGTATGAGGGCGTGTTGGACGTGATGCGCACCTATCAGCCTGAGGCCCTGAGCATCGAGCAGCTGTTTTATCAGCACAACCAGACCACCGTTATCGGCGTGGCCGAGGCCCGGGGCGTGATCTTGCTGGCGGCGGCCAAGTGCGGCATCCCCATCTATGAATACACCCCCATGCAGGTGAAGCAGGCGGTGACCGGCTACGGCAAGGCGGTGAAAAAGCAGGTGCAGGAGATGACCCGCATGATGCTCAAGCTGGAAAAGGTGCCCAAGCCCGACGATACCGCCGACGCGCTGGGCATGGCCATCGCCCACTGCCATTGCAGCCGCAGCCGCCTGATGGGCGCCCCCGTGCGCTGAGCCGGGGCGCTGTGACGGCCTTATGCGGCCCTATTGGAATGTATTGTATCTGCGATAACGCAGCGGAGGTTTTGTATGATCTATTGTCTCACCGGCAAACTGCTGAAAAAAAGCCTGGATATGGTGGTGCTTTCCTGCGCCGGGGTGGGCTACCAGGTGCTGGTGCCCGCGTCGGTGTCCTCGGCGCTGCCCGCCATCGGCCACGAGGCCACTTTGTATACCTATATGAATGTCACCGACAACGACGTGACCCTCTTCGGCTTTGCCAGCGAGGAGCAGCAGGCCTGCTTTAAAATGCTCACCGGCGTGTCCGGCGTGGGCCCCAAGGTGGGCATCGCCATTTTGAACGTGCTCAGCCCGGAAAAGATCACCCTGGCCATCTCGGCGGGGGATCACAAGGCCTTCACCGCCGCCAACGGCGTGGGCCCCAAGCTGGCCCAGCGCATCACCCTGGAACTGAAGGACAAGGTGGGCAAGGGCCTGGCCGAGGGCATCGGCTTTGGAGACATCGGCGCAGCCGCCGTGCCCACCGGCAACATCACCCAGGCCATTGCCGCCCTTACCAGCCTGGGCTACAGCCCCAGCGAGGCGGCCCAGGCGGTGGCCAAGGCGGACGAGACCCTGCCGGTGGAAGAGATCATCACCCTGGCCCTGCGGGGCATGGCGAAAGGAAGGTAAGCCGTGGAAGAGTACGAGTACGGCAGCCGGCTGGTCAGCCCGGAGATGAACCAGGGCGAAAGCGAAGAGATCAGCCTGCGGCCCAAGACCCTGGACGAATATGTGGGCCAGGAAAAAGTTAAGGAAAACCTGCGCATCTATCTGGAAGCGGCCAAGCGCCGGGGCGAGCCCATGGACCACATCCTGCTGTACGGCCCCCCGGGCCTGGGCAAGACCACCCTGGCGGGCATCGTGGCCCAGGAGATGGGGGTGCAGATCCGCATCACCAGCGGCCCGGCCATTGAAAAGCCCGGCGACCTGGCGGCGCTGCTCACCAACTTACAGGAAGGCGACGTGCTGTTCATCGACGAGATCCACCGGCTCAGCCGCCAGGTGGAAGAGGTGCTGTATCCCGCTTTGGAGGACTACGCCCTGGACATCATGATCGGCAAGGGCCCCAGCGCCCAGAGCATCCGCATCAACCTGCCCCGGTTCACCCTCATCGGGGCCACCACCCGGGCGGGCCAGATCACCGGCCCGCTGCGGGACCGGTTCGGCGTGCTGCTGAAACTGGAGCTGTACAGCCCCCAGGAGCTGAGCGGCATCATCCTGCGGTCGGCGGGCATCCTGGGCCAGCCCTGCACCCCGGAAGGGGCTTACGAGCTGGCCAAGTGCAGCCGGGGCACCCCCCGTGTGGCCAACCGGCTGCTGAAACGGGTGCGGGACTTCGCCGCCGTTCTGGCGGACGGCAACATCGACCAGGACACCGCCCGCCTGGCCCTCAAGCGGATGGACATCGACGAGCTGGGCCTGGACGAGATGGACCGGAGCATGCTGCGGGCCATCATCGAGCTGTACGGCGGCGGGCCGGTGGGTCTGGACACCCTGGCCGCCGCCCTGGGCGAGGAGGCCGTGACCCTGGAGGACGTGTGCGAGCCCTATCTGATGCAGATGGGCTTTTTGACCCGCACCCCCCGGGGGCGCTGCGCCACCCGGCAGGCCTGGGCACACCTGGGCCTGGAACTGCCCAAAGAGCTGGACGCCGCCGGCAGCCAGCAGAGCATGTTCGACTGATGCTTGCAAGAAAAATTCACAAATACCCGCTATACTAATACAGAAACGCTTTTGACCAAGGCGAGAACAAGAAGGAGAATTGCGTATGCGCCCTGCCACGAGCTGGCAAGACTATGAACTCATCGACGCGACCTGCGGCAACCGGTTGGAACGCTGGGGCAGCACTTTGCTGGTGCGTCCCGACCCCCAGATCGTCTGGAAAAACCCCCAGGCCAGCGGCCTGTGGGCCAAGGCGGACGCGGTGTATCACCGGTCCGAGCGGGGAGGCGGCCAGTGGGAATACCGCCGCCGCCTGCCGGAAAAATGGAAGATCCGCTGCGGCGAGCTGACGTTGGTGGTCAGCCCCACCGGCTTTAAGCACACCGGCGTGTTCCCGGAACAGGCGGTGAACTGGGCTTGGTACCAGGAGAAGATCCGGGCGGCGGGCCGGCCCATCAAGGTGCTGAACCTGTTCGGCTACACCGGCGGGGCCACCCTGGCCTGCGCCGCTGCCGGGGCCAGCGTCTGCCATGTGGATGCCTCCAAGGGCATCGTGGCATGGGCCAGAGAGAACGCCCAGGCCAGCGCTCTGGCGGACAAGCCCATCCGCTGGATCGTGGATGACTGCGCCAAGTTCGTGGCCCGGGAAAAGCGCCGGGGCAGCACCTACGACGCCATCATCATGGACCCGCCCAGCTACGGCCGTGGCCCCGGCGGTGAGGTGTGGAAGCTGGAAGAGAGCATCTACGACCTGATCGACCTGTGCGCCGGGGTGCTCAGCGAAACGCCGCTGTTCGTGGCGGTGAACAGCTACACCACCGGCCTGTCGCCCGCGGTGATGGAGTACATTTTAAAGACCACCCTGTGCCCGGTGCACGGCGGCGTTACCAGCTGTGACGAGATCGGCCTGCCGGTGACCAGCACCGGCGGCGTGGTGCCCTGCGGGGCCACTGCCATTTGGCAGGAAGGCTGACCGGCCCCCACGGGCCTTGACAAGAGGGGAGAAGAAAGCGAATGAACGAGATGATCGCCGCAAAGAACGTGCGGTTCCGCTATACCCTGGAGAACCCCTACGCGGTGGACGGGGCCAGCATGACGGTGCGCAAAGGGGAGTTCGTGGCGGTGCTGGGGGCCAACGGCTGCGGAAAATCCACCCTGGCCAAGCACTTCAACGCCATTTTGCTGCCGGAAAGCGGCACCGTGACCGTGGAAGGCATGGACACCGCCGACGAAGCCCATCTGTATGACATCCGCCAGAAGGTGGGCATGGTGTTCCAGAACCCAGACAACCAGATCGTGGCCACCGTGGTGGAAGAGGACGTGGCCTTCGCCCTGGAGAACCTGGGCGTGCCCCCGGCCCAGATCCGGGCCCGCATCGACGAGGCCATGCAGATGGCCGGCATCTACAAACACCGGGAAAAGGCCCCCCACAAGCTGTCCGGCGGGCAGAAGCAGCGGGTGGCCATCGCGGGCGTGATCGCCATGCGGCCGGACTGCCTGGTGCTGGACGAAGCCACCGCCATGCTGGACCCCCGGGGCCGGGAAAAGGTGATGGACACCATCCACCGGCTGAACAAGGAGTTCGGCATCACGGTGGTGGCCATCACCCACTACATGGAAGAGGCCGCCCAGGCCGACCGGGTGCTGGTGATGAACGGCGGCAAGGTGGTCATGGAGGGCACCCCGAAAGAGGTGTTCAGCCAGACCGAGAAAGTCCGCTCGCTGCGGTTGGACGTGCCCCAGGCCGCCGAACTGCGGGACGAGCTGGTGAAAGCGGGCCTGCCGCTGCCCGAGGGCATCATCACCGAGGAGGAGTGCGCCGCCGCACTCTACCAGCTGCTGAAATAAGCGGCCCGGCGGCAGCGACAAACAACGAAAGCGCCATCTTGCAAAAGAGGCACATTTCCGGGGCCTTATACGCCCCTTTTCAGTAAGGATGTGAACCTATGGCAGCCATTATCGAAACGCGCCATCTGACCCATATATACAACGCCGGCATGCCGGATGCCACCACCGCCCTGGAGGACGTGAACTTCGCGGTGGAAGAGGGCGACTTTGTGGGCATCATCGGCTCCACCGGCAGCGGCAAATCCACCCTCATCACCCACTTCAACGGCATTTTGAAGCCCACCAGCGGCCAGATTTTGGTGGACGGGCAGGACATCTGGGCCAAAGGCCAGGATATCCGCAAATTCCGCTTTATGGTGGGCCTGGTGTTCCAGTATCCGGAATACCAGCTGTTTGAGGAGACCATTTACAAAGACATCGCCTTCGGCCCCAAAAACATGGGGCTGGACGAGGCGGAGATCGACCGGCGGGTGCGCCGGGCGGCGGCTTTCACCGGCCTGCCGGAGGAATATCTGGAGCGCAGCCCCTTCGAGCTGTCCGGCGGGCAGAAGCGCCGGGTGGCCATTGCGGGCGTGATGGCCATGGAGCCCCGCATCCTGGTGCTGGACGAGCCCGCCGCCGGCCTGGACCCGGAAGGCCGGGACACCATCCTCACCCAGATCAAGCAGTACCACAAGCAGACCGGCACCACCGTGCTGCTGGTGAGCCATTCCATGGAGGACATCGCCAAATACGCCGACAAGGTGCTGGTGATGGACCAGAAAAAGATCGCCATGTACGATAAAGTGGACCGGGTGTTCGCCCGGGCGGACGAGCTGCTGGCGCTGGGGCTGTCGGTGCCCCAGGTGACCAAGATCTTTTTGAAGCTGCGCCAGATGGGCCTGGACCTGCCCCAGGACGTGTACACCGTGCCCTATGCGGTAAAGACCATCCTGGAAGCAAAAGCCCGCAAAGAGGGGCAGAAGGAGGGCCTGGGATGCTGAAAGACATTACCATCGGCCAGCACTTTCCGGGGGATTCCATCGTGCACCGCACCGACCCCCGGCTGAAGATCCTGCTGGTCATCGCCTACATCGTGCTGCTGTTCACCGTGACCAACTTTCTGGGCCTGGCCCTGAGCGTGGTGCTGCTGGCCTGGCTGTATCTGCTGGCCAAGATCCCTTTGAAGATGATCGGCAAGAGCTTAAAGCCCATCCTGCCCATCATCCTGTTCACGGCCGTGCTGAACGTGTTCTTCATGGGAGGCAGCGGCGAGCCGCTGTTTCAATTAGGCTTTCTGGAAGTGTATCCCGAGGGCATCAGCTACGCCATTTTCATGAGCGTGCGCATCGTGGCCCTCATCGCGGGCACCAGCCTTTTGACCTACACCACCAGCCCCATCGTGCTCACCGATGCCATCGAGCGGCTGCTCAAGCCCTTTGCAAAGCTGCATCTGCCGGTGCACGAGCTGGCCATGATGATGACCATCGCTTTGCGGTTCATCCCCACCCTCATCGAGGAGACGGACAAGATCATGAACGCCCAAAAGGCCCGGGGCGCCATGCTGGACACCGGCAGCGTAAAAGACCGGGTGAAGGCCATGGTGCCCATCCTGATCCCGCTGTTCATCTCGGCTTTCCGCCGGGCGGACGAGCTGGCCATGGCCATGGAATGCCGGTGCTACCGGGGCGGCGACGGCCGCACCCGCTTAAAAGTGCTCAAGTTTCAGCGGCACGACTGGGGCGTGCTGGCCTTCTGCATCGTCACCTTCGGGGTGGTGTGGGCCACCCGCTTTGTGATGCCGGGGGTGCTGTGAGGCCATGAACATCCTGCTGGATCTCAGTTTTGACGGCAGCGGCTTCTGCGGCTTTCAGGTGCAGAACAACGGCCTTTCGGTGTGCCAGGCGCTTCAGGACGGTATGGAGGCGCTGTTCGGCTTCCGGCCGCCGGTGAAGGGCTGCTCCCGCACCGACGCGGGGGTGCACGCGCTGCACTATGCCTTGAATTTTCACGCGGACACCCGCATCCCCATGGAAAAGCTGCCCCTGGCCCTGAACCAAAAGCTGCCCCCGGCCATCCGGGTGAACAGCGCCCGCCAGGTGCCGGAGGACTTCCATGCCCGGTACTCCGCCCACGCCAAGACCTACCATTACCACATCTGGAACAGCCCGGTGGACAGCCCCTTTTCGGCGGGGTATCACCACCGGCTGCCCGGCCCGCTGGACGAGGCGGCCATGCAGGCGGCGGCGGACCGGTTCGTGGGCACCCACGATTTTATGAGCCTGTGTTCCGCCGGGTGCGAGGTGGCCCAGCGGGGCAGTACAGTGCGCACCATCACCGACTGCACCGTGACCCGAAACGGCTGCCAGGTGACGGTGAGCGTCACCGCAGACGGCTACCTTTACAATATGGTGCGCATCCTGGCCGGCACGCTGGTGCTGGCCGGGCAGCACAAATTGCGGCCGGAGGACATCCCGGCCATTTTGGAAAGCCGGGACCGGGGCCAGGCAGGCCCCACCCTGCCCGCCCAGGGACTGTTCCTGGCACGGGTGGACTACCCGGAACAACTTTGAGAGAAAGGCGGGTGACTGCCCCGTGGCGCAGACCCAGACCCAAAACGAAAACGGCGGCAAGCTGACCCGCATCACCGAACTGCGCCGCCGCCGAAAGGCCCGGCGGGTGCGGAACGTGCTGCTGGCGGTGCTGGCCGTGCTGGCGCTGGCCATCTACGCCAGCGGCATCTATGGCCGGGCGCTGGCCGCCCTGGGCGATCTTGTGGAGTCCGCCGCCATCGGGCTGCGGCCCGGGCCGGGCTTCCCGGTGAAGACCGGCATCGCCGACCCCTTGCAGGTGGAGAGCCTGGCGGGGGGCTTTGTGGAGCTGGGCAGCCAGGACCTGGCGGTGTTTGCCGCCAATGGCAACCAGCTGCGCAGCATCGCCCACAACTACGCCCGGCCGGTGATCAGCTGCGGCAACACCCGCTTTGCCTTGTATAACCGGTCCGGCTACGAGCTGCGGGTGGAAGGGCGCAGCCGCACCCTCTACACCCACACCTATCAGCAGCCGCTGATCCTGGCCGAGATGAGCCCTGGCGGCAATCTGGCGGTGGTCACCGATTCCAGCCGCTACATGGCCGAGCTGACGGTGTACGATCCCACCTTCCAGCAGCTGTACCAGTGGTACCCCACCGAGGCGGAGGGCATGCCGGTGAGCGTGGCCTTCGCCCGGGACAACCGGCGCTTTGCGGTGGCCTGCCTGCGGGCGGAAAATGGCGCGCTGAGCACCAACATCTATCTGCTGGACCTTGGCAGCGACGATATCGCCGCCAGCATCTCCATCCCAGGCAGCCAGCCGCTTCAAATGCACTGGCTCAGCGGCGAGCGGCTGCTGGTGGTGTGCAACGACCAGACGGCGGTGTACGATGCCGCCACCGGCGAGCAGCAGGCCGTTTACCGCTACGGCGGCGAAACGCTGCAAAGCGCCTCGGTGAGCGGCCAGAACACGGCCCTTTTGTTCCTGCCGGAAATGGCGGATTCTCCCGCGCCCCTGGTGATCCTAGACCCCCAGATGCAGGTGCTGGGTCAGACCAACGTGCCCAGCCCGGCAAACGGGGTGGTGTGCACCCGCACCGGCGCATATGTATGGAGAGAGACCTCGGTGGCGGCCTACCGGCTCACCGGCGAGGCAGAGTGGGAAATGGAGCTGGAAACGCCGCCCCTGGCGGTGCTGGACGCCAAAAAGCTGCTGGTGTTCGAGGGCGGCACCGCCCGGGAACTGAAAGCGCCGGAGCAGACAGCCGAAGGCGCCTGACCGATATTTGAAAGAAAACGAGGAAAAATACCTATGGATGCAGCCATTGTTTTTGACCTGGCGCTGCTGGTGATCCTGCTGGTGGTGGCCTTTGGCTACGCCAGCAAAGGCTTTGCGGCGGCGCTGGTGCAGTTCGTGGGCAACCTGGCCAGCCTGATCGGGGCGCTGGTGCTCAGCCAGCAGGTGGCCCCGGTGCTGTTTGCCCAGTTTTTTAAAAACGGCTTTGTCACCAGCATCGAGGACACCCTGGCCGCCGGCGGCCAGGCCAACGTGCAGGAGCTGGTGGAGCGATACGCCGGGTTTTTGCCGGATGACCTGAAACAGAACATCATCGATTCCAGCGCCAGTCTGCTGGAAGGCGGCGCGCCGGAGCTTGCCACCCGGGTGGTGCAGCAGGTCATCGAGCCGCTGCTCACCCCCATCATCGCCGTGGTCATCTTTTTTGTGGCCTTTGCTTTGTGCAAGCTGCTGGTGGGCTTTGTGGTGGCGGTGCTCACCAACTTCAACCGCATCCCCCTGGTGGGCGGCGTGAACAAGCTGCTGGGCTTCTGCATGGGCCTGCTGGCCGGCGTGGTGGACCTGTACCTGATCCTCTGCGCCGTGTGGGCGGTGATACTGATCACCGGCGGCAGCCTGGAATTTTTGAACGACGCTGCCCTCAGCGGCAGCCTGGCCTACCGGATCTTCGGCCAGTTCAATCCATTTTATTGAGGTCTGACGCCCTTTGGGGCGTATCCTATACACTGCCGTCCTGACCAACCGGCGGCAGCCCAAAGAAAGGGAATGTTACTATGCTATGTGTACGTTGTAAAAAGCGCACCGCCATCGTGTTCGTGCAGCGCATGGAGGCAGGCCAGCCCAAGCAGGAAGGCTATTGCCTAACCTGCGCCAAAGAGCTGGGCATCAAGCCGGTGGACGATCTGATGAAACAGTTCGGTGTATCCGAGCAGGACCTGGAAGCGATGGAAGAGCGCATGAACAGCTTTATGGAAGAAGCGGGGGAGAACGGCATGCCCATGTTCCCCTTCGGCCCCATGGGGATGAACGGCGAAAACCCGGAGGAGGACGGCGGCGACAGCAGCGACGAGGGCGACGACTTCACCCCCGGCGGCAGCGCCACCTTCCCCTTTGGCTTCGGCGGCTCTGAAAAAAAGAAAGACAAGGAAAAAAAGGACGGCAAAAAGCCGAACAAATACAAATTCCTGGATAAATACTGCGAGAACCTGACCGCCAAGGCCAAGGCCGGCAAGCTGGACGAGATCATCGGCCGGGAGCAGGAGATCTACCGCACCATCCAGATCCTGGCCCGCCGCCAGAAAAACAACCCCTGCCTGATCGGTGAGGCTGGCGTGGGCAAGACCGCCATCGCCGAGGGCATCGCCCAGCGCATCGCCCGGGACCAGGTGCCCGCCTGCCTGAAAGGCAAGCAGATCTACCTGCTGGACCTGACCGGCCTGGTGGCCGGCACCCAGTTCCGGGGCCAGTTCGAGCAGCGGGTGAAGGGCCTGGTGAACGAGGTGAAGAGCGCCGGCAACGTGATCCTGTTCATCGACGAGATCCACAGCATCACCGGCGCGGGGGACAGCGAGGGCTCCATGAGCGCCGGCAACATCCTGAAACCCGCCCTCAGCCGGGGCGAGATCCAGGTGATCGGCGCCACCACCTTTGCCGAGTACCGCAAGTACATCGAAAAGGACCAGGCGCTGGAACGCCGCTTCCAGCCGGTGAAGGTGGGCGAGCCCAGCATTGCGGACACCATCAACGTGCTGAACGGCATCAAAAAATACTACGAGAACCACCACGGCGTGCAGGTGCCGGCCCAGATCGTCAGCGCCGCCGTGAACCTGAGCGAGCGGTATATCTCCGACCGTTTCCTGCCGGATAAGGCCATCGACCTGCTGGACGAGGCCTGCGCCTGCTGCAACCTGCGCCACCCGGAGATCAGCGAACTGGCGGTGGCCCGCACCAAGATGGCCCAGCTGGAAGCCGAGGAGCTGGCCCAGGAACAGGACGAAAAAGGCCCCGACTACGAGCGCCTGGCCCAGATCAAGACCGACCTGGCCCGCCTGCGGGAGGAGCTGCCCGCCCTGGAACTGAAAGCCGGGGGCATCCAGGTGGAGATGGAGGACGTGGCCAAGGTCATCGAGCTGTGGACCGGCATCCCCGCCGTGAAGATCAAGGAGAGCGAGTTCGCCAAGCTCATCAACCTGGAAGAAAACCTGAAAAAGCACATCATCGGCCAAAACGAGGCGGTGGAAGCGGTGGCCCGCGCCATGAAGCGGGCCCGGGCAGACCTGTCCGGCAAGCGGCGGCCCGCCAGCTTCATCTTCGTGGGCCCCACCGGCGTGGGCAAGACCGAGCTGGTGAAGCAGCTGGCCGGCCAGCTGTTCGACACGGTGGACCCCCTGATCCGCATCGACATGAGCGAGTATATGGAAAAGCACACCGTCAGCCGGCTCATCGGCGCCCCTCCGGGCTATGTGGGCCACGACGAGGCGGGCCAGCTCACCGAGCAGGTGCGCCGCCGCCCCTACAGCGTGATCCTTTTTGACGAGATCGAAAAAGCCCATCCGGACGTGCTGAACATCCTTCTGCAGATCCTGGACGAGGGCCGCATCACCGACAGCCAGGGCCGCACCGTGAACTTTGAGAACACCGTCATCTGCATGACCAGCAACGCCGGCAGCACCGAAAAGACCAGCGAGACCGGCTTCAACAAGACCGCTGCCCAGATGAACGAAAACAAGGTGATGAAAGCCCTGGGCGATTTCCTGCGGCCGGAGTTTTTGGGCCGTGTGGACGAGATCGTGGTGTTCAAGCCCCTGGAGCACGACAGCCTGTGCCGCATCGCCGGGCTGATGCTGGACGAGTACAAGGAGCCCATGCAGAACAAGGGCATCCACTTCCAGTACACCCCGGCGGCCCAGGACGCCCTGGTGCAGGCCTGCGGCGGCGTGAAGTTCGGCGCCCGGGACCTGCGGCGGATCATCCGCAAGCAGGTGGAGGACCCCCTGGCGGAGCGTTTCGTGGCGGGCACCCTGGGAACCACCGTAACGGTGGACGCCGAGGACGGCAAGATCCAGTTGCGCTGAGAGAAAAAATAAAAAAGCGACCCCAGGTTTCCCCAAACAGAGACCTGGGGTCGGCTGGTATTTGGGCATGTATCCAAGTTGTAACGGTCTTGTTTCAAAAGGTTTACGGAATGTAAAAAAACTTGCGGAAATTTGAAATATTTGCGGGCGGTCTCTCCGTTTAAAGGATGAGACGCTCAGATAAGGGGAGCGTGATGGGATTGATCCAGCAGACAAGCGGCTCCACGGCCGAGATGGAGCGGCTGGTGGAAGAATACGGCACAGGCATGCTGCGCATGTGCTGCGTCTATCTGGCCGATGAGCACCTGGCCCAGGATGCGGTGCAGGACGCCTTTATCAAGATCTATCGTTCCTACCGGCCCATCCCGGATAAGGCCGCCGAAAAGGCCTGGGTGATGAAGGTCACGGTGAACGTGTGCAAGGACTACCTGCGCAGCGCCTGGAAGCGCCGGGTCAATTTGGTGGACCAATATCCCGAGATCCCCGCCCAGGAGGCCCCCAAGACCGAGGAGGGCCGCCTTGTGCAGGAGATCATGGCGTTAAAGCCAAAATACCGTGAAGTGATCCTGCTTCACTACTATCAGCAGCTGCGGGTAGGGGAGATCGCACAGGTGCTGGGGGCGCCCCAGTCCACCGTGAGCATCCGGCTGCGCCGGGCCCGGGATCTGCTGAAAAAACGATTGGAAGGAGGGCCGTATGAAGAACTTTGACGAGAAGATCCGCCTCGCTATCGATAGCGAGCTGAGCAGCATCCATCTGGATGCTGCTCAAAAGGATGCTATCCTCCGCCAGTGCAGGCCCAGCCTTACCGTGCTGCCCCGGCGGCGGCCCATGCGGCGGGTGCTCACCGTGGCGGCAGCCCTTGCGGCAGCCATGGCCCTCAGCGTGGGCACGCTG
>CASEVW010000125.1 GCA_949291395.1 uncultured Oscillospiraceae bacterium | reverse complement strand
GATTAAAAGTCAGATGCTCTACCGACTGAGCTAATAGCTCACACCACGCTGTAACAGCTTGTTTATTATACCAGCCGGTGCGAAAGTTGTCAAGAAGTTTTTCGATAAAAAATAGAATTATTTTTTCTACCCAAAAAAGGCAGCGGGAAGGTTACAAAGTGTTTACAAAAAATGTGAAATTGAGTATGATAAAGATATCATCACCGTTTTAACAGAAAGAAGGGGTCAGCATGAGGCGTTGGATCACGGGCGTGTTGACGGGCTGCCTGTGCGTGTCGCTCTGTTCCTGCGGTGCAGCCCAGGCGGCGGAGAGCATTCCTTCGGACAGCCAGCCCCCTGCAATTCAGCAGCCCACGTCGGACGTGGAACCCCAGAGCCTGGTAAGCTACCCGGTGTATGAGGACATTCATCCCTATACCGGCCTGCCCAAAGGGGAGGACTATCCCGAAGGGCGGCGGGGCGTGGCGGTGATGATCAATAATGTGCGCCAGTCCTGGCCCCAAAGCGGGCTGAACAGCGCCGACCTGGTATATGAGGTGGTGGCTGAAAGCGGCATCACCCGGCTGATGGCGGTCTATCGGGATTATGCGGCCATGCCCACGGTGGGGCCGGTGCGCTCGGCCCGGGACCAGCACATCCAACTGATGCTGCCCCTGCAGACCCTCTTTGCCCACATTGGCAGTTCCACCACGGCCCAGGAGTATCTGGACCGGTACCATTACACCGACACCCGTGCCATCGACGGCAAATACAAGAGCTTTTACTGGGTGGACGAGGAGCGGCTGGAACGCCTGGGCCAGGAACACTGCGTTTACACCAATGGCGAATATTTCAGCCAGGCGGTGGAGGAATACGGCTTGCAAAGCCAGACACAGCAGGAACCGCCCCCGGTGTTCGACTTTGTCCGGTGGGACCAGCCGGCCCGCACCCTCACCGGCGGCGACGCCCAAACGGTGGAGGTACGCTTTTCCAGCTATGTGCAGACTGAGCTGCGCTATGACGAAGAGAGCGGCCGGTACCTGAAATGGGAATACGGCCAGCCCCAGCTGGACGCGGCGGACGGCGGCGCCCAATATGGGGCGGACAACGTGTTCATCCTGTTTGTACGCATTGAAAAATATCCCGACGGCGTTTTGTCCAAGGTGCACTTTGACCAGCGGCAGGGCGCGGGGCTGTATCTCAACGGCGGCCGTTACCAGCGGGTGCGCTGGATCAAGGAGGACCCGGCCAGCCCGCTGCGCATCGTGGACAACGAGGGCCGGGAGACCGATGTGAAGGTGAACCCGGGCACCAGCTACATTGCGGTGGTGGGCACCGATCAGATCGAAAATTGTTGGCTGGATGGCCAAAGTCTGGCCGATGCTTTTGGCGAAAATGCGTAAAAAACTGCCGCTTGCTTTACAAGTGTAAATGGCTGCGGTAAAATAAAAAATGGCCAAAGCGCACGAGACGCTTTGCAGATAAACGGAGGAACCACATGCCCGGCCAGCCAGCGCCGGCAGGCTGCCCTCTGCCAGAAATCAAAAAAATTGGAGAGAAGCAAATGAAGCGATTGTTGAGTATCACCCTGGCGCTGGTGCTTGCGGCCAGCATGTTCACTGCCTGCGGCGGCAATGGGGATGCCGCCAGCGGCAGCACGCAGGGCGGCGCGTCCGCCCCGGCGGCGACCCCTGAACCCACTCCGGAACCCTACGAGGCGCAGGTGCTCACCGGCTACGAGAAAAACGCCGATTATCCCGAAGGCCAGCGCATCACCGCCGTCATGGTGAACAACATCCTGGCCTGCCGCCCCCAGCGTGGCCTTTCCGCTGCGGATATCCTGTTTGAGATCAAGGTAGAGGGCGGCATCACCCGTTTCATGGCCTTGTTTACCGATTATAATAATATCCCCCAGATCGGGCCCATCCGTTCCGCCCGTGACCAGTTCTTCCGCCTGGTGCTGCCCTGGCAGCCCCTGTATGTGCACGTGGGCCAGAGCGTGGTGCAGCGGGAGTACATCACCAACTACAACTATGAGGAATGGGACCTGGAGGGCAACACTGCCGCCGGCCTGATCTTCCGTGACCGAGACCGCCGCAACTGGGCGGGCAACACTGTGGCCACCGAACATACCGCTTACACCAGCGGCGAGAACATCGCCCAGTACATCAGCAACCAGGACATCGACGACCGCCGCAGCTACAACTCCACCTTCTTTGATTTTGTGGACTACCGTGACCCGGCCGTCATCCCGGAGGGCCGCAACGTGGAGGGCGACCCCACCGCCGAGCGGGTGACCATCCGCCATTCCCAGAGCTACCGCACCCAGTTTGACTACGACGCCAGCCTGGGCCAGTACAAGATGGCTCAGTACTATTCCAGCCTGGGCCGGTACGAGGATACCATCGACGAGAACAACGACCAGCAGCTCATGTTCGATAACGTGATCGTGCTGTTTACCGACATCCACACCTATCCCGGCCACGAGGCCAAGGACCTGCAGTACGCCGAGTACAGCTGGGGCGGCGTGGGCTACTACTGCTACGGCGGCAAGATCGAGAAGATCCGCTGGCAGAAGGGCACCGACCTGGAAGCCCTGCGCCTGACCACCTTCGACACCGAGGAGCCCTTCGAGGTGAACTGCGGCAAGAGCTACGTGACCGTTGTGGACGTGGACGAGGCCGTCAACTTTACCTGGGAGCCTTTGGCCGGCGCCCAGGACACCCAGGAAGCCCCCACCAGCGAGACCTTCGTGGAAAGCGAAGACTGATCCAAAACGCACAAAACCGGGGCCTGCCAGCCAAAGCGGCAGGCCCTGTTTTGGCCTTACAGGCATTTTTTGAGACCCAAGCATTTGTGTGACAGAGAGGTAGGGAAGAAGATGAAAACCTTGCACAAAGCTGCCGCCCTGCTGCTGGCGGCCCTGCTGCTGGCGGGATGTTCCGGAGAAGGCACAGGCTCCAGCGTGCCGGCCTCCCAGCCGGAGTCGGCGGCCACAGCGGCTCCCACGCCGGCACCCCAGCTGCCCACCGTGGAAAACGATATGCCGCTGCCCGCCGAGGGCAAAAGCGCCCTCAGCGGCCGGGACACCCAGGTGAGCGGCCAGCGGCCGGTGGCGGTGATGCTCTATAACCAAAAAGCGGTCTGGCCCCAGTGGGGCATCGGGGACGCCCAGATCCTTATCGAGGCCAACACCGAAGGACAGAACACCTGGCTGATGGCCCTGTACGACGGAGCGGACCAGGTGGAAAAGGTAGGCCCGGTGGGCCAGGGCCGGGACCTGTTTTTGCAGATGGTGATGCCGCTGCAGGCCGTGCCCATGTACATTGGCAGCGATGTGTACGCCTCCAACCTGCTGGAGCAGTACGGCTACCAGCCGCTGGACGGGCTGTACGCCGGCACCAGCGCCTTTGATCTGGACAGCGAGCGGGCGAAGATCTATGCGGAACAATACAGCTGGTACGCCCACAAAGAGCTGATCCCCAGCGCATTGGAACAGTACGGCCAGAGCGTGGAGGGCCAGACCCCCAGCTTTTTCCAGTTCGCCGAGGGCGGCACCCCGCAGAACACCCAGGGCTATGAGCTGGACGTGACCTACGGCAGCCAGCGCTCGGTGCGCCTGGTGTACGACCAGGGCGACCAGCGTTATTACCTGCTGGAGGGTGACACCATCCAGACCGACGCCAACAAGGCGGAAAACGGCGATGTGCGCTTTGCCAACGTGATCCTGTTGATGGCCCGCAGCGGCGTGAAGGACAACGGCGTCACCCGCCAGTACGACCTGACCGGCGGCCAGGGGCTGTATCTGTCCGGCGGCGGCTGCCAGACCATCCGCTGGGAAAAGGGAGACCCCACCGCCCCGCTGAAACTGTACGACGAAAGCGGCAGCATGCTGAACGTGCAGCCGGGCCGCAGCTATCTGGGCATCTACGGCGGCTTTGAAGGCCAAAGCCTGCGCCTGCTGGATGCTGCAGGCGCCGAGCAGGCCCTGCCTGCCGCGCCCGAGCCGCTGCCCACGCCGGTGCCCACCCCCAGCCCGGAGCCCACGCCCGAGCCTACCCCGGAACCTCCGCCGGAGTCGGTGGCCGCTTCCGTGCCGGCATCGGCCCCCGCTTCTCAGCCCGCTGAGGGCGAGCCTGCCGAATAACAGGAACTACCCGGCGGGAGGCAACGGCGAACAGAACAAACATGAAAGAGTCCCCTATGGCGTCAGCCGAAGTTCGGCTGGGCCGCAGGGGGCTTTTTTCTATCCTTTGTCGCAAAATGCTGCACAAACAAAGAAAATCGAGAAAGAAATGCAAAAAAAGGCTTGCATTTCTTAATTTATTATGATATTGTTTTACTAGAGTAAATTAGTAAAGCGAAACGGCCCTGGGCCGAAGCGAGGAAAGGGGAGCAAACAACATGAAAAAATGGATCGCGGCCCTCACCGGGCTGGCAATGGCCGGGATGATGTTCACCGGATGCGGCGCAGCCGAAGCCGAGGACTGGGAGTACATCCAGCAAAAGGGCACGCTGGTCATCGGCTACACCATCTTTGACCCCATGAACTATACCGACGAAAACGGCAAGCTCATCGGCTTTGACACCGAGCTGGCCGAGGCCGTCTGCGAAAAGCTGGGGGTCACACCGGAATTTGTGGAGATCGACTGGGCCAACAAGGTGATGGAGCTGAACTCCAAAAAGATCGACTGCGCCTGGAACGGCATGACCATTCTGGAAGAGCTGAAGGAAAACGTGGACTTCTCCATGCCTTACAGCGAAAATTACCAGACCTGCGTCATCCGCAAGGCGGACGCGGAGAAATACACTACAACGGCGGAGATGGCCGGCGCCCGCATCGGCGTGGAGGCGGGCAGCGCCGGGGAAGCCGCCGTGCAGGATAACGCCGACCTTTCGAAAGGCACGGTCACCAGCCTGACGGCCCAGCGCAACACCCTGCTGGAACTGAAAGCTGGCACGCTGGACGTGGCGGTCATCGACGGGGTGATGGCCCTGGCCTCGGTGGGCGAGGGCACCGATTTTGACGACCTGATGGTGGTGCCGGGCATCCAGCTGTCCAAGGAAGAATACGGCATCGGCTTCCGCAAAAACAGCCCGGAAACGGTGGCCAAGGTCAACCAGGCCTTGCAGGAACTGGCCAATGAGGGCAAGGTGGCCGAGCTGGCGGAAAAATATCCCTCGGTGCTGGTAACGCTGGAAGCGGAATAAACGCAGAGAACGGAAAGGGGAACGAACGGCCATGAGCTTTTGGCAGATCAACTGGTCGCTTTTGCAGGGATTCGGCAACACCTGCGTCATCTTTTTTGTCACGCTGGTGTTGGCGGTCCCGCTGGGGCTGGTGGTCACCTTTGGCTCCATGAGCCGTTTTGCCCCGCTGCGCTGGCTCACCCGGGCCTTCGTGCTGGTGATCCGGGGCACGCCGCTGATGTTACAGATCTTCATCGTGTTTTATGTGCCGGGCCTGGTGTTCGGCATCAGCACCGGATCCTCCCGCATGATCCCGGCGCTGGTGGCCTTTGTCATCAACTATGCGGCCTATTTTTCCGAGATCTACCGGGGCGGCATCCAGAGCATCCCCCAAAGCCAGTACGAGGCGGGCCAGGTGCTGGGCATGACCCGGCGGCAGGTGTTTTTCCGGGTGGTGCTGTTACAAGTGGTCAAGCGCATCCTGCCCCCCATGAGCAACGAGGTGATCACCCTGGTGAAGGATACCTCGCTGGCCCGCATCATCGGGGTGGTGGAGTTGCTGAAAAACGCCGAACACTTTGCACAGTACGGCCTGATCTGGCCGCTGTTCTACACCGGGCTTTTCTATCTGGCCTTCAGCGGGCTGGTGACGCTGGTCTTCCGCTGGGCGGAAAAGAAACTGGATTATTATAAGGGGTAACGGATATGCTGCAAGTGGAAAACATCAAAAAAGGCTTCGGCGGCACCAAGGTGCTGGACGGGGTGGGCTTCACGCTGGAAAAGGGCCAGGTGCTTAGCATCATCGGCTCTTCCGGCAGCGGCAAGACCACCCTGCTGCGCTGCCTGAATTTTCTCGAGACCGCCGACGAGGGCCGCATTTTGCTGGACGGCCAGACCCTCTGGCAGACCGGCGCGCCCTGCCCGCCCCGGCAGGACCGGCTGCGGTTCGGCATGGTGTTCCAGGGGTTCCACCTGTTCCCTCAGTACACCGCCTTGGGCAACGTGACCCTGGCGCCCAAGCTGCAATTGAAGGAGACGCTGGGCCGCAAGGTGCCGCTGGAGCGGCTGCGAGCGGTGGAGGAACAGGGCCGCCGGCTGCTGGCCCAGGTGGGCCTGGAGGACCGGATAAACGCCTATCCCTGCCAGCTGTCCGGCGGGCAGCAGCAGCGGGTGGCCATTGCTCGGGCGCTGGCCCTTGCGCCGGATATCCTCTGCTTTGACGAGCCCACCAGCGCCCTGGACCCGGAACTGACCGGCGAGGTGCTGCGGGTCATCCTGGCGCTGAAGGAGCGGCGCACCACTATGATCGTGGTGACCCACGAAATGGAGTTTGCCCGGGCCGTGTCGGACCAGGTGGTCTTTATGGCGGACGGCCGGGTGGAGGAGCAGGGCACCCCCCAGCAGGTGTTCGGCGCGCCCCAAAGCCCCAAGACCCAGGCATTCCTGCGCCGGCCCGGCGGCTGGCAGCAGGCATTATAACGCATTCCCCAAGATATTTTGATTCAAAAGGCAAAACGGGCGGTCCCCCTGCATGGCAGCAGGCGGGACGGCCCGTTTTGTCATTTTGCACGAAAACAAACCGGAAATATAAAACTTTATACAAAATTGTATAAACAATATTGACAAAATATGTCTGAAATAGTATTTTATGGGTGAAGACAAGATTGTATACAATCTTGAAAAGGAACGGTAGACCCACAAAGAAAAACGATCGTGTCCGCCAGGACGGATGGAAGGAGGATGCCGGATGGAAACGATCAAGATCCCGTATTATACATCCACCATGGATCTGCATGTGGAGGAGAAGAACCTGAAAGCGGTGGTCACGGCCAAGATCCACGACTACAAGCCCGCCATGGGCGAAGAGGAGCTTGTGCGGGACGCACTGGCCCACCCCATCGGCACAAAGCCGCTGCACGAGCTGGCCAAGGGCAAGCATAAGATCACCCTGGTCACCAGCGACCACACCCGGGCGGTGCCCAGCAAACTGACCCTGCCCATCCTGCTGGAAGAGCTGCGGCGGGGCGCGCCGGATGCCCAGATCACCATCCTCATCGCCACCGGCCTGCACCGGCCCACCACCGAGGAAGAGCAGCGCCGCATGTTTGGCGACGCCATTGTGGATCACGAGCGCATCGTGGTGAACAACGCCTTTGTGCCGGAGGATTTTGTCAAGGTATGCGACCTGCCCAGCGGGGCGGAGTTTTTTGCCAACAAGGAAGCGGTGGACTGCGACCTGCTGATCTGCGAGGGCTTTATCGAGCCCCACTTCTTCGCCGGTTTTTCCGGCGGGCGCAAGAGCATTTTGCCGGGTATCTGCAACGCAGCCACGGTGAACGAGAACCACAGCTACAAAGCCATCGCAGATCCCCATTCCGTCACCGGCGTGCTGGAGGGCAACCCCATCCATAAGGATATGGTGTGCGCGGCCCGGGCGATCAACGTGCAGTTTATCATGAACGTGGCCCTGGACGGCGAGAAAAAGGTCATCGCTGCCTGGGCGGGCGATCTGGAACAGGCCCACGAACAGGGCGTTGCTTTCATCCGCCAGCAGAGCCAGTGCCCCAGCATCACCGGCGATATCGTGGTCACCAGTAACGGCGGCTATCCGCTGGATCAAAACCTGTACCAGAGCCCCAAGGCGGTGGCCACCGCCGAAGCCTGTGCCGGGGACGACGGCGTGATCATCATGTGCTGTTCCTGCTGCGACGGCATGGGCGGGACCAATTTTGAACGGCTCATTACCCTGGGCAGCGTGGACGAGATCGACGAGTATCTTTCCAAGATCCCGCCCAAGGAGACCATCTCCGAGCAGTGGTGCCCCCAGATCTATGCGCGTATCCTGCGCCATCACAAGCTGATCCTGGTCACCACCTATCTGGATCATGATCTGGTGCGTAAGGCCAACATGATCCCTGCTTCCAGCCCGGACGAGGCGCTGGAGCTGGCCTATCAGATCAAGGGAAGAGACGCCCAGGTCGTTGTGATACCGGACGGCGTGAGCGTGTTGGCAGTGAAGGAATGAAAGGAGCGCGAGTTGGGCATGGAACGCAAACTGGCCTTAAAGGTCAACGACAAGGACAATGTGGCCACCATCTTTGCCGAGGGCATCACCGACGGCACCCAGGTGGAGATCCGGGATAAAAAGGGTCAAAGCGAGTTGGTAACGGTGATCGGCGACGTGCCCTACGGGCACAAGATCGCTGTGCGTGACATCCATGTGGGCGAGCTGATCAATAAGTACGGCGAGGAGATCGGCATCGCCACCAAAGAGATCAAAAAGGGCGAGTACGTGCACATCCACAACCTGGACAGCATGCGCGGCCGCGGCGACTGGAAGGAGTGACAACAGATGGAATTTATGGGTTATCTGCGCCCGGACGGCAAGGTGGGCGCCCGCAACTATGTGGCCGTTATCCCCAGCGTGACCTGCGCCAACGACGTGGCCCAGGCCATCTGCCATCAGGTACAGGGCACCGTCACTTACCTGCATCACCAGGGCTGCTGCCAGATGCCCCCTGACCTGGAACGGGTCACCGACACCCTCATCAGCCTGGGGCAGAGCCCCAATGTGGCGGCGGTGCTGGTGGTGAGCCTGGGCTGTGAGGGCACCGACCACGAGCGCATGGTCAAAGAGATCGCCGCCACCGGCAAGCATGTGGAGATCGTCCACATCCAGGAGCTGGGCGGCGTGAGCAAGGCCATCCAGCTGGGCACCGACATCGCCCGCAAGCTGGTCATCGAGGTATCCAGCCTGCAGCGCCAGCCGGTGGACGTTTCCAACATCATCATGTCCATCAAGTGCGGCGCGTCCGACACCACCAGCGGCATGGCCTCCAACTGCGTCATCGGCTATGTGGCCGACAAGCTGGTGGATCTTGGCGCCACCGTCATCTTCGGCGAGACCACCGAGTTCATCGGCGGCGAGCACCTTTTGGCCCGCCGGGCGGTGAACAAGGAAGTGGGGGACAAGATCTTCCAGATCGTGGAGCAGATGGAAAACCGGGCCAAGGCCATCGGCTGCGATATGCGCAAGGGCCAGCCCACCCCCGGCAACATTGCCGGCGGCCTTTCCAGCATTGAGGAAAAGAGCCTGGGCGCCATTGTAAAATCCGGCACAAAGCCCATCCAGGGCGTTTTGGAATACCCCCAGCGGGTCACCGACCAGAAGGGCCTGTGGATCAAGGATACCCCGGGCCGCGAGCCGGAGATCCTCACCGGCATGGCCGCTACCGGCGCCCAGTTCATGCTGTTCAGCACCGGCCGGGGCGCGCCCCAGGGCTTCCCCAGCATGCCGGTGATCAAGATCTGCGGCAACCCCAACACCTACCAGCGCATGGAACAGGATATGGACCTGAACGCCGGACGCATCATCACCGGTGAAAAGACCATCGAAGAGGTGGGCGAGGAAGCCTTTGAAAAGGTGCTGCGCACGCTGAACGGCGAGATGACCAAAAACGAGGCCATCCAGTATTTCAGCGCCATCGACATCCACTGCCTGGGCCCGGTGATCTGATCCGGCCAAAGGCCCGGCATACAAAAAGGAAACTCATACACATTTCCGCTGGCTGTGAAACTTTGCTGTGAAAAGGAGTGAACAATGTTATGAACCCAATCTTGGCAATGGTGATCGGCATCGTAGTCATGCTGGTATTGGTCATCTGTACCCGAATGCACGCATTCCCATCCCTGATCATTTCCGCCATTATCATTGCGGTGCTGTCCGGTGATTATCTGCTGGCGGGCACCGGCAACGAAGGCGGCGACGTTTTGAGCGTGGCCATCAGCACCGTGACCTCCGGCTTTGGCAGCACGATGGCCAGCATCGGCATCGTGATCGGCTTTGGCTGTATCATGGGCATCTTTTTGGAGCGCAGCGGCGCTGCCAAGCGCATGGCCATCAGCATCCTGAAGCTGGTGGGCGTGAAGCGGGCCGACGTGGTGCTGGGCCTCACCGGTTTCGTGGTGTCCATCCCCGTGTTCTGTGACTCCGGCTTCGTGATCCTGTCCTCCCTGGCCAAGGAGTTCTCCCGTCTGACCAAAAAGTCCATGGTCGGCCTGGGCGGCATCCTGGGCATGGGCCTGTACATCACCCACTTCATGGTACCGCCCACCCCCGGCCCTCTGGCCGTTGTGGGCACCTTCCAGAATGAGGGCATCGCCATCGATCTGGGCATGTTCATCATCTACGGCCTGCTGTTCTCCATCCCGCTGTTCATCGTGGCCGTGCCCCTGTTCCGCTGGTTTGGTTCCAAGCATCCCGAGTTTATCGTTCCTTACGAGATCGACCGCAGCAAGTACACCGAAGCCCAGCTGAAGGTGCTGGACCGCATCGATGCCAAGCTGAAAGCCGGCAAAGAGCTGGAAAACAGCGACTTTGAAGAGCTGCTGAGCACCGAGAAGCTGCCCGGCGCGGGCATCTCCTTTACTATCCTGCTGCTGCCCGTTGTGCTGATCCTTGCCAATACCCTGGTGGGCCAGACCGGTTTGGCCTCCACCTTCATCGGCCAGGTCATCACTTTCCTGGGCAACCCTGTGATCGCGCTGTTCATCTCCCTGTGCCTGGGCGCTTTCGTGCTGGCACGGGATAAGGACAACAAGACCGTTGTGGCAATGATGAACGACGCCTGTAAGGACGCCGGCCCCATTGCCCTGATCACTGCCGCCGGCGGCGCCCTGGGCGCCGTTGTAAAGGCTACCGGCGCTGCGGGCATGATGGCGGACGCCATCGTGGCCGTGGGCATCCCCGGCATCCTGGTGCCGCTGCTCATCGGTACCATCATGCGCTTCCCCCAGGGCTCCGGTACCACGGCTATGATCACCGGTTCCGCCATTATCGCCCCCATGCTGGCAACTTTGGGCATCAATCCCTATCTGGCGGGCCTGGGCCTGTGCCTGACCTCCATGTGTCCCTCTTACCTGAACGATAGTTATTTCCACGTGGTCACCAACTTCAGCGGCATGGACATCAAGACCAGCCTGAAGACCTGGTCTGTGAGCACCATCATCATCCCCGTTGTGGGCTCTGTGATCATCTGCATCCTGAGCATCTTTATCCATTGATCCGTTTTCTGCCCGGCCCCGGCGGCCGGGCAGATCCCAAACAGTTTGGAAATGTGTAGCAAAAAGCGCCCCGGCAGCCGCCGGGGCGCTTTTCCATGATACGCCGCATTAGGTCACTCGGATTTTTGCTGGGCAAGATAAGCCAGGATGGTCTGGCGGGCCAGGGTCAGATGGCGCTGATTGACCTGGTCGGCGGCGTCCAGATCGCCGGCCAGCAGGGCTTCCACGATGTCCCTGTGCTCCTGGATGGACTCGTCGAACCGGGTGGCGCTGGTGAGGGAATACACCCGGAACTGCTGAATAAACGCATACACCCGTTCATACATATCCACTAAAATGCGGTTGCCGCCCAGGCGGATGATGCATTGGTGCAGCCGGGTGTCCTGCTGGATATACTCCTCCAGCTGGCCCGCCTGGTAAAAGCGGGTCAAAGCATCCAGGCAGTCTTGCAGCTCCCGGCGGCTTTCCGGCGTGAAATGGGGGGCGGCGTGCTGGATGGCGTAGCTTTCCAAAAGGACCCGCACCTCGAAGATCTGGGTAATGTCCTCCTCGTCGAAGGCTTTTACCACCACGCCCCGGTTGGGAAATTCCTCCACCAGGCCGTCGGCGGCAAGTTTGCGCAGCGCCTCCCGAATGGGGCTGCGGCTCACGTTGAGCGTGGCGGCCAGCTCCATCTCCTGCAAACGCTGGCCGGGCTGGTAGGCCCCGTTGAAAATGTTTTGCTTCAACTGCTGGTATACCTGATTCTGGATGGTGGTGGAGGCACGGGGCATAACGATCATCCCTTTGCATTTTCTAACATTGGACCAAAAAAGAGGTATTTTTACAACTTATTATATTTATATTATAGCATAGTACTGCCAAAATGCACGGAAAACAGCAAAAAACGAAGCGGGAAACAAGAAAAAGCCAAAAAAACAAGGCGAAAGATTTGTGCTATAATAAAAAGCAATTGGATTTTATCAAACTATCATGGGAGGAACAGCGTTTATGACGGCGATCCTGGCCAAGTCGGCCTCTTTTTTATTTGTGATCTTTTTAGGCATCCTGCTCAAGCAGATCGGCCTTTTCGGCAAGGAGGACTACCGGGTGCTCAGCAAGGTGGTGCTCAACCTGACCCTGCCCGCCGCGGTGATCACCAGCACCGCCAGCATGACCTGGCAGCCCAGTTTGATCCTCGTCCCCATCCTGGCCTTTGCCATGAACTGGCTGATGATCGGCGTGGGCAGCCTGCTGGCCCGGGGATGCCCCCGGCAGGAACAGGTGATGTACATGGTCAACTGCCCCAGTTGGAACGTCGGCGCCTTTGCGCTGCCCTTTGTGCAAAGCTTTCTGGGGCCGGGGGCGGTGATGGGGGCCTGCCTGTTTGATATGGGCAACTCGGTGATGTGCACCGGCGGCACCTACGCCTTTGTGTCCGGCGTGTGCGGTTCCGGCGAGGAAAAACTGGGCGTGAAAGGCATCGCTAAAAAGCTGCTGACCTCGGTGCCCTTTGTGACCTACATGACCATGATGATCCTGATGGTGGCGGGCATCGCTATCCCCCAGGGCGTGGTGGATTTTGTCAGCCCCATTGCGGCGGCAAACCCCTTTGTGGCCATGCTCACCGTGGGGGCCATGTTCCGCTTTGAGGCAAAGCCCGCCTATCTGCGCAGCATCGGCAAGGTGCTGGGCGTGCGGATCGCCGCGGCAGTGATCCTGTCGGCGCTGTGCCTGCGGTTCGCCCCCTTTTCGCTGGAGGTCCGCCAGGGCTTGGCGGTGATGGTGTTTGCCCCCATCTCGGTGATCGCCCCCATGTTCACCGAAAAATGCGGCGGCGACCCGGGCCTTGCGGGCTGCGTCAACTCGCTGTCCATCCTCACCGGCGTGGTGGGCATGCTGTCCATGATCCTGCTGCTGGGCGTGGCGTAAGGCGGGCGAAGGCTTTCGCCCGCCTTCTGAGGGACACCAAACGCACGTCTCACGCACAGCGTGAGGGATGCTTATTGGTTTCCCCCAGTACCCTTTTCCGGCGAAAAAAGCCCTGATTTTGCGCACAAAGCACACAAAATCAGGGCTTTTTTCTGTCAAGGTGTCCCAAGCCCCGGTACATGCCCGTGGCTTGGGACAATATTTTTTTGCTTTGCGATCGTTCGGTAAGCGGAAACGCAGCGGGCCGGCTCACATGTCCTCCGGCTGATCGTCCAAATAGCCGAAGGGCACGATGTCCACCGCTTCCACCAGGCCGTCCCGCATCCAAAGGGAGGCCTCGGTGCGCACGGTGTAGCCCGCGCCGGGGTCGGCCATCCAGTCTTCCGGCTTGTGGCGGGGCAGGGCCTTCTGGGCCAGCATGCTCATGATCACGCCGCCATGGGTCACACAGGCGGCTTCCTCCACGCCGGCTTTCATCATATACTCGAACAGCTTCAGCAGCGTCTCGCCGCAGCGCTTGTGGAAGTCGGCGGTGGGCTCGGCGTGTTCCGGGGTAAAGCCGGAGGTGGGGTCCATCCAGCGCACAAAATCCGGCTCGTGCACCAGCTCGCTGACCTTGCGGCCTTCAAACACGCCAAAGCCTGCCTCCCGCAGGTCCGGCACCACCAGTTTGTGCTGGGCAGTGGGGAACAGCAGCTCGGCGGTCTCCACTGCTCGGGACAAAGGCGAAGTGAACACGGTGGAGGGCTGGGGATAAGCAAAACGCTGGCGCAGCTCCTCCAGCTGGGCTCGGCCTTCGGGGCACAGGGGCAGGTCGGTACCGCTGCCCACATACAGGCCGTCCAGGTTGCCCTGGGTGACGCCGTGGCGGATCAGATGCAGTTTAAAGGTCTTCAATCGGGGTCTCCTCCTTGGAAATAACGAAAATAATAGTTACAAAATGGTGACAAAATACTAAATGGAAATTTTTTGAAACACAATATTTAGGAAGGGTCTCCCTTACATTATCATATATCTAGTTATTAAAGTCAATATTTAGACAAAACTCACGAAAAAGCATGTGCAAAATTGGCGAAATTTGTATTTACAAATTGTTTTGGTTGTTTTATAATTTACGATACGTAATTGTCCCCAAAGGAAAAACGCGGGCCCAAGCAACGCAGAGGACCCTGCGCGACAAAGAGGTAGATAGTGCATGACGACGGAATTTAACAGGATCATAACCCTGCTGCGCAAAGAGCGGGGCATCACCCAGAAGCAGGCCGCTGCGGATCTGGGCGTGTCGCAGGCACTGCTGTCTCATTACGAAAAGGGCATCCGGGAATGCGGGCTGGATTTCGTGGTGCGGGTGGCGGATTACTACGATGTCTCCTGCGACTACCTGCTGGGCCGCAGCGCGGACCGGAACGGCCTGACCCTGCGGGTGGAGGACATCCCCAACCCCGAAGGGGTGAAGGACAACGTGTATAAAGACGGCATCCTGCACACCATGAACAAAAAGCTGATCGCCAACAGCCTGAACATCCTGTACGACAAGCTGGGCCACAGCCATAATTCCCAGCTGATCACTGAGGTAAGCACCTATTTGGGCGTGGCGGTGTACAAAATGTTCCGGCGGGTGTATTCTTCCCACGGCCAGAACGCCAGCAGCCTGTTCAGCCTGAGCGGCCGCCGGTGGGAAGGCTATGCCTCCGCCACCATGGACGCCGCCGAGGCCAGCATAAACGCCATCCTGGACGGCGAAGAGGTGGGCGACGGCCCGGCCATGAAGGACACTTCCTGCTTTGCCATGACCAGCGAGAGCCTGGAAAAGGATTACCGGCTGTATTCCAGCAGCCTGCAGATCCTGATCAAAAACGTGGAAGACAAGATCAACAAAAAGATCAACTAAAAATAAGCACAAAAAAGCTCCGCGGAGAAACCTCTGCGGAGCTTTTTCTATCAACGGAATGGGGAGGTTTTACAGCTCGCCGATGGCCTTGCGGCATTCGGCGCAGATGTTGCGGCCGTGGAAGGATACGACGCCCTTGGCCTCGCCGCAGAACACGCAGGCGGGCTGGTATTTTTTCAGGATGATCTCATCGCCCTCCACAAAGATCTGCAAAGAAGAATCCTGATCGATCTCCAGCACACGCCGCAGCTCGATGGGCAGAACGATGCGGCCCAGGTTATCGATCTTGCGTACCATACCGGTAGATTTCATAGTGCACAACTCCTTTTTTCGTGGTTATTTTCAATTCCGTTTTGTTACGATCATATCGCGGCATTTCCCCAAACTTCCAAACAGGGATGCCCCGTTGGACTCATTATACATCAATATGGAAAAAATGTCAATATATGGTAAAACCATGGAAATAACGTTTTTTTAAACGGACAAAGCTCCCATTTTGTGCCATTTGTGGAACAAAACGGGAGCTTTGCGGCGTTTCAGGGGCGAAAACAGGAGGAATCAAAGCGGATCGGCACGCATTTTGTCAAAGGGCTAAAAATGGCCGTCACGCCTCCTTGGGGCCAAGGCCCAGGGCGTCCATCTCCTCCCGCATGCCCTCGATGCACAGGGCGATGACCTCTTCCAGAGGCATATCCAGCAGCTCGCAGCCCTGGCGGATCACCGCCCGGTCGATCTTGGCGGCGAACTTTTTGTCCTTGAACTTCTTTTTCACGCTGGCGGGCTCCAGGTCGGAAAGGCCACCCGGCCGCATACGGGCCGTGGCCCCGATCAGGCCGGTGAGCTCGTCCACCGTGAACAGGCTTTTTTCCAGGGGGGTCTGGGGCTCCACCTGGCTGCACAGGCCCCACCCGTGGGACAAAATGGCCCAAATGGTCTCCTCGTCCACGCCGGCGGCCCGCAGGGGCTCTTCGGTGTGCTGCAAATGCTCTTCCGGGTATTGCTGGTAGTCGTAATCGTGCAGATAGCCCACCGCTTTCCAGTAGGCTTCGTCCGCGCCAAAATGGCGGGCCATGGCGCCCATGGCGGCGGATACGCCCAGGGCGTGCTCAAACAGATGGGCCTCGGTGGTGGTGGAGCACAGCAGCTCACGGGCCCGCTCCAAAGAAAGACCGGACATAAACAAAAACCTCTTTTCCCAAATGATCGGATCGCCGCCCGCCTTCAAAACGGACGGCCATAGATTTATTGTAGCAGGCCGCCCGGCAAAAGAAAAGGGTAAAATCAAACGGGTTTGGTCTGCAAATGCTTTTGAGGGAAAAATAAGAAAGAGGGTTGACAGCGCCGGAAAACATGCTATAATTGGACACATCGACAATTTAACAGAAAAAAGCGATGAAGAGGAAAAGTAACCCAGGTTCCGCGGGCAGAGAGCTGTCGGTGGGTGCAAGACAGTGCGTTAGGGCCAGGGCGAAGATCACCTTTGAGCTGCCGCCTGAACCAAAAGTAAGCGCGGACGGAGGGCGACCGTTATCCCGCCGTCTGGTTAAAACCGCCTTGCGGGGAGACCGGGCATGAGGTGGCTTTGCTTTTGTAAAAGCAGGGCAACAAGAGTGGTACCGCAGAGCGCTTTTCAAGCCTTTGTCTCTTGCATTCGGAACAACGAGTGCAAAAGACAAAGGCTTTTTTATTTGCAAAAAAACACAAAAGAGGAGTTTTGGGATCATGCGAAGCGATCAAGTAAAACTGGGTGTGGAACGCACCCCCAACCGAAGTTTGTTTTATGCCCTGGGCTTTACCGACGAGGAGCTGGACCGGCCGCTCATCGGCGTGGTGAGCGCCTTCAGCGAGATCGTGCCCGGCCACGCCCACCTGGACAAGCTGGCCCAGGCCGCGAAAGACGGGGTGCGCATGGCGGGGGGCACCCCGGTGCTGGTGCCGGCCATCGGCGTGTGCGACGGCATCGCCATGGGGCATCTGGGCATGAAATTTTCCCTGCCCAGCCGGGAGCTGATCGCGGATTCCATCGAGACCATGGCCCAGGCCCACTGCTTTGACGGCCTGGTGCTGGTGCCCAACTGCGACAAGATCGTGCCCGGCATGCTGATGGCGGCGGCCCGGCTGAACATCCCCGCCATCGTGGTGAGCGGCGGGCCCATGCTGGCGGGCCGCCAGGGCCAGCGCAAGGTGAGCCTTTCCCAGATGTTCGAGGCGGTGGGCGGCTACAAGGCGGGCCTGCTGGATGAGGAGACCCTGCAGGACTACACCCGCAACACCTGCCCCGGCTGCGGCAGCTGCGCCGGCATGTACACCGCCAACAGCATGAACTGCCTCAGCGAGGCCATCGGCATGGCGCTGCCCGGCAACGGGACCATCCCGGCGGTGTACTCCGCCCGCACCCAGCTGGCAAAGCGGGCAGGCATGCAGGTGATGGAGCTGGTGCGCCGGGATCTGCGCCCCCGGGACATCCTGACCCCCGAGGCCTTTGAAAACGCCCTGGCCACCGACATGGCCCTGGGCTGCAGCACTAACAGCGTGCTGCATCTGCTGGCCATCGCCAACGAGGCGGGCGTGCCCATGGACCTTGCCACCATCAACCAGGTGAGCGCCCGGGTGCCGAACCTGTGCCACCTGGCCCCGGCCGGCCCCACCCACATCGAGGACCTGTACGCCGCCGGCGGGGTGCAGGCGGTGATGAAGCAGCTGGCGGATGCCGGCCTGCTGCACACCCAGCTGGTCACCGTGACCGGCAAGACCCTGGCAGAAAACCTGGAGGGGGCCGAAAACAAGGACGTTTCGGCCATCCGGCCCATGAGCGACCCCTACAGCGCCACCGGCGGCATCGCGGTGCTTTGGGGCAACATTGCAAGGGACGGCTGTGTGGTGAAGCGCAGCGCCGTTGCGCCGGAGATGCTGACCCACGAGGGCCCGGCCCGTGTGTTTGACGGGGAGGACGAGGCCATCCAGGCCATCTACGGCGGCCAGATCCATCCCGGGGACGTGGTGGTCATCCGGTACGAGGGACCCAAGGGCGGCCCCGGCATGCGGGAGATGCTCAACCCCACCAGCGCCCTGGCGGGGATGCAGCTGGACAAAACGGTGGCCCTGATCACCGACGGCCGGTTCTCCGGCGCGTCCCGCGGGGCCTCCATCGGCCATGTGAGCCCGGAGGCCGCCCAGGGCGGCGAGATCGCCCTGATCCAGGAGGGGGACGTGATCGCCATCGACATCCCGGCGGGCCGGGTGGAGCTGAAGGTGAGTGAGGAAGAGCTGGAACGCCGCCGGGCCGCCTGGACCGCCCCCGCGCCCCGCATCACCAGCGGCTGGCTGGGCCGCTATGCCCGGCTGGTGAGCAGCGCCAACACCGGCGCCGTGCTGAAATAAACGGAAAGAAGAAAAACGATCATGTGGAGGGATCATACAATGAATGCATTGAAAAAAGTGAGTGGTTTTGTGGGCCGGTACATGGCCTTTATCGTGGTGGCCGTTGCGGCGCTGGCCTTTTTTGTGCCCCAGAGCTTTTTGTGGGTGGGCAAGGACTGGAACCCGGTCACCCAGCTGGTCACGGTGAACAACCTGCTGATGGTGGTCATGTTCGGCATGGGCCTGACCCTCAAGCTGGAAGATTTTAAGGTGGTGTTCACCCAGCCTAAGGACGTGCTGGTGGGCTGCCTGGCCCAGTTTGCCATCATGCCGCTGCTGGCGTTTTTGCTGATCCAACTGTTCCGCCTGCCGGCGGAACTGGCGGTGGGCGTGATGCTGGTGGGCACCTGCCCCGGCGGCACCTCCTCCAACGTGATGACCTTTCTGGCCAAGGGAGACGTGGCCCTCAGCGTGGGCATGACCTCCTGCACCACCCTGCTGGCCCCGGTGCTCACCCCGGCGCTGACCTACTTCTACCTGCGGGAGACGGTATCGGTGGATCCCATGAGCATGTTCGTGAGCATCGTGCAGGTGGTGGTAGTGCCCATCGCCCTGGGCTTTGTGGTGAACAAATTCTTCGGCAGGTTCACCCAGGCTGCCGTGGAAGTGCTGCCCCTGGTGAGCGTGGCGGCCATCGTGACCATCGTGGGGGCGGTGGTGTCCGGCAACCGGGACAAGCTGTTTGCCAACGGCCTGCTGATCCTGGGCGTGGTGATGCTGCACAACGTGCTGGGCTATGCCTGCGGCTACGGCGTGGGCAAGCTGGTGGGCATGAGCGAGCCCAAGTGCAACGCCCTGTCCATCGAGGTGGGCATGCAGAACAGCGGCCTTGCCACCAGCCTGGCGGCCACCGTGTTCCCCCAGCTGGCCCTGGCCACCGTGCCCGGCGCGCTGTTCAGCGTGTGGCATAACATCTCCGGTTCCATCGTGGCCAACCTGATGGCGGCCCATGCGGCCAAAAAGGTGGCGCAGCAAAGCGAGACGGCCCAGCCCCAGGCGGCTGCGGAAATGGGATAAAAGGCAAAGAGGCAGCTTCCATGGAGGAGCTGCCTCTTTTTGGTTATCGATGGATCAATGCGCAAGCCTGTTATTATATGATATAATAAAATCTACTATATGTTTTAAGGGAGGGATGGCTGTGCTGCATCTGGTGCTGGGCGTTTCCGGCAGCGGCAAGTCGGGCTATTTATTAAAGGAGATCCGCCGCCGGGCGCTGGCGGGCCAAAAAAGCATCCTCATCGTGCCGGAACAGTTCACCTCCTCCACCGAGGGGCGCATCTACGAAATGCTGGGGGACGAGCTGTCCGGCTTTGTCACCAGTTACAGCTTTTCCAGCCTGGCGGAGGAGATCTTGCAGACCTACGGCGGCGCGGCGGTGCAGACCCTCACCGACGCGGGCCGGGCGGTGCTGGTGCGCCGGGCATTGCAGGCCATGGGGCCGAACCTGGTGTACTACAGCCGCCACCGGCGCAGCACCGCCTTCTGCGAGCGGTGCGCCGAGACCCTGGACGAGCTGAAAAGCGCCGGTCTGGACCCGGTTCAACTGGAACAGCTGGCCCACAGCGCCGGCAGCGGCCGGCAAAAGCTCACCGAACTGGCGGGCATCTTCGCCGCCTACCAGGCGCTGCTGGAGGGATCCGCCATGGATCCGGGGGACCGGGTGCTGGCGGCGGCCCGGGCTGTCCCGCCGGAATTTTTTGCGGATACGGCGGTGTTCATCGACGAGTTTGACACCTTCAACGCCCCCAAGCGGCGGATGATGGAGCGGATGCTCCAGGCGGCCAGCCAGGTGACGGTGGGGCTTTGCTGCGACGGCCTGGAGGACCACGAAGGGGGCATGGGGCTGTTCAGCGGGGCCAAAAAGATGGCGGCAGCCCTGCGCCAGCTGGCCCGCAAAAACGGCGCGGCGGTGGCGGCGCCCATTTTGCTGGACACCGACTGGCGCCACGAAGCCGCCCCGGACCTGGCCCGGCTGAACCGGCTTTTGAGCGGCGAGCTTGTGGAAAAAGCCCCGGCGGACCCGGCCCGCCTGACCCTGTGGCAGGCCGAGACCCGCGCCCAGGAAGCCAAAGAGGTGGCGGCGGCCATCCAAAAGCTGGCCCGCCAGGGCGTGCCCTACCATAAAATGGCGGTCATCTGCCGGGACAGCGAAAATTACCTCTCTGCTATCCGGTACGAGTTCCGGCTGGCGGGCATTCCGCTGTTCTGCGACGAGGCCACCACCGCCGAGCACACCGCCCCAGTGCGCCTGGTGCAGGCGCTGCTGGGCCTTTTGCGCCGGGGCCTTTGCACCGAGAACATCCTGGCGGTGGCCAAAAGCGGCCTGACCAAACTGGAAGAACCGGCGCTTTGCGCCCTGGAAAACTACGCCTACACCTGGCAGCTTTCCGCCGCCCAGTGGCGGGCGGAATTCGTGTTGTCGCCCAAAGGCTTTGGCGAGGACAACGCCCCCGACAAGATGGCCCCGGAGCAGAAAGAACAGCTGGATCTTGCGGAAAGCGCCCGGGCCTTTTTGGTGCCCATGCTGGACCAGTTTGCCAAAAGCTGCCGGGACCTGCCCGCCAGGGAGGTCTGCGCCCGCATCTACAAGCTGATGCAGGCACTGGGCGGAGAGGAGCGCATGGGCCAGATCGCCGCCGAACTGAAAGAGACCGAGGGCATCCCGGCGGCCCAGGAGGCGGTGCGGGTGTGGAACGTCACCGCGAACCTTTTGGACCAGATGGCCCTTTTGCTGGGGGAGGAACAGCTGCCCGCCGGGGAACTGGCCGAGATGTTCGGCCTGCTGGTGCGCAGCACCGACCTGGGGCACATCCCCCAGACCCTGGACCAGGTGATCTTCACCACCGCCGGCCGGATGCGGCTGGACAACCCGGACTGGTGCTTCGTGCTGGGCCTGGCGGAAGGGGAGTTCCCCAAAGCCCCCGGCGACAAGGGCCTTTTGACCTACGCCGAACGGGAGAGCTTGATCCGCCAGGGCGTGGAGATGCCGGACTGCTTTGAAAACCGGATGCTGCGGGAACAGGTGTGCTTTTACAAAGCCCTCACCGCCAGCGGCAAGGGCCTGTGGCTCAGCTGGGCGGCGGGCAGCGCCGCACTGCCCGCCGCCAGCGCCCTGGCCCCGGTGATGGAATTTTTGGCCCCGGAGGCCCCCGCGCTGGAAGAGGCGGACCGGGCGGCCACCCCCGCCATGGCCATGGACCTGCTGGGCCAGACCTGGAACGCCGCCAGCGGCGAAACGGCGGCCCTCTACCAGACCTTACAGCAAAACGAGGAGGGACAGGCCCTGCTGCCCGCTTTGCAAAAAGCCCTGGACACCGAGCCCTTCACGGTGAAAAACACCGGGGCCATCAAAAAACTGCTGGGGCGGGAGCTGTGGCTCAGCCCCAGCCGGATGGAGCGGTATTATTCCTGCCCCTTTGCCTACTTTATGGAATACGTGCTGGGGGCTAAGCCCCACAAGCAGGCGGCCCTCACCGCCGACCAGAGCGGCAACCTGGTGCACTATATCCTGGAGCAGGCCCTGCGCCGGGCGGGGGAGGGCTTTGTGGACCTGACCGAAGAGGAGCTCACCGGCCTGGCGGCCCAGATCGCCCAGGAATATGTGGAGGCCAATATGCCCGGCCAGGCCCGCCGGTTCCGGTATCTGGTGGAACGGCTGAAAAAGAGCGCCGCCAGCCTGTTGCTTTACATCCAGGCTGAGCAGCGCCAGGGCAGCTTTGTGCCGGTGGCCTTCGAGATGGGCATCGGTTCCGGCGAGGGCAGTGTGCCCCCGGTGGTGCTCACCACCAGCGGCGGCGAGACCGTGCGCATGGTGGGCAAGATCGACCGGGTGGACGCCTTTGCCAAAAACGGCAGAACCTGGCTGCGGGTGGTGGACTACAAGACCGGCAGCAAAGAGTTTTTGCTGGAGGACGTGCGCAGCGGCCTGAACTGCCAGATGCTTATCTACTTGTTCACCCTCACCCGACAGGGCGGCCAGATCTTTGACCAGCCCGCCCCGGCGGGGGTGCTCTACCTGATGGCCGACCCGGCCCCTACCCGGGGCAGCCGCCAGCAGGCGGCCCAGGGCCTGGAATACAAGGTGGAGGGCCTGGTGGCGGACGAATACGCCGTGATCGACGCCATGGACAGCCAGCGCAAGGGCCTGTATGTGCCCTTCAAATTCGATAAGGACGGCACCCCCAAAACCAGTGCCGCCCTGGCTAGCCTGGAAACCTTTGAGCAGCTTCAAAGTGAACTGGACGGCCTGGTGGTGCAGATGGCAGAACAGCTGTATGCGGGTAAGGTGCCCGCGGCGCCGCTGCCTCACGGCAAAAAGAAGGAGACCGGCTGCCGCTGGTGCGATTATCGCAGCGTGTGCGGCCACGAAGAGGAATAAGGAGGCCTGGCAACATGGCAGACATCAAATTTACACCGGAGCAGAGCCGGGCCATCGACCACAAAGAGGGGGCGCTGCTGGTGAGCGCCGCCGCCGGCAGCGGCAAGACCGCCGTTCTGGTGGAGCGGGCGGTGCGCATCCTCTGCCGGGAGGAAGACCCGGTGGATGCGGACCGGCTGCTCATCGTCACCTTTACCCGGGCGGCGGCGGCCAGCCTGCGGGCAAAGCTGGCCCAGCGGCTGAATGCCGAGCTGGCAAAGCGGCCCGGCTCGGGCCATCTGCGCCGGCAGCGGATGCTTATCCAGCGGGCGCCCATCTGCACCATCGACTCTTACTGCTTGCAGCTTTTGCAGACCCACTTCAACGCCCTGGATATCCCGGCGGATTTTTCCACCGCCGACGGCCCCCAGCTGGCCCAGCTGCGCCGTCAGGCGCTGGAGGACGCCCTGGAAGCGGCCTATGAGGACCCGGATTTCTGCGCCTTTGCGGACCTGTACGGCAAGGGCCGCAGCGATGCCATGGCCAGCCGGGTGGTGGAGCAGCTGCACGACTTTTTGAGCAGCATGCCCCGCCCGGAGCGGGTGCTGGAAAGCTTCTGTGCCCAGTGGGAGGGGGAGGAACCCCTGGACGACACCCGCTGGGGCCAGGTGCTGCGGGCCGAGGCCCGGCGGGCGGCCCTCTGCGCCCAGGGCCTAGCAGAGCAGAACCTGGAAGATCTGGAAAACGACCCCATGCTGGAGGATGCCTACCGCCCGGCGCTGGAATCCGACGCGGCGGCGGTGGACGCGCTGCTGGAAGCCATCGACACCCTGCCCTGGGACGGCATGTGCCAGGCCAGCCGCCAGCTCAGCTATGCCCGCTTAAAGCCGGTGCGGGGCCATTCCAGCCTGGTGATGACCCGGATCAAGGGCCGCCGGGACCTGCTGAAAGAAACCTTGAAGCGGCTCCAGGAAAAGGTGTTCCTCTGCACCGAGGCGGAATTCCATGAAGACCGCAAGGCCGCCGCCCCCCTCATCCGGGCGCTGGCCCGGGCCGAGCGGGAATTTGACCGGCGCTTTTACCAGGCAAAACTGGAGGACAAGGTGCTGGAATTCAGCGATGTGGAACAGCTGGCCCTGCGCCTTTTGCAAAGCGAGGACGGAACGCCCACTGCCCTGGCCGGGCAGATCAGCGAGCATTTTTACGAGGTGATGGTGGACGAATACCAGGACACCAACGCCCTGCAGGATACCCTCTACCGCTGCCTGGCAAAGCCGGACGGCTCCAACCTGTTCTTTGTGGGCGACCTGAAGCAGAGCATCTACCGGTTCCGCCAGGCCGACCCCACCATCTTCCAGCAAAAGCTGGATACCTTTGGCGACTATGGAACTCCCGGCGATCAGAAGCTGTTTCTGGACGCCAACTTCCGCAGTGCGCCGGGGGTCATCGCCGGGGTGAACGCCCTGTTCACCCCCATTATGAGCCGCAAGCTGGGCGGCGTGGATTACGGCCCCGGCGAGCGGCTGGTGCCGGGCCTGGGCGGCCTTGAAAACTACGGCGGTTATGCCGGCGGCTGCGAGGTGCGGCTGGTGCAAAGCGATGACCCGGCGGGGGATGCCGAGTACATCGCCCGGCGCATCTTACAGTTGATGGACCCGGCCAGCGGCTTCACCGTGCGGGGCGAGAACGGGCCCCGGCCGCCCCGGTACGAGGACTTCTGCATCCTGCTGCGCAGCCGGGGCGCGTTTGCCGACTACGCCGCCCAGCTGGAAGCGGCGGGCATCCCGGTGTATGTGGACCGGGCGGAGAACCTGCTGGACGCGCCGGAGGTCCGGCCGGTGGCCAGCCTGCTGCGGGTGCTGGACAATCCCGCACAGGACGTGTATCTGGCCTCGGTGATGCTCAGCGGCATCGGCGGTTTCACGCCGGACGACCTGGTGGAGCTGCGGGCCGAGCACCGGAAAGGCAGCTTTTACGGCGCGGTGATGGCCAGCGCCTCCCCCAAGGCCGCCGCTTTCGGGGCCTGGCTGAAAAACCTGCGCCAGCTCAGCCAGAGCATGCCGGTGGACCGGCTGATGGAGGAGATCTTTCTGCGCACCGGCTGCCTTGCGGCGGCGGGGGCCATGCCGGACGGCAGCGCCCGGCGGGAGAACCTGCGCCAGTTTG
>CASEVW010000124.1 GCA_949291395.1 uncultured Oscillospiraceae bacterium | reverse complement strand
GGGGAGTAGCCCAGCTTTGCTATACCTGTCTGCAGGTTTTCCTGCCGGATTTTCCTCAAAATCCGTCTTCCTAGCCATTTCGCAGACATTTTCTTACTCAAAAAGGAGCTGTTGCGCAATTTCCATTTTGCAACAGCCCCATTTTGCGTGTTTCGTGAAAAGGGATCAGCGGCGGGGCTTGCCCAGGTAGGCGATGGCGATGGTGTCCGGACCGGTGTTGCTGGCCACGGCGGCGCCCAGCTTGAACACGTGCAGGGGCGCATGGCCAAAGGCCTTTTTGCAGGCCTTGATAAGGTCCTCCACCGCAGGGATGTCGGTGCAGGCGATCATGTACTCAAAGTCCTCGTCGATGTGGTCCACACGGCTCTGCACGTACTTGATGAGAGCGGGGGGAACGTTCGCGTCGCCCCGCACCTTGGCTTCCACCTTGCTTTCGCCGTCGATCAGGCTGATCACCGGGCGCAGGCCCAGCAGCTCGCCGGCAAAGGCGGCGGCAGCGGAAACACGGCCGCTCTTTTTCATCACCTTCAGGCTGAACGCGCTCAGCACCACTTCCGCCCGGGAAAAGCGGTCGTTGAGCATGTCCATCACATACTCCAGCTCGGCGCCGTTGCGCAGCAGGCGGGCGGCCTCGCACACCGGCCAGCCGTAGATGAAGGAATAGGTGTGGCTGTCCACCAGATGGATGCGCAGCTGGTGGCCGGGACGTTCTTCGGCCAGCATGTCGATGCCCATGCGGGCGGCATCGTAGGTGGCGCTGCCGGTAGAGTTGATGCTCACATAAAGAACATCGGTGTAGCCCTCGTCCAGATATTTGCAGAACTGCTCACAAAACCGGATGGAGGTGATGTGGGCGGTGCTGGGGGTGCCTTTGGCTTCCCGGAGCATCTGGTAGTACTCGTCGAAGGTGAAATCCTGCCGCTCCACATAGCTTTTGCCGTCCAGCGTGATGGTGAAAGGCAGGATGTCGATGCCATACTTTTCCTGCAAGTCCACAGGAATGTCACAGGCAGAATCGGTCAAAACAGCGATCTTACGCATGATAGTCCTCACTTCCATTCGTATTTTGTCAGCTGGCCCCGGTCTTCCAGGTCAGCAAAATCCCATTGCCGCAAAGCTTCGTATACCCCCACCGCCACCGAGTTGGAAAGGTTCAAACAGCGCACGCCCTTGCGCATGGGTATGCGCACACAATGGTCGGGGTTTTCATAAAGCAGCTGTTCCGGCAGGCCGGCGTCCTCCCGGCCGAACACCAGATAGCTGCCGTCCGGGTAAGCCACGTCGGTGTGACGGTGCTGCCCCTTGCTGGTGAAGTAGAAAAACGGTCCGTCGTTTTTGGCAAAAAAGTCCTCCAGGCCATCGTAATAGGTGATGTCCAGCAGGTGCCAGTAGTCCAGCCCGGCCCGCTTTAAGTGCTTGTCCGTCACCTCAAAGCCCAGGGGCCGCACCAGGTGCAGCCGGGCGCCGGTGACGGCGCAGGTACGGGCGATGTTGCCGGTGTTTTCCGGGATCTGGGGTTCCACAAGAACGATGTTCAGCGTTGGCATGGTCAGTTCCTCTCGCACAGGCGGCCCAGCAGCGGCTCGAACCAGACGCCCAGGGCAGGGTCAGCAGCAGGGTCGGTGTTGTGGATGGCCTCGGCCACAAAGCCGGCGGCGGCATCCGTTGCGGCGGAGAGGGCGTTGCCCCGCAGCAGCGCACCCACCAATACGGCGGCGAACAGATCGCCGGTGCCGGGGTAATTGCGGTCGATGCGCAGCCGCTTGACCACAAAACGGTCCCGGCCGCTGGAGCCGGCGCAGGCCAGGTGCTTGCCCATGGGCAGGCCGGTGATGATGGCCCGCTGCACCGTCTGGCTCAGGGTGTCGGCCAGCTCCTGGGCTTCGGCCTCCACCAGCTCCCGGTCGGTGAAGTCCCGGCCCAGCAGCAGGCAGGCCTCGGTCAGGTTAGGCAGGATCAGGTCCGCCTGGCAGCACAGCTCCCGCATGCCCTCCAGCCGGTCTTCCATGCCGGTGTAAAAGCGGCCGTGATCCCCCAAAACAGGGTCCACGATCTTGACAGCCTGGGGCCACAGTGCGAAAGCCTTGTGCACCAGGCGCTGGTCTTCGGCGGTGGCAAGGTAGCCGGAATAGATGCAGTCGAATTCCACGCCCAGCTTTTTATAGTGTTCCAGTGCCGGCTCGCCGTAGGCGGGCAGCGCCTGTACCACCGGCTGGCCCAGCCCGCCCGTGTGGGTGGAGAGCAGCGAGGTGGGCAGCAGCACCGGCTGATGGCCCATGGCGGCCAGGACAGGTGCAGCCACCGCAAGGCTGCACCGACCCATGCCAGAAAGGTCGTGGATACAAAGAACGGTTTTGGGTGCGGTTCGTTTCAAAAAAAGGTCACTCCTTTGCGGAGCGGCACACCGCGGCCCCGCGGGATCTCTTTTCGGGTGCCGCAGCAAGGTGTATCGCTCTTAACTTATATAGTTTATCACAAAAAACGGAACAAAAAAAGAGGAAAGCGAAAACTCCTGGTGCATAGCATGTAGAGCTACAATACATGTTGGACAGTAGAGCAAAAAAGCAAATAAAAAAGTAGAAGGACAGAGCCTTCATAGGGTATAGTTAAGTTGCGACACCAACACACCCAAGAAAGGAGCTCTGTCCCTCATGAGTAAGAGTAT
>CASEVW010000123.1 GCA_949291395.1 uncultured Oscillospiraceae bacterium | reverse complement strand
CCAGGGCGATCACCCCCATCATCACCAGAACCATCACCACCCAGGGCCAGCGAGCCGGGCGTTTGGGCCGTCTGTACCGGTGCTTGGCCGGCTGCCGGGCCTGCTGGTTTTGCCGCGCCGAAGGTTTCTGCCCCGCCGCGCGGCTGCCGGGCCGTGCCTTCCCCTTTGCCTGTTTGGGCGCTTTGTATTTCATCTTCACTTTTCCCCTTTTCTTTTGCCGGTATCTCTTGCTCCCGCCGGGGGCCTCTGCCCCGGTGTTCCGGCAAAACATGATGCGGGCCGCGCCTTTTGCCGCATCCGGCCAAAGGGAACAGCTCCGCTTCTCCTCACCCTTGTATTATACTACATTCCCTTTCTTTTTGTGTGGTTCCGACACAAAAAATCATGGATCTTTCATAAACCACGTTTTAAAAACGCCAAAGGGGCCGCCCGCTATGCCAGCGGGCGGCCCCCTCTCGATGGAACAGTACGAAGCTCTTACGCACCTTTCTTCCAGGAATCGCTCATACGCTCCCACAGGGTGGGCTCGTAGATCCCCAGCTCTTTGTGATATGCCTTTACTGCCGCGCGCATTGCCTTATCCGCTTTTCGCTCCTCTGCAGTACGGTTCACCATCCCGTAAGAATTCACATCGATCTCGATCTCCGGTTTCACTCGACCAGATTGAGCCGGCATCAAAAACAACATAAACGGCATCTCCTTTCGTTCAGCGTCGTACTGGCGTATGCGGCAGCCCGAATAGCTCCCGCAAAAAAACGAGGGATACTGTGTCCAGCATCCCCCGCCTTTTTCATAGATCATTCGCAGCAGGGGTCTGCAACCATTCGCCCACAGGGGGTTTTGCGCTTCAAACTCGTTTGGGCCGGCGGCCTTCCGCCGGGCTCATCTGCTGTTTCGGTAATAATCTGTTTTCGAACGAAAGGCTGCGCCCTTTCGCCCTTTATTTTTTGCCAAACAGGTTTTTGACCCGCTCGCCCAGGGTGGGCTTGTAGGTGCCAAGCTCCTGCTGGTAGGCCTTTTCCGCCTGCTTCATCGCCTTTTCGGCCTCTTTTTCCCCTGCGGGGGCAAAGCCTTCGGTGCTGTTGTACAGCTCGGCGTTCAGGCCCTGTTGGATATTACCGGGACCGTAGTTCATTTTTTCCTACCTTTCTCCTTGTCTTTAGTTTATCACACAAACCGATAAACTTAAAGTAGAAAACTTTTGTTTATTTTACCAAAGGTTCGTCACCTGGTCGTACATCTCGATGTACCGCTTTGCGGACACGTTCCAGCTGAAATCGCAGCACATGGCCCGGCGTACCAGCACCGGCCAGCCCTCTTTCTGCCAGTAGCCTTCCTTGGCCCGCCAGCAGGCTTCGTACAGGTCGTGGGCGTTGTACTGGGAGAAGGTGAAGCCGTTGCCCCAGCCGTCGCCGGAATCATGGATGGAGTCCCGCAGGCCGCCGGTCTCACGCACCACAGGGATGGTGCCGTAACGGCAGGCCACCATCTGGGCCAGGCCGCAGGGCTCGGACTTGGAGGGCATCAGGAACATATCCGCGCCGGCGTAGATGCGGCGGGCCAGCGGGGGCACAAAGCCGATGTACACGCCCACACGGCCGGGATGCCGGGCCGCCAGGTCGCTGAAGAAAGCTTCATAAGCGTGCTCGCCGTTGCCCAGGATCACCAGCTCGATGCCCTGGTCCAGCAGGCCCTCGGCCACGCTGCGCACCAGGTCCACGCCCTTGTGGCCCACCAGACGGGTGACCATGGCCATCACCGGACTGCCGTCCTGTGCCAGGCCGAACTCCTCCTGCAAAGCTTTCTTACAGGCCGCCTTGCCTTCCATAAAGCTGTCGGCGTTGTAATGGGCCGGGATGTTGGGGTCGGTCTCCGGGTTGTAGGAATCCACGTCGATGCCGTTCAAAATGCCGCACAGCTTGTACTGTTTCTGGCGCAGCAGGCCGTCCAGGCCGTGGCTGAACCAGGGGTCCAGGATCTCAGAGGCATAGCTGGGGCTCACGGTGCTCACCTTGTCGGCGGTCTCGATGGCGCCCTTCATAAAGTTGGCGCAGCCGTCATACTCCACGATGTGGGCATCCCGGCGGCCGATGCCGCAGGTGTCCTCCAGGATATCCAGGCCGTACTTGCCCTGGTACTGGATGTTGTGGATGGTGAACACGGTCTTGACGCGGCTGAACTTGTCCAGATGGCGGTAGTACAGGTTCAGGTACACCGGCACCAGAGCGGTCTGCCAGTCGTTGGCGTTGATCACGTCGGGCACAAAGTCGGTGTAAAACAGCATCTCCAGCACGGCCCGGCTGAAAAAGGCGAAGCGCTCGCCGTCATCGTAGAAACCGTACAGTCCGCTGCGTTTAAAATAGTATTCGTTATCCAAAAAGTAGAAAGTTACCCCGTTCATCTGGCAGCTGAACAGGCCGCAGTACTGGCTGCGCCAGCCCACAGGCACGCTGAAATTGGTGATATAGGTCAGCTGGTCACGGAACTTCAGATCGCCGTACAGGGGCATGACCACCCGGCAATCCACACCATTCTGCACAAGGGCCTTGGGCAGGCTGCCCGCCACGTCGCCCAGTCCGCCGGAAGCGGCAAAGGGGTTGGCCTCACTGGCACAAAAGAGAACTTTCATATATTTCCTCCTTTTTACATAGGGAAGGCGGGAGCCCGGAACCCGGGCTCCCGCCCCGGGGAGAGAGAAAAGGGACTTGTTACCCTTTCAGGCCATTTCCGTGAAGCTAGTTTGGCAGCCGCTGCCGCCGATCTGGCTTCCGCCTGGACCAGAATCAGGAACAGATCCCCTCATCTGGCAGTTAAACAGTGCGGCCCTTGGTCACATACACCGGGAAGGTATCGGTGCCGGCCAGCTTTTTGTCGGCAGTGATCTTCACGTTCTTGTCGGTGACCACGTATTCCACCTCGGCGCCAGGTTCCACAACGGTGTTCTGCATCAGCACGCAGTTTTTCACCTTTGCGCCCTTTTTGACCTTAACGCCCCGGAACAGCACGCAGTTTTCGATCTCGCCCTCGATGATGCAGCCGTCCGCCACCATGCTGTTCTTCACATGGCTGTCCATGGCATAGCGGGTGGGGGCGTTGTCGTGCACCTTGGTGTACACGGGCATATCCTCGGGGAACAGAGCGTCCAGGTTCTTGGGATCCAGCAGCCGCATGTTCTCCTCAAAGTAGGTCTTGCGGTCGGCGATCCAGGCGGTGTAGCCGGTGTACTCGTAGCCCTGCACGTTCAGCAGCTCCAGGTTGCGGGAAAGGATGTCCTTTTCAAAGTAGGTCAGGCCGCGGATGGAAGCGTCATTGATCATGGTGATCAGGCTCTCCCGCTGGATGATGTACACGTTCATGGACAGGTTCTGCACGCCGGGCCGGTAATCGTTGATCAGCAGCTCGGTCACGCGGCCGTCCTGCACCTTCAGGGTGTAGTTGTCTTCCTTCATGCCTTCGGGCACGGTGCGCCGCTGGTACATCACGGTCACGTCGGCGTTGCTTTCCATATGGGCCTCGATCAGCTTGCTGAAATCGAAGTTGAAGGCCACGGCGGCGTCACACATAATGACGTACTCTTCCTTCTGGTCCTTCAAAAAGTCCACCAGGCTGGCCAGCGCCTCCACCCGGCCGGTGTAGCGCTTCACGTTGGCCTCGGCGTAGGGGGGCACCAGGTTCAGGCCGCCCCGCTTGCGGGTCAGGTCCCACTCGCGGCCAGCGCCCAGGTGATCCATCAGGGAGTGGTAGTTCTGTTTTACCACGATGGAAACATTGCTCAAACCGGCGTTCACCATGCTGGAAAGCACAAAGTCGATCATGCGGTAACGGCCGGCAAAGGGTACCGAAGCCATGGTACGCTCAGACACCAGCTCCGGCAACAGTGTGTCGTGTGCGTTGGGGAAGATGATCCCCAGTGCGTCTGCATTCGATTTTACCATTGCTCCTCACCATCCTTCACATCTTTTACAACCATTGCCTTGGGGCCTACCTTGGCGTTTGCGCCAATGGTCACGCCCTCGCCCACAACGGCCACGCCCCAGTTGGATACGTCCTCCATATCCTCCGGGCGCTCGCCCACAACGGCGCCGCTCTTTACCACCACGTTTTCGGCAATGATGGAATACTTTACGGTGGCGCCGGGCTCGATGACCGCGCCGGGCATCACGATGGAATCCTCCACCACGGCGCCCTCGCCCACCTTAACACCGGCGAACAGAACGCTCTGCACCAGCTGGCCTTCCACGCGGCAGCCCTCAGTGATCATGGAGTTGTCGATGCTGGCGTTCTCGCCCACCCACTGGCCGGGCATGCCGGAGTTGCGGGAGTAGATCTTCCAGTCGTTGCTCCATACATCCAGAGGAACATGGGGATCCAGCAGGTCCATGTTGGCTTCCCACAGGCTGTCGATGGTGCCAACGTCCTTCCAGTAGCCCTCAAAGTGGTAGGCCACCATCTTTCCCTTGCTGGCCAGCATGCTGGGGATGATGTTCTTGCCAAAGTCGTTGTCGGAAGCGGGGTTCGCCTCGTCCTCGATGAGGAACTTGCGCAGCTTTTCCCAGGTGAAGATGTAGATGCCCATGGACGCCAGATTGCTCTTGGGCTCCTTGGGTTTTTCCTCAAACTTGGTGATCACGTTGTTCTCGTCGGCGGTCATGATGCCGAAGCGGCTGGCTTCTTCCCAAGGCACTTCCATCACGGCGATGGTGCAGTCGGCCCCGTTCTCCTTGTGGAAGTCCAGCATCTTGCTGTAATCCATCTTGTAGATGTGGTCGCCGGACAGGATCACCACATAGCCGGGGTTATAGCGGTCGATGAAGTTGATATTCTGATAGATGGCATTTGCGGTGCCCTTGTACCAGTCCGAGCCGGTGGCAGTCTGGTAGGGGGGCAGCACATGCACACCGCCATACAGCCGGTCCAGGTCCCAGGGCTGGCCGTTGCCGATGTACTCATTCAGCACCAGGGGCTGATACTGCGTCAGGATGCCCACGGTGTCGATGCCGGAGTTCACACAGTTGGACAGCGGGAAATCGATGATGCGATATTTCCCGCCGAACGGTACAGCCGGTTTTGCCAGCCGCTGGGTCAGGGCATAAAGCCGCGACCCCTGGCCCCCGGCCAGCAGCATTGCAATACATTCTTTCATAATTTTCTCCCCTTATCGGCGGCTGTTAGGCCGCTTTGATATGCGTTTTTATTCCAAAGCGCCCAGGTGTGGAGCGGTCACTCCGCCTTGGGAGCCGCCTTTTTGCGGGCGGCAGGCTTCTTGGCTGTTGCAGCGCCTTCCGTTTTTGTTTTGGAGGCCCCGGCCTTTGCCGGTGTTTTAGTGGTCTTTTTGGCGGTTTTCGCCTTTGCCGGCGCGTCCGGCACCTGCAAATAGAGGGTGCTCAGAGGCGGCAGGGTCAGCTGGATGCTCTGGTCAAAGCCATGCATGGGCTTTTTGCGGGTGCGCTTTGCCCGGTTGTGGAACCCGCCGCCGCCGTACTTCTCGTCGTCGCTGCTCAGCAGTTCCCGATAGGTGCCGGGATTGGGCACGCCCATCTGGTAATCCACCCGCTGGATGGGGTTGAAGTTGCACACCACCATCATCATCTTGCCCTTGGCGTCCCGCCGCAGGAAGGCGATCACCGACTGCTGGTTGTCATCCGGCACGATCCACTGGAAGCCCTCCCAGCTGTAATCCACCTGCCACAGCTCGGGGTGTTCCTGGTAGAAGTGGTTCAGGTCCCGCACATAGGCCTGCATCTGGCGGTGGCTGTCGTATTCCAGCAGCATCCAATCCAGGCCCTTGGCCTCGTTCCACTCGCTGAACTGGGCGAACTCCTGGCCCATGAACAGCAGCTTTTTGCCCGGGTGGGCCATCATGTAGCCATAGAAGGTGCGCAGGTTGGCGAACTTGTCCTTGTATTCGCCGGGCATCTTGTTGATCAGGCTGCCCTTGCCGTGTACCACCTCGTCGTGGCTGATGGGCAGCACAAAGTTTTCGCTGAAGGCGTAGAAAAAGCTGAAGGTCACCTTGTTGTGGTTGCCGGCCCGGAACAACGGGTCGGTCTGCATGTAGCTGAGCATGTCGTTCATCCAGCCCATGTTCCACTTGAAGTTGAAGCCCAGGCCGCCGTCCTCGGCGGGTTTGGAGACCATGGGCCATGCGGTGGACTCCTCCGCGATCATCAGCTTGTGAGGATGGCGGCCCAGGATGGTGCTGTTCAGCTTGCGCAAAAAGGCGATGGCTTCCAGGTTTTCCTTGCCGCCGTTGATGTTGGCTTCCCATTCGCCGTCCCGCCGGTTGTAGTCCAGATACAGCATGGAGGCCACGGCGTCCACCCGCAGGCCGTCGATGTGGTACTGCTCGATCCAGAACAGGGCGCTGGAGACCAAAAAGCTCTCCACCTCAGGCATGCCGAAGTTGAACACCATGGTGCCCCATTCTTTGTGCTCGCCCCGCCGGGGGTTGGGATCCTCGTAGCAGGGCGCGCCGTCGAACATATACAGGCCGAAGGCGTCCTTGGGGAAGTGGGCGGGCACCCAGTCCATGATGACGGCGATGCCTGCCTGATGGCACTTATCCACAAAGCACATGAAGTCCTTGGGGGTGCCGTAGCGGCTGGTGGGGGCAAAATAGCCGGTCACCTGATAGCCCCAGCTGCCGTCGAAGGGATGCTCGGTCACCGGCAGCAGCTCCACGTGGGTGTAGCCCATGTCTTTTAAGTAAGGGATCAGCACGTCGGCTAGCTCGGCGTAGTTGTAGGGATCGCCGTTTTCCTTGAGTTTCCAGCTTCCGGCGTGCAGCTCGTAGATATTCATCGGCCCGTTGATGGGGTCGGTCTTTTTCTGCTGCGTTTCCCATGCGGCATCCTGCCAGCGGTACCCTTCCAGATCATAGACCTTGCTGCCGTTGGAGGGCCGGGTCTCGGTGTGGAAGGCGTAAGGGTCTGCTTTGAACAGCAGCTCGTCGTTCTGGGTGGTGATGCAGTATTTGTACACATCGTACTCTTCAATGCCGGGCACGAAGGTCTCCCAAATGCCGGTGCTCTCCACCTGAAGCATGGGGTGGCTGCCGGGCACCCAGCTGTTGAAATCGCCTACAAGGCATACCGCCTTGGCATGCGGAGCCCAGGTGCGGAACACGACGCCCCGCTGGTCTCCCCGCTGCTCAAAATGGGCGCCAAAAAAGCGGTAGGCTTCAAAATTATTGCCCTGCTTGAACAGATATATGGGGAACTCTGCATGTGTATGTTCTTTTTTCACGCTTGTCTCCCTCCCTGGGGCGCCCGCGCCCCACAACGTTACTATAATAATACCATTTTCACAATATTTTGCAAGTATTTTCTGTTCCAAAACGACAAAAATGCAGATTGTACAAATAGTCTTTTAGATAGTTTGCACAATAGTATGTCACTTTCATTGGGCAAAGCAACATTTTTTGACACGGATCGCCAAAAACCGGCTGTTTCCTGCTTTTTTGGTGTGTTATCCCGTTGTTTTCCCGCGGCGGAAACGCCTCTTTTTGATCCATGCGCTGCGGGCGGCCGGGCGGCAAAAACACCCACCGGAACACCATACCACCGCCAAGCCGCAAGTTTTACAAAAAGCTGTCGGCCGGGAGCCTGCGGGCTGCTGGCGAAGGCAGCTTCCCCGATCCCTGGCCGCCGGGCATCCGCCGTTCTTTAGGGGAAAGACAGCATCTCTTATTTACAGCATACCGCACTCCTCCCCTTCCCTTCCGCCCTGGCGCTGTAAAGTGTTTGTAAGGACTGGGCAAAAAGCAGACAGTCTGATCCCCATTCTGCTTCGTCACACACAAAAAGCCCCGGCTTTGTCAGCCGGGGCTTTGTTCTGTTTTGCGCGCCTTTGCTCAGCGGGCCAGGATCTGGTCGATCAGCTGATCCACCATCATCAGGCAGCGGGGCAGATGGAAGGGGCCCTTGAAGGTAGAGCCCTTGCAGGCAGGCTCGGTGGGCTTGCCGTCCCGGCGCAGGTAGCCGTACCAGTCGCCGTATTCGGGATCGCTGAACACCTTCTTGCAGTAGTCCAGGGTCTTGTCGAAGATCTCCAGGTACTTCTCGTCCTGGGTGTCACGATAGATCATCATGCTGGCGATGAGCAGCTCGTTGTGGGGCCACCACAGCTTCATGTCGTGCTCGTAGGCCTCCGGGGGCAGGCCCTTGCAGTCGATGAAGTACAGCAGGCCGCCGTACTCCTTGTCCCAGCCGCCTTCATAGGCGTAGTCGAACAGGGTCTGGGCCTTCTGGCGCAGGGCCTCGTCATGGGTGTGGTTGGCCTGCTCCATCACGAACCAGCTGCACTCGATGTCGTGGCCGGGGTTCACCACACGACCGGCGGTGTAGTCCATCTGCAGCTCGCCGTTCATGCCAACGGTCTCCAGAGTGCACTTCATCTCGGGCTTGAAGTGGTACTTGAAGATGGTCTCGCAGCACTCCTTGGCCCGGGCGTCGTACAGCTCGGTGTTCTCGGGGTCGCAGCGGCGCATCACGCTGGTGATGTTCAGGTAGATCATCGGATCCGCCAGGGCGCGGCCGGTGCGGGTCTCAGGGATGGTTTTGGGGCCCATGCCGGTGGGATCCTGGATCAGGCCGTTGTTCAGCTGATAGATCAGCTCGTAGGCGCGGCGGGCCCGCTCGATGCACTCCTTCTCGCCGGTCACGCCGTAGTACTCGGCGTTGGCGATGGCGTAAAAGCCCTCGGAGAAGCAGTACCGGCGCTGACGCAGGGGCTTGCCGTCGGCAGTCACGGTGAAGTACATCCGGTCACCGGCTTCCCGGTTGATGCAGTATTTCTCCATAAAGTCCAGGCAGCTCTTGGCGGCGTCCAGCCACTCCTGCTTTTTGCCGTACACGTGGCACAGGTAGGAGAAGGTCCAGGCGCAGCGGCCCTGGAACCAAACGCTCTTGTCGGTGCTGAACAGCTTGCCGGTACGGTCCAGGCAGGTGTACACGCCGCCGTGCTCGTGGTCCATGCCGTTCTTCAGCCAGAAATCAACGCAGCGGGCCAGTTCTTCCTTGACCCATTTCTGGTATTCTTTCAATTGTTCTGCATGCTTATCCATTGTGAATCACAACTCCTTTTACAGCGGCCTTGCCGCCATGTAAAATCCCCAAAAGCCTGGGCTTGGCGCAACGGTCAAGCCCAGGCTGGAACACTTTTTATTCGATCAGCAGAATTTTTCGATGGCTTCGTCGATCATCTTGGCGCACTTCTTCACCTGATCCATATCCTCGGGGAACAGGTTGGGCAGAGGCTTGCGCACGCCGCCGATGTCCAGGTCCTCACGGATGCGCAGGATCTCCTTCATCACAGCGTACAGGTTGCCCTTGCAGGCGCACATGGCGTAGATGATGGCGTCGATGGCGTACTGCACCTCGGCAGCTTCCTTCACCTTGCCGGCCTCCAGCAGCTCGTTGGCTTTCAGCAGCAGCTCGGGCATCACGGCGTAGGTGCCGCCGATGCCGCCGTCAGCGCCCATGGCGCGGCCGGAGATGAACTGCTCGTCGGGACCGTTGAACACCACGAAGTCCGGGCCGCCCTCCATCTTGAACATCTGGATGTCCTGCACGGGCATGCTGCTGTTCTTCACCGCGGCAACACGGGGGTTCTTGCGCATCTCCCGGAACAGGGGCATGGTCAGGGCAACGCCCGCCAGCTGGGGAATGTTGTAGATGACGAAGTCGGTGTTGGGAGCGGCGGAGGAGATGTCGTTCCAGTACTGGGCAATGGCGTGCTCAGGCAGCTTGAAGTAGATGGGAGGGATGGCAGCGATGGCATCCACGCCCAGGCTCTCGGCATGAGCGGCCAGCTCCATGCTGTCGGCGGTGTTGTTGCAGGCAACGTGGGCGATCACGGTCAGCTTGCCCTTGGCCTCGCTCATCACAGCCTCCAGGGTCTGCTTGCGCTCTTCCTTGCTCTGGTAGATGCACTCGCCGGAGGAACCGCAGACGTAAACGCCCTTCACGCCCTTCTTGATGAAGTAGCGGGTCAGTTCCTTGGTGCGCTCGGTGCTCACGTTGCCGTTCTCGTCATAGCAGGCGTAGAACGCGGGGATAATGCCCTGGTACTTGGAAATATCTTTCATGTCTTTCCTCTCCTTTTTTAGAAATACACCCTAAAAAATCGTCCTCAAAAACGTATCACAAAGCGGGCAGGCTGCCCGCGGCGAAACCATAGCGCGCTGCACCCGGCCCGCGTTTTGCACAGGGGCGAAAAGCGCTGCGCTTTTCGCCGGTGAAACGTCCGCTCCTCCTGCCATGCAGAGAGTCTCCCCGCCGGTATGGCAGGTGGCCGAACGCCGCAAAAATCTTGTGGCAGACCACAGTTTGCTATATTATTATCGTACCATCAATGAAAATTTTTTTCAATTATGAACTCTAACGAATCTCTCCGGCGTAATTTTGCTATTTTGCACAAGACAGCGTAAACTGCCAGTTTTTCCGGGAAAAATCAAGGGTTTCACTTAAAAAAGTACGTTTCCCCGTTGCTTTTTTCCTGAAACTTTGCCAAGCATTTTTTCCGCCAGCTCTTTTAAAATGAAAAATATTTTCACCATTTTTGTCTGGAAGCATCCCTTTGCCCGTTCCGGCTCCCGATGCTCCCTGTCTTATTCCTCGCCGTACAGCTCGTTGCGCAGGATCTTGAACACGGCCTTTTTCACCTGGGTGCAGCTGCCGCTGCGCAGGGTGGGCATGTGGGGCTCGCCCGCCAGGAACAAAGCAAATTTGCCGTTGCCCAGATGGCCCAGGTCGCCCACCGGGCCGTCGCAAAAGCCGATGTCCGCCGTTTCGTCAAAGCCGCCGTCGCCTTCCTGGTAGCTGTCGGGCACCTCAAAATCCTCCCGGCCCTCGATGTCCATCTGCAGGTCCATGTATTTGTGGTGCACCTCGTAGTGGGCGCCCTCCTCCGGCCGGGGCTCGGCGATCATCACGTTCACGAACACCCGGTCGCCGTCGATCTCGGTGCGGCCCAGGGGCAGATCTTCCACCCGGTGGGTCTCGGCCCACTCGATCACCTTGTCCAGCCCTTTGGAAAAGCCCTTGTAGGCGCTCAGATTGCTGAAATCATCATAGATCATACGTTGTCATCCTTTCCTTGTAAAAAATACCGGGCGGCGGCCGCCGCCCGGTATACGGGATGGGTTCGATGGGGATCAGCCCTTGACCGCGCCCATGGTGATGCCCTGAGTGAAGTACTTCTGGAACATCAGGAACACAGCCAGGATGGGAATGGCAGCCACAGCGGCGCCGGCCATGATCAGGCCGAAGTCGGTGGCCATTTCCGCCTGCAGGTTCGCGATACCAAGGGAGATGGTCAGGTTGGTGTTGCTGGTCAGCATGATCAACTGCATGAAGTAATCGTTCCAGGCAGTGATGAAGGTGAAGATGGCCAGCGCACCGATGCCGGGCTTTACCATGGGCAGGATGATCTGCACAAAGGTACGGGTCTCGCCGGCGCCGTCGATGCGGGCAGCTTCCAGCATCTCGTTGGGGATGCCCTCGCTGAACTGCTTCATCAGGAACACGCCGAAGGGCCAGCCAACGGTGGGCAGGATCACGGCCCACACGCTGTCGTGCAGGTGCAGGGTGGACATCTCTTTCAGCAGGGGGATCAGGATGACCTGCTTGGGCAGAGCCATGGCGCAGACGATCAGGGAGAAGATCAGCGCACGGCCGTAGAACTTTTTCTTGGCCAGCACATAGCCTGCCATGGCGGCGGTGATGCAGGTGAGGATCATGGCCACAACGGCGATGAACACGGTGTTCCACAGCCACAGCAGAGCCGGGTTGTCAAACAGGCGCTGGTAGTTGTCCAGGGTGGGGTTGGTGGGGAACCACTGGGGCACCATAGTGTTGATGTCCGCTGCGGTCTTTACCGAGCCGGTGAAGATCCAGTACAGAGGGAACACCAGGAATACCGTGAGGATCGCCAGGATGATATTGGTAATGATCTTATAAGGGGTGGTTTTGCCGGTTACAGTATTCATCGTGACACCTCCTTAGTCGTTGCCCTTGCCGGCTACCTTGAACTGGATCGCGGACAGCAGAGCAATAATGATGGCCAGGATCACGCCCATGGCGTTGCCGTAGCCGTACTGGTACAGCTTGAATGCCTGGTAGTAGATGTAGTACATGATAGTGTCGGTGGCATGGTTGGGGCCGCCGCTGGTCAGCAGCTGGATCAGAGCGAAGCACTGGAAGCTGTTGATGGTGGTGATGACCAGGATGTACAGGGTGGTGGGCATGATCTGGGGCCACATGATCTTCCAGAAGGTCTGCAGCTTGGTGGCGCCGTCCACCTGGGCCGCCTCGGTCAGGCTGGCGTCCACGTTGCCCAAAGCGGAAACGTACAGAACGATGGGCTGGCCAATGCTGGTGGTGAACAGGATCAGGATGATACACCAGATGGCGGTCTTCTCATCACCCAGCCAGTTCACGTTCTGGTCGATGATGCCAACGCCCTTGGCCACATAGTTGATAACGCCGTAGTAGTAGTTGAACATCCACTTCCACACCACGGTAACGGCCACAGTGCCGGTGACCACGGGCAGGTAGAAGATGCAGCGGAAGAAGGAGCAGGAAGCCGCCTTCATTTTATAAATGGCCGAAGCCACCCACAGGGAGAACGCGGTAACGGTGGGCACGGCCACCACCACAATCAGTGCGGTATTCGCCAAGGCTTTCCAGAAGATCTCGTCCTGGAACATCTTGACGTAGTTTCCAAATCCAACAAAAATGTCTTCGCGGGCCATGGTGGAATCGAAAAAGCTCGTCCACAGGCACATGACCATGGGGATCAGAACAAAGCCAACGAACACGATCAGGAAGGGCAGCAGGAACAGATAGGCCGAGATGGTCTGGCGGCGCGCCTCTGCACGGCTGATGCCCAGGCTGGAGTGTTGGCTGGGTCCCTTTACAGGCTTCTTGGTTGCAGATGCTGTCAAATGGATCCTCTCCTCTCATCACATTTCCCTTTTCGCCGGAACAGCGGTTGGAGAACACAAACGTAACGTTAAATATTTATTTTACTTTGAAAAAAATGCACCTCTCTTTTTGCGCATCGTGCAAAAAGAGAGGTGCGCATCCCTACTCTAAAGGATCAATGCGAAACTTAGCCAGCAGCGTTGATGGCGTTGTTGGAGGTCTCTACGAACTTGTCCGCAGCAGCCTGAACATCGTCGCCACGGCCAACTTCCTGCAGCATGTTCCACCAAGCGGTGCGCTGCTCGGTCCAGCCGCCGATCACGTTGTAGTAGTCACCCATGTTGGGCAGGAAGCTCTGGAAGGTGCCCATCCGCTCCTCATCCGCGGTGCCGGCATATACGTTGCCGAAGGAAGCGCGAACCGGGAAGAAGCCGGTGGCCTGCACGCTGGCAGGGCCCTGGGTAGCGTCGTCGCAGATGAACTTGATGAAGGTCTTAGCAGCCTCGATCTTGGCAGGATCGCCGTTGTCGAAGATGCCGAAGCCCCAGATACCGCCGCACAGCTCAACGCTGCCGTCATCGGTGGGGAAGTTCATGGCGTACGGGGTGAAGGATACCTGAGAAGCGTAGGAAGCCTCGTTGGAAGCGTTCCAGCAGAAGGTCATAGCGGCAGCGCCGTTGGCGAAGTTCTGCAGCTCGTCAGAAGCCTGGGCAGCGGGGTCGAAGGTCAGAGCGCCGTCGTTGGCCAGCTGCTGCAGCAGCTCCAGAGCCTTCACGTTCTCAGCGCTGTTGGCGGTGTAAGCGGTGTGGTCAGCGTTGGTGTAGGTGCCGCTGTACAGGTTGTTCACCAGAGCGCGGGTGCCCTGGTCGCCGCCCTGGCCGCCGCAGTAAACGATGGCGGGGGTGATGACCTTGCCGCTGTCGCGCAGGGTCTCCAGAGCCTTCACGAAGTTATCGGTGGTCCAGGTGCGGGTCTCCTGGTCGATGTACTGCAGAGCGCCGGTCTCCTCGAACAGCTCGTAGTTGATGGCCATGTTGTGGGCGGTCATGCACAGGGGGTACTCGTAGTACACGCCGTCAGAGCCCTTGCAGGCGTTCACAACAGCCTCGCTGGTCTGGCTGATGTCAGCGGTGGCCTCTTCGGTCCACAGATCGCTCAGGTCGACCATCAGGCCCTTGGCGCCCCAGTTGGATACCAGACGCTCGGGACCCTCGAAGATGATGTCGGGGGTGGTGCCGGCTTCGATGGAGGTGGTCACCTTGTCGTCGCCGTTGGTGTAGTCCAGGTACTCCACCTTGACCTGGATGTCAGGGTACTGCTCGTTGAACTTGGCGATGAAGCCGTCAACGGTCTCAGCATCCTTCCAGGAGCCGATGGGGTAGGTCCACAGGGTGATCTGGGTAGCATCGCCGGAAGCGGTGCTGGCAGCGGTGCTGCCGCCGGTGGAACCAGCAGAAGCAGCAGTGGAAGTGCTGCCACTGGTGCTGCCGCCGCCACAAGCTACCAGGCTCAGCGCCATAACGCCGGCCATAACAAGTGCTAACGCTTTTTTCATTTGGGGTTTCCTCCTTAAAAATTTGGGGGCTTTTCAGCCCAGTCGGGCTGCGGACATCCGCAGTCCCTTGCTCTACTCAAATTCTAACACTGATGAAAAATTTTTTCAATTGTGAAGTCCGCCTATCTTTTTTGTGAATCTTTGGTGAACTTGCACGAGCACTTTCCGCCCGATTCCCTTGAGAATCGGGTATTCTTGCCTTATAATATAAATTGTAGTACAGTTCTTTTGGTAGATATTACGAGAAAGTTACACTCTTTTCTGCCATGCCTTTTGTGAAAAAATTTTTCTTGCCAGGGGCGGCGCACCGTCTTTGGCAAACGCTGTTCCGGGGAGAATGCCTTATATGCTAGATTTAATGTATCAGATCAACGCCTGCTATGACCAACTGACGCCCTCCTCCCGCAAGATCGCGGATTACCTGCGGGAGCACTGCGCCGAGGCGCAGTATCTTTCCATCTCAGGCCTGGCTGCGGAGTGCGGCGTGGCCGAGGCCACCATCTTCCGCTTTTGCAAAACGCTGGGCTTTGGGGGCTACAACGAGTTCAAGCTGGCGCTGGCCAAATCCAGCATCGTGAACCACACCAACCCCTACGCCGCCTACGGCGAGATCCATTCCGCCCAGGACTCGGTGGAGGCCATGTGCCGCCGGCTGTACAACGCCAACATCGAGGCGCTGCGCCAGACCCTGGCGCTGGTGGACGAGGATGCCCTCACCAAAGCGGGCGACCTGTTGTTTGCAGCAGGCAAGATCCTGGGCCTGGGCTACGGCGGCAGCCTGGCCACCGTGCGGGAGGCCTGGAGCCGGTTTCTCACCGTCACGCCCAAGTTTTACACCATCGAGGACAACCACATGCAGATCATGGCCGCCAGCCTGATGGAGGAAAACGACGTGATCCTGTTTGTGTCCTACTCCGGCTCCACCAAGGACGCCCAGGACGTGCTGCGGCCCGCCAAGGCCCGGGGCGCAAAGGTGATCCTGATCACCCATTACGCCGATTCCCCCGCCGCCGGCATGGCGGACGTGGTGCTGCTGTGCGGCGGCCACGAGGGCCCGCTGCAGACCGGCAGCATCGCCGCCAAGATGGCCATGCTGTTCGTGGTGGATATGCTGGTGAACGAGTTCTGCCGCCGGGACATGGAGACCACCATGCACAACAAGGACATCACCGCCAACGCCTTGTCCTACCGGCATTTGTAAGCGGCCCGGCTCTCCCCTTTTAGAAAGAAAAAAGCGCCTGGAGCGTTTCCCGAACAGGAACGCCCCAGGCGCTTCTTTTATTGTCTTGGCAAAGTCCGGCCCGCTTATTTTGCGTTCATAAAGCATTCCCGGTTCTGCCACAGGTAAATGCCGCCGGAAAGCAGCGTCACCACTGCCACCGCCCAGCACAGCAGCTGGGTGATGATGGCCACGGCCATCACGTCGGTGGGGCCGCTGAGAGCTGCGGCAAAGTAGTAGAACAGAATGGTCAGCATCTGCAGCACGGTCTTTACCTTGCCCCAGATGTTGGCGGCGATGACCTTATTGTCCGCCGCTGCCAGCATCCGCACGCCGGCCACGGCAAATTCCCGGGCCAGGATGATGGCCACCACCCAGATGCTGCACAGGCCGTCCCGCATCATGTACAAAAAGGCCACGGTGGTGAGCAGCTTGTCGGCCAGGGGGTCGGCGAACTTGCCAAAATCCGTTACCATCTTCCATTTGCGGGCCAGGTAGCCGTCCAGAAAATCGGTGAAGCTGGCCGCGGCGAACACGATGCCCGCCGCCAGATACCAGCCGTCATTAAAATTCGCGGTGCCGTACTGGCTCATGCCCGCCAGCACCATGAACACCGGCACCAGCAAAATGCGCAGAAGGGTGAGTTTATTGGGCAGATTCATCTCCGTCTTCCTCCTCTACTACATAGCCGAAGAGATCGTACATATCGCTCTCCTCGATATATACCTGATAGAATTCGCCGGGGTACATGGGCTCCTCGCTGGAAACGCAGATGTTGCCGTCGATCTCCGGCGCGTCCGCCTCGCTGCGGCACAGATACAGGCCGCTCTCCTCGTCCACCCCGTCGCAGATTACGGTGAGGGTCTGGCCCACCTTCTGTTCCAGCTTGGCGGCGCTGATGTGGCTCTGGGCCTGCATGATGATGTCCGCCCGGCGCTGCTTGGTCTCCTCGTCCAGCTGGTCCGGCAGGGTGGCGGCCACGGTGTCCTCTTCGGGGCTGAAGGCAAAGCAGCCCAGGCGCTCAAAGGCGGTGTCCTTCACGAACTGGCACAGCTCCTCAAACTCCTCCTCGGTCTCGCCGGGGTAGCCGGCGATGAGGGTGGTGCGCAGGGTGATGCCGGGGATGGCCGCCCGCAGCCGCTGGATGGCGCTCTCCACCACCTGCCGGTCGCCCTTGCGGTTCATGGCCTTCAAAATGCGGCTGTTGCAGTGCTGGATGGGCAGGTCCAGATAGGGCACCACCTTTTCGTTGCGGGCCATGGCGGCGATGAAGGCATCGGTGATGCGCTCCGGGTAGGCGTACAGCAGCCGGATCCAGCGGATGCCCTCGATCTTGTTCAGCTCGTCCAACAGCTCGCAAATGCTGTTTTTGCCCCAGTCGTCGCCGTAGGCGGTGGGGTCCTGGGCCACCAGGATCAGCTCCTTCACGCCCTCAGCGGCCAGCCAGCGGGCCTCGGCCAGGCAGTCCTCCATGGGACGGCTGCGCAGCGGGCCGCGGATCAGGGGGATGGCGCAGTAGTGGCAGCAGTTGTTACAGCCCTCGGCGATCTTTAAGTAGGCGTAGTGGTGGGGGGTGGAGATGACCCGCTTGCCGCCCAGGGGCAGGTCGGTGCGGGGGCCGTAGTATTCCCGGGCCTGGTCCGGCGCGCCGCCGCACAGCCGCTCCAGGATGGAGGGGATGGCCTGGTTGGAGCCGATGCCCACCACGGCGTCCACCTCGGGGATCTCCTTGCGGATCTCCTCCTTGTAGCGCTGGGCCAGGCAGCCGGTGACCACCACCTTCAAATTCGGGTTTTGCTGCTTGTAGGCGCAGGCGTCCAGAATGTTTTCGATGGCTTCGGTCTTTGCGCTCTCGATAAAGCCGCAGGTGTTGACGATGATCACATCCGCCGCGCCAAGGTCAGCGGTGGTGGTGTGGCCGGCGGCGATGAGGCCGTGGCACATCACGTCGGCGTCCACCTGGTTTTTGGGGCAGCCCAGCGAAATGATAGCGATATTCAATGGCGTATTCTCCTTTGATAAGCTCAAGATTCATTTGGTACAGGAAAAAGGCGAGGGCGCTGCCCTCGCCTTTTTATTTTATCATGCCTATGGGGGGAAAGTCCAGCCCGGCGTCAGAAGTCGTCCTCGTCCTCCCGGGGGTTCTCCTCCTCCCAGCGGGCGATGGCCTCTTTCACGTCCCCCAGAGAAAAGCCCCGGCGGGCCATGGCGGCGATCACGTTCTGCTTTTTGCCGGCGGCCAGCTTGCGGCCGTAGCTGCGGCAGAGCAGCTGGTACACCGTCTCCGCCGGGCTCTCCTCGCTGAACAATTCTTCCAGCACAAGACTCACCGTCTGCCGGTCCACCCCTTTTTCCGCCAGGTGTGCCCGGATCTGGGCCGGGCTTTTGTGCCGGGCCAGCAGATACTTGGCCCGGTGGCGGGCAAAGGCCTCGTCGTTCACCAGCCCCAGCTCCACGCAGCGGGCCACGGCGGCGGCCGCCGCCTGGTCATCCTCCAGCTTTTGGCGCACCTTATCATACAGTTCACCGCTGGAATGGTCCCGCAGGGACAGATATTCCATGGCCTTGTCCAGCGCGCGGCGGTAGGCCTGATCCTCCGGTCCAAACAGCACAGGCTCAGTCCTCTACCATGATGTCCAGGTCGGCCTCGCTCACGGCGGCGGCCGCCTTGGCGGCTTCTTCCTGCTTTTCCGCGGGGGTGGGCACGACCACCGGGGTGATGGAGCCCTTCGCCTTTTTGCCGCCCTTTACCAGCTTGTCGGCGTTCTGGCGCACCAGTTCCTCGATCTCGGCGGTCAGCTCGGGATGCTCCTTAAAGTAGATCTTCACGTTGTCACGGCCCTGGCCCAGGCGGGTGTCGCCATAGCTGAACCAGGCGCCGCTCTTCTGCACGATGCCCAGGGTCACCGCCAGGTCCAGGATCTCGCCCACCTTGCTGATGCCCTCGCCGAACATGATGTCGAACTCGGCTTCCTTGAAGGGAGGGGCCACCTTGTTCTTGACCACCTTGGCCCGGGTGCGGTTGCCGATGAAAGCGCCGGTGGAGTCTTTCAGGCCCTCGATGCGGCGCACGTCGATGCGCACGGAGGAGTAGTATTTCAGGGCGCGGCCGCCGGCGGTGACCTCCGGGTTACCGTAGGAAACGCCCACCTTTTCACGCAGCTGGTTGATGAAGATGGCCACGGTGTTGGTCTTGCCGATGACGCCGGTGAGCTTGCGCAGCGCCTGGCTCATCAAGCGGGCCTGCAGGCCCACGTGGGAGTCGCCCATCTCGCCCTCGATCTCAGCCCGGGGCACCATGGCGGCCACCGAGTCGATGACGATGGCGTCGATGGCGCCGGAGCGCACCAGCGCCTCGCAGATCTCCAGGGCCTGTTCGCCGGTGTCCGGCTGGCTCACCAGCAGGCTGTCGATGTCCACGCCCAGGGCCCGTGCATACACCGGGTCCAGCGCGTGCTCCACGTCGATGAAGGCCACCTCGCCGCCGGCCTTCTGGGCCTCGGCCAGAACGTGCAGGGCCAGGGTGGTCTTACCGCTGGATTCCGGCCCGTAGATCTCCACCACGCGGCCGCGGGGCATGCCGCCCACGCCCAGGGCCAGGTCCAGCGACAGGCTGCCGGTGGAGATAGCGTCCACCTGCATGGCCACGTTGCTGCCCAGCTTCATCACAGCGCCCTTGCCGAACTGCTTTTCGATCTGGGCCAGGGCGGTCTCCAGGGCCGCCTTTTTATCGCCGCCCGCCTTTTTGGTGGGGCTGGGCAAAGGTTTCTTATCTGCCATACGTTGATTCGCTCCTTTTGTTCTGTTTTATCAAAAAGATATGGTTTCTTTGTTTTGGGCGGCAGGGCGGGCCGCTTGGCCTCTTACGGGGCGCGCCCGCCTGCCGCCGCTTCTGCCTTCTCTCTTATTATACACAAACAAGCAGAACATTACAACCACAAGTTGTAATGTTCTGCCAAAGAGTCCAATAAAAGGGCCTGTTAAACCGCATTTTCCGGTTTTTGCCCCAGCACCACCCGGTCGTTTGCCCCAAGATCCTGCCGGAGGGCGATGTTTTGGTAGCCTGCGGCGGCAAAGATGGCCTGTACCGCCCTGCCCTGGGCGCAGCCGATCTCCACCGCCAGCCAGCCGCCGGGGCGCAGGGCGGCAAAATAGGCCGGGGCGATGTGCTCGTAAAAGCACAGGCCCTCGTGTTCCGCTTCCAGCGCCATGGCGGGCTCAAAGGCCAGTTCCGGGGCCAGCTGCTTCATCTCCTCTGCCGTCACGTAAGGGGGGTTGGAGAGGATCATATCCAGGCTTTCAGCGGCAAGGCTCTCCTGATAGCAGAACACATCCCCCAGCACCGTTTGTACGGCGGGGCGTTCCTTGCTTGCCCCGGGCAGGGCCTCGGCGGCGTTGCGGGTCAGATAGGCAAAGGCCTCCGGGCTTTTTTCCAGGCAGGTGACCTGAGCGGCCGGCACCAGCCGTTTCAGCCCCAGGCCCACACAGCCGCTCCCGGCGCAGAGATCCAGCACACGGGGCGCCGCAAGGCCGGCGGCCAGCTGGGCCCCGGTCTCGCACAGCAGCTCGGTGTCCGCCCGGGGGATCAGCACCCCCGGCCCCACCGCCAGCTCAAAGTCCAAAAAGCGCCAGTGCCCCGCCAGATATTGCAGCGGCATATGCCCTGCCCGCTGTTCCACCAGTTCTTCCAGTGTTTTCTGCTGTTCTAAGGTCAGGCCGCCGTCCATCCAGCGCCAGTTTTTGCCAGCGGTCAGTTCCATCAGGCAGGCGGCGTCAAAGGCGGCGTCCTGGATGCCCGCCTGCTCCAGCCGGGCACGGGCCGCCAAAAAAGCCTGCCGGGGCACCGCGCTCACCACAGGCCGTCCTCCGGGCGGTGGGGCAGCACCGGCTTCACCGCTTCGATGGCCACCTCGATCATGGAATCGTCCGGCTCGAAGGTGGTCAGCCGCTGGAGCCACAGGCCCGGCGCGCTGATGATGCGGGTGGCCAGGTTGTCGTACCGGCCCGCCAGCTTGATCAGCTCGTAGCTGACACCCATCACGGCGGGGAGCAAAAGCAGCTTGAGCACCACCCGCAGGCTGGTGCTGATCCAGGGCAGGATGCTGAACAGCAAAATGCTCACGATGAGCACCAGGATCATAAAGCTGGTGCCGCAGCGGGGATGGAACCGGCTGTGCTGGCGGATGTTCTCCACCGTCAGCTCCTGGCCTGCCTCATAGCAGGCGATGGTCTTGTGTTCGGCCCCGTGGTACTCGAACACCCGGCGGATCTCTTTCATGCGGGTGCACAAAAACAGGTAGAGCACGAACATAGCGATCTTCAAAATACCCTCCAGGATCACCTTGCCGTAGCCCAGGGGGATCAGCTTGTCCACGCCGCCCACGATGGCGGTGGGCAGCACCATGAACAGCACGATGGCCAGCATGCCGCCGGTGACAGCGGCCAGCGCCATCAGAAAACTCTGGAACCGGGGGCCGGTGTGCTCGGTGAGCCACTTGTCCAGCTTGCTGGGCTCCTCCACTTCTTCTTCGCCCATGCTCACATCCGCCGAGTGCATCAGGTAGCGGTACCCCAGCACCAGGTTCTGGATCATGGACACCGCGCCCCGCACCAGGGGGATATCTTCCCACTTGTGGTGCTTCACGTCCTCATAGGTCAGGTCGATGCCGCCGTCCGGCTTGCGCACGGCCACACAGATCTTCTCCGGGCCGCGCATCATGATGCCTTCCATCAAAGCCTGGCCGCCCACGCTGGTTTTAAAACATTCCTTTGGTTTTTCCATTTTCTCTCTCCTTTTCGGCGGGACGTTTCCCCCCTGGCCCCACCGTGATCGTTCCCGTTTTGTTGTTACACCGCCGGGGCGGGCAGCTGCATCCATACGGTCAGGCTGCCATCCGGCTCCAGCCGGTAGAGGGTGTTGGCCCGCAAAGGCGCGCCCTCGCTGTCCACAAGGCTGGCGGCGCTGGCCACCACCTCGCCGTTCCAGGCGCAGTACACCGTTTTCACGGCGTATTTCTGGGCCGCCCATTCCCGGTATCTGGCCTGTATCTCCTGGCTGCCCCCGTGTTCCACCGGGTTCAGCGCCAGGGTGTGCCCTGGGGCCAGGTCGTATTTGTACAGCCGGGCGTAATGGCTCCAGCTGGGGTCTTCGGTCAGTATCAGCATGCTGGCATCGTCCTGCCGCAGCTGGTCCGGAATGGCCTCGAACACCCCTTCCAGCTGGGCCTCTTCCCTGGCCCACTGGGCTTCTTCCGCATCCAGCTGGCGGTGGGACAGAAACAAGCTCGGCACAAGCTCGGTGGCCGCCACCCAGTTGACGCACAGGCCAAAAGCCGCCGCCGTACAGGCCAGGGCCGCCAGCTGCCGTTTTCTGGTACACAGCCGCCCGGCGTAGACGCTCAGCGCCCCCAGGCCCAGATAGATCATGGCGGTGGGCAGCGGCATGATGTACCGGTGATAGGCCGCCAGCTGCTGGGCCTCGTCCGGGTCGAACAGATATAAGTAAGAATAGCACAGCATCACCGCGTAGGCCAACAGCACGCCGGTGAGCAGGCCCGAAAGGCGCAGCAGCGTTTTGCGCCTTTGGGGCGCAAGGCGGCACAGGGCCCACACCATGCCCCAGAACAGCAGCAAAAACGCCAGGGCGGAAAGCCCGGTGCCCCGGTTGAGGGGGCTGAGGCAGAAATATTCCAGATAATGCCGGATCACCGGCCCGGCGTCCCCCTGGCCGGTGAAAAATTCCACCAGATTGGCCAGGCTGTACGCGCCCCCGGCCACATCCTGGCTGAAGTAGGAGCTGGTGCCTTTCAAACGGCACAGCACCTGCCAGCTGAGCCAGAAAGCCGGCGGCGCGGCAAAGGCCGCCGCCGTGATCCACTTGGTCCACCGGGCAGCGCCCTTAGCAAAGGTCTTTTTCAAAGGCTCCCACCAGAGCAGCGCCACCGCCGCCAGCCCGGTGAAGGCATACAGCGGGCCGGTGCTTTTGGAGATCGCCAGCACCGACAAGCCGCAGCTCACGCTGGCCAGCTCCAACAGGCCGGGCTGCGGGCTGCGCCAGGCAGTGAGCAGGGCCCACCCCAGCAGCAGTGCCATCACCGGCTCCACCACCAGGCTCATCTGGTGATACTTGGTGAAAAACGCCGGGAACACCAGCAAAAACGCCGCCCCGCCCAGCACCAAAAGCAGGTTCTGCCAGGCTTTTTTCGTCCAGCGAAGCTCCCCCAGCAGCGGCAGCGTCAGGCCGAAATACCACAGCAGCTGACCGGTGAACATGGTGGACACCTCCGCCCGGGCGTTGTCGCTCAGATGCAGCAGAGCGGTGAGCATCTGGATGCCCGGCGGGTAGTCCGCAAGGGTGGAGGCGCTTTGGGCCGCATTGGGAAAGTAGTCGATGCCGCTGATCTGGCGGGTGAACAGCCCCCAGTGGGCCACGTCGTCAAAAATGGTCAGCTGCAAATGGCCGGTGCAGAGAAAGGCCGGCACCATGGCCAGCAGAAAGGCCAGCAGAGCAGGGCTGAAGCCCGCCGATTTTCGCAATTTTTTCGCTTTGCCGCGGCGGTACAGCCACGCCGCTGCCGCCAGGCCGATCAGCGGCAGCAGCCAGCGCAGGGCATCCTTCTGCCCCACAGCGGTGCACAGATAAGTCAGCAGCGCCGCCCCGGTGAGGACCAGGGGCATAGACTGGGCAAACCGCACCGGGAACGTCCAGGTGAGCAGCAGCGCCAGTGCCAGCAGGTACAAAAAAGAGACAAAGATCCATTCCATATGGTTTCGTCGTGTGTGCCGGGCGGCCGCAGCGGTCCGGCACTCTCCTTCTTGAGAATTGCTTGAGAATCGCTTGGTCTGTTTTTAAATGGCAGCGTCACGGGTCGTCCGCTTCCGGCCTTGGGGCCGGGGGCTCGCCGCTGCCCCGGTAGATGGGCAGCCGCAGGGTCACGGTGGTGCCCTGCCCCAGCTGGGAGGCGATGTCCACCGAGCCATCCAGGGCGGTCATGATCTCGTCCACCACCGCCAGGCCGATGCCGCTGCCCCGCACCGCGCCCTTGCCCTTGAAGAACTTGAGCTTCACGTTTTCCAGATCGTCCGGCGCGATGCCCCGGCCTTCGTCCTGGATGAGCACATACACGTTCTCGCCGTCCTGCAACAGGTCCAGGGTGATGCTCCCGCCGGGTTTTGAGTATTTGACGGCGTTGTCCATCACGTTGATGAACACCTGCCGCAGCCGCCCCGGGTCAGCCCAGATGGGCAGGGGCAGCTCCGGCTCTTCGTAGACCAGATGCAGCCCCTCGCTGCGGATGCGGGCCCCCATAAAGATGGCCGCGTCGGTGAGCTCGGCCACCAGGTCCAGGGGGCGGCATTCCAGCTTGACACCGCTTTGCAGCCGGGAAAAGCTCAGCAGCTCCTCCACCATGCCGTACAGCCGCTCGGTCTCCTGCCCGATGATGGACAGGCCCTTGCGGTAGTTCTCGTCCTCCGGGTCCCGGATCTGGGCGATGGTCTCCACCCATCCCCGGATGCTGGTAAGGGGGGTGCGCAGCTCGTGGCTCACCGACGAGATGAACTCGTTTTGCAGCCGCTCGGTCTTGGAAAGCTCCCCCGCCATCTGGTTGATGGTGTTGCACAGCCGGCCGATCTCATCGTCAGAGCCTTCCGGCAGGCGGGCGGTCAGATCGCCCCGGGCAATGGCGGTGGCGGTCTGCTCCACCTGGTCCAGCGGCCGCACGATGGAGCGGATGAAGAACACGCCGCTCCAGCTGCTGAACACCAGCACCGCAATGCCGATGCCCAGCGCCACGAACACCCGCTGCACGATCATCTCGTCCACCAGGGTCAGGCTGGTGACCATCCGCATGACCGCGATCTCCTCGGCGGCATAGGGCACCAGCACGCTGACGGCCATCACCCGCTCGCCGGTGGAGCTGGTGTACACGTTCTCGCCGCCGCCATTGGGCGATTCCAGCGCCTGCACAAAATCCTCCGGCGGCTGGTCGTACCTTACCACCGCGCCGGAAGAGGTGGCGATGATCTGGCCGGAAGCGTCCAGCAACATGAACTCGAACTTGTCCTTTTCGTCAAACTGCTCCACCATGCGGCGCAAAAGGCGGGCCCGCTTTTGGGCCGTCTCCTCCGGGCCTTGGCCGGTGGTGATCTGCAGCTGCCCCCCCATGCTGGAGATGCGGCTGTAGATGGCCTGCTGCACCCCGCTGTAGCAGCTTACATATAAATTGTAGATATAGATCCCCACTGTGGCGGCCACCAGCAGAAAGGTGATGAGCAGGCTGCTGCGCAGCCAGCGTTTGGTGATACTGTTCAACCCGGCGGCAGCCTCCTCTCCTCATTTGCCTTGCCGTTTTTGCCGCTCAGCCGTTCCAGCGGTAGCCGTAGCCCCACACCGTCAAAATGTGCTTGGGGCTGGAAGGCTCGTCCTCGATCTTCATGCGAAGGCGGCGGATGTTCACGTCCACGATCTTCACATCGCCAAAATAATTTTCGCCCCACACCCCTTCCAGGATCTTCTCCCGCACCAGGGCCGTGCCCGGATTGTGGAAAAACAGCTCCATGATCTGGAACTCCACCTGGGTCAGGTCGATGGGCTTGCCCGCCTTGTACAGCACCCGGCTTTTCTGGTCCAGGATGAACTGGCCGCTCACCAGGCGGGAATCGTCCGCCGTGGGCTGGGCCGCGCCCCGGTTCACCCGGCGGCACAGCGCCTCGATGCGGGCCAGCAGCTCGGACACGCTGAAGGGCTTGGTCATGTAGTCGTCCGCCCCGATGGACAGGCCCCGGATCTTGTCCTGCTCCATGCTTTTGGCGCTCAGGATGATGATGCCGATGTTGGGATCGTCCCGCCGGATGGCTTCGCACAGCGAAAAGCCGTTCATGCCGGGCAGCATCACGTCCAGCACGGCGGCGTCGCACTTTTCGCCGCTGGCCAGCAGCGCAAGGCCCCGCTCGGCGCTGCCGGCTTCCAGCACCTCGTACCCCGCCATGTGCAGGTTCAGAGCGATCAGCTCGCGGATGCTCTCTTCGTCTTCAACCACTAAAACTCTACGCATGATTGGAACCTCCTTGAAGGATGATATGCCTTATTGTGGCTTGTTACAGCACGGTAAAGCCCGCCGCCAGCTCGGAAGCCAGCAGGTTGGTGCCGTTGTCTCCAATGTGGGCCGCCAGGATGCGGGCCTGCACCTTCTGGGCCCCGATGTTGCCCAGGCGGAAGTAGGTGCTGCCCTCGGCGCTGGGCTCCACCACCCGCACCTGCAAATAGACGGTCTCGCCGTCCAGGCTGCGCACCTCCCAACTGCCAGGCTCGTCGCCGTCGGTCACCGTCACCTGGCCCTGCCAGCTGGCGGGCAGGCGCAGATAGTAGCCGTTTTCCAGGTCGGCGATGCCAAAACTCTTCTGCCGGCCCCGGTCATAGGTGTAGTCCAGCCAGGACACAAAGGTCAGCCGGTTCACAGTGAGCAGGCCGCTGGTGTCCGGCAATTCGCAGGGGATCTCCACGGTGCCGTCCCCGTCGATGTCCCGGCTGGTGAGCAGGCTGGAATAGCGCTGGGTCTCGCTGTGGATATCCGCCCCGTCCGTGGGGACATATTCCACCAGCTGCTGCTGGATGGGATCGTACCGCAGCACCATGGTGGCCAGGTTGGCCCCGGCGCCAGTGCGGCCGTCCAGTACCAGATAACAGCTGCCGTCCGCCCCGCGGCTCACATACAGCCCCTCGCAGCTCACGAACCGGTCCGCGCCGATCCACAGCTCCTGGGCCAGGATGAACTGGCCTTCAATGGTGGTGAGCAGCTGCAATTGCAGCCCCTCGCCGGTCTCCGGCCCGATGAGGATCAGATCGTTCAGGCCGCTGCCGGTGATGTCCTGCACCTCGTACTGGGAATAGGGCTGCTGGATGACCTCGCTCAAAGTGCGGTCCTGGTAAGCGTACACCGCCAGATACTTTTCACCGCTGGCGCCGGTGTAGGCGATCAGCAGCTGCATGCCGCCGGAGCCATCCATACCGGCGGTGGCCACGCTTTCCACCGAGGTGGAAAGGCCCTCCTTTTCCTGGGTGACGGTCCAGCCGCCAGCCGTCTGTTCCAGAATGGCCAGGTGCACGTTCTGGCCCTTGGCGGCGCTCACGTACAAAGCGGCGGCGTCCTCCACCCCGTCACCGTTCCAGTCGCCGAACAAAAAGGGCGAAAGGCTCTCGCCGGACTGGGGGTATTTCAACTGGGGCGCCTCGCCCAAATAAGAAGTAAGGGCCCGCTGCACCTCGCTTTGAGGGCCCTGGATCTGAGGGGCACGCAGCAGGTCTTCCACGTTGGAATAGGCGGTACAGCCGCCCAGCAGCAGCATGAACCCCAACAAAAGGGCCGCCTTGGCCAGTCGTTTCATCCCCCACGCCCCCTTTTCTGCATATTTTCGCACAGGTTTCAAAAAAGATAGTCTGCTTTCTATTATATCATGAAGCGCAAGCGAAATGATATAATTGCACATCCAAAGCCGGTTGCCATGAAAGGGCCCTGAGGCCCTGAATGGCGAGGCGTTGTGCATCCGTTCGATATGATAGCCGTTTTGCGGCTATCATATCATGAAGCGCAAGCGAAATGATATAATTGCACATCCAAAGCCGGTTACCGTGAAAGGGCCCTAAGGCCCTGAATGGCGAGGCATTGTGCATCCGTTCGATATGATAGCCGTTTTGCGGCTATCATATCATGAAGCGCAAGCGAAATGATATAATTGCACATCCAAAGCCGGTTGCCATGCAAGGGCCCTAAGGCCCTGAATGGCGAGGCGTTGTGCATCCGTTCGATATGATAGCCGTTTTGCGGCTATTATATCACGAAAGGGCCCCGATTCCAAGTAGCATTGCCAAAACCCCGGCGCAGAAGCCTGCCGCCGTCCGGCCACGGCCCGCCAGGGCGATGCCGGTGGGCAGCAGCTCGTACACCGCCGCCCAGCTCATGATGCCCGCCACCCACACCAGCAGCCCATTCACAAAGCCGGGGGTCAGCCAGCGGCCCACCAGCCAGAAGGCCAGCACCGCCCCCACCGGTTCCGCCAGGCCGCTGACGAAGGCCGCCCCTGCCCCCTTCGCCCGGCT
>CASEVW010000122.1 GCA_949291395.1 uncultured Oscillospiraceae bacterium | reverse complement strand
TTTTGGTGGCGGCCGCCGCCGCTGCCGCCGCCGCGCCCACCACGCCCACATAGGGCACCGGCAGCTGGCTGGTGTACTCTTTGGAAAGGGTGCTGCTGACGGTGCCGCAGGCGGCCAGGATGAATTTTACGTTTTGGCTGAGCAAAAAGCGGATGTCCTGCTCGGCATACTGGCGGATGGTCTCGGGGCTGCGTGTGCCATAGGGCACCCGGCCGGTGTCGCCGAAATAGACGATGTCCTCCCCGGGCAGCAGCTGCTGCAGCTGCCGCACGGCGGTGAGCCCGCCCATGCCGGAGTCGAACACGCCGATGGGGCGCCGGTTCATGCTTTTGCCCTCGCCCGCTCCAGCGCCAGCTGGATCAGCCGGTCCATCAGCTGGTCCACCGGGGTGCCGGCGGCTTCCATCAGCTTGGGATACATGCTGATGGAGGTGAAGCCCGGCAGGGTGTTCACCTCGTTGAGCAAAACGCGGCCGCCCTCTTCTACAAAGAAGTCCACCCGCGCATAACCGGCGCAGCCCAGTGTCTGATAGGCTTTTTCCGCCAGGGTTTTCACCTGGTCCAGCACCGCTTCGTCCAGCCGGGCGGGGATCAGGGTGCGGCTGGTGCCCAGCACGTATTTGTCCTCATAGGTATAAAAGGTGTCGCTGGCCAGGATCTCGCCGGGACGGGTGGAAACGCAGCTGTCGTTGCCGATGACGGCGCACTCCACCTCCTGGCCCTTCACAAAGCGCTCAAAGACCACCTTGTCGTCCTCCGCCAGGGCCACCTGCACGGCCTTGCGCAGGGCCTCTTTATCCTCGGCCTTGCTGATGCCCACGCTGCTGCCCGCGTTGGCGGGCTTCACAAAGACGGGATAGCCCAGCTTTTCGGCCACACGGGCCTCCAGCGCGTCAAAATCGGCGCAGCCGGAGCGGTTGGCCCAGGTCCACTCGCAGCGGGGGATGCCCGCCGCGTCCAGCAGGGTGTTGGCCACCGCTTTGTCCATGCACACGGCGCTGGAGAGCACGCCGCTGCCTGCGTAAGGGATGCCGGCCAGCTCGAACAGGCCCTGCACCGTGCCGTCCTCGCCGTTTTTGCCGTGCAGCGCCGGGATCACCACGTCCATGGGCAGCACCGCCCAGCTGCCGTCCTGCCGGCAGAGGATGATGCCGTGGTCCGAACGGTCCGGGCTGAGCACGCAGGGCACGCAGCTGGGATCCTGTTCCCAGCTGCCGTCCGCCATTTTTTCGGTGGGGCCGGGATAGTACAGCCAGCGGCCGTCCCTGGTGATGCCGATCTTGTAAACGGAATAACGCATGGGCGAAAGATGCTCCGCCATGGTGACAGCCGACACCCGGCTGACCTCGTGCTCGCTGGAGACGCCGCCGAACAGCAGCGCGACATTCAATTTGTTCATACTGGAAAACCTCACTTTGGGGTACTCAGACAAAAAAACGACACGCGGGCCCTGCCCGCCCGGAAAAAAGGCGGGGGAAACCCTTTACATACGTATTCCTAATAATAACACAAAAATGCGGCGTACGCTATTGGCAAAAGGTAAAACACTGGCCCCGCCGCCGCAAAAAAATCTGTAGGTTTGGTATTGACGGGGCAAAAAGGATGTGGTATGATAATGTCACCTCATTTTGCAGGTTTATTTTTTTGTGCCTTTTTCTAGGTGCAGCCTGTAAATACGAGGGAGGCTAAACAAACCGTTAAATGGAGGTGCCGAAGACAATGAGAGTGAAAATCACCCTGGCCTGCACTGAGTGCAAACAGCGCAACTACAACACCATGAAGAACAAGAAGAACAGCCCTGACCGGCTGGAGATGAAGAAGTATTGCCGTTTCTGCAGAAAGCATACTGTCCATCGCGAGACCAAGTAAGAAAGGCGGGAACACCATGGCTGACAATACCACCAAGAAGCCCGGTTTCTTTGCAAAGGTCAAGAATTGGTTCAAGGGGATCGGAAAGTTCTTCCGTGACACCAAGAGCGAACTGAAAAAGGTGGTATGGCCCTCTAAGAGCCAGATCATCAACAACAGTGTCGTGGTCCTCGTGGTCATGATCATCGCCGCTGTCGTCATCCTGCTGCTGGACATGCTGTTCGGCGGTATCATGCATTTTGTGCTGGAGGCAGCCGCGAGCCTGTGACGCACGCAGACTCTTGAAACTTGGAAGCGGAGGGATACCGTATGGCAGAACAGGCAATGTGGTATGTTGTGCATACCTATTCCGGTTATGAAAACAAAGTGGCACAGAACCTTGAGACCATCGTGGAGAACCGTCGCTTGCAAGACCTGATCCATGAGGTGAAGGTGCCCATCGAGATGGTGCCCGAGATCAAGGACGGCAAGGAGCGCATGGTAGAGCGCAAGCTCTTCCCCGGCTATGTACTGGTAAAGATGGTCATGACCGACGAAAGCTGGTACATCGTGCGCAACTGCCGCGGTGTCACGGGGTTTGTGGGCCCCTCGTCCAAGCCGGAGCCTCTGTCTCAGGCAGAGGTGGATAAGCTGGGCGTAGAGACCACCAGCGAGCCTACCGTTGACTATGAAGTAGGCGATAACGTGGAGATCAATGCCGGCCCCCTGGAGGGCTTTGTGGGTCTCGTGGAAGAGATCGACATGGAGCATCGCAAGGTGCGGGTAACGGTTTCCATGTTTGGGCGCGAAACGCCCGCAGAATTGGAGCTTGATCAGGTAAAACCCCTGTAAGAGCAGAAAACCCTTATGGTAAGAGCCGCTATATGCGGTTTTTATAGGGCGCTGGCCGCTTGCCGGTGCCCGTGGGAGGGCCGGACAGACCGGCCCGCTAGCTTACCACAAATTTTGGAGGTGCATTTAAAATGGCGCAAAAAGTAACTGGCTATATTCGGCTGCAGATCCCCGCCGGCAAAGCGACTCCGGCCCCCCCTGTTGGTCCCGCTCTGGGCCAGCACGGCGTGAACATCATGGCGTTCACCAAGGAATTCAACGAGCGTACCCAGAAGGACATCGGCTACGTGATCCCCGTTGTGATCACCGTTTACGCTGACCGTTCCTTCAGCTTCATCACCAAAACTCCTCCGGCCCCTGTGCTGATCAAGAAGGCCTGCGGCATCGAGAGCGGTTCCGGCGTTCCCAACAAGACCAAGGTGGCCACCATCACCAAGGCTCAGCTGGAAGAGATCGCTAAGACCAAGATGCCCGACCTGAACGCTGCCAACCTGGAAAGCGCTGTCAGCATGATCGCCGGCACCTGCCGCAGCATGGGTGTTACCGTAACCGAGTGATCACCCCGCTGGATTCGTGGGAGGAACTTAAATCCGATAGACCACACAGGAGGAAAAAGTAATGAAACATGGTAAACACTATGTCGACAGCGCCAAGCTGATCGACCGCTCTAAGCTGTATGAGGCTGACGAGGCTCTGGCTCTGTGCTGCCAGACCGCTAAGGCCAAGTTTGACGAGACCGTTGAGCTGCACGTCCGCCTGGGCGTTGACAGCCGCCACGCTGACCAGCAGGTCCGCGGCGCTGTTGTGCTGCCTCACGGCACCGGCCGCGACGTGCGCGTTATCGCCATCTGCAAAGGCGACGCTGCCAAGGCCGCTGAGGAAGCCGGCGCTATGATGGTTGGCGACGCCGACCTGATCGCCAAGATCCAGAACGAAGGCTTCGTGGATTTTGACGTGCTGGTCACCACTCCCGACATGATGGGCCAGGTTGGCCGTCTGGGTAAGGTCCTGGGTCCCCGCGGCCTGATGCCCAACCCCAAGGCTGGCACCGTTACCCCCGACATCGGCCGCGCCGTTGCCGAGGCTAAGGCCGGTAAGATCGAGTACCGCCTGGACAAGCAGAACATCATCCACGTTCCCGTGGGCAAGGCCAGCTTCGGCGCTGAGAAGCTGGGCGAGAACCTGCGCACCGTTATGGAAGCCATCGTGAAGGCGAAGCCCGCTGCCGCGAAGGGCCAGTACATCAAGAGCGCCACCGTGGCCACCACCATGGGCCCTGGCATCAAGATGAACGGCGCCAAGTTCGGCGGCTGATCTGCCAGCGAAGTTTTTGAGCGTTGGCTGCCCCGTTTTGCAAAGAGCGGGGCGGCTTTTCAAAAAACAAACGTTTTTTGAAAAAAATACTTGACAAAACCGTGTTTTGCGCGGTATAATACTCATGCTGTTTTTAAGACAGCAGGTGCTCATAAATAAGTAGAGCGTAAGAGGCACACCGCCCGCCTGCCGAGAAGCCGCGTAGAACTACATTCATGTATTTTTATGCCCCTTTCTCGGCCTTTGTGCGGGAAAGGGGTTTTTTACGTGAGTAGAAGTTACTAGGTTTGAAACGAGGTGAATCGAAATGCCCAGTGCAAAAATTCTGAGCGAGAAGCAGGCTTATGTTGCCGCTCTGAAAGAGAAGATCGCTTCTTCTACTGCCGGTGTAGTTGCTGACTACAAAGGCATCAACGTGGCCGACGATACCAAGCTGCGTAAGGAGCTGCGCGAGGCTGGCGTTGAATACGCTGTTGTGAAGAACACCATGCTGCGTCTGGCCCTGAAGGATACCGAGCTGGAGGCGATCAGCGAGGTGCTGGAAGGCACCACCGCCATCGCCATCGCCCACGAGGATCCCATGGCTGCCGCCCGCATCCTGTGCAAGTACGCCGAGGCGTCCAAGGGCGCTTACAGCGTGAAGATCGGCTACATGGAAGGCGCTGTTATGCCCAAGGAAGAGGTTGAGGCCATTGCTAAGCTGCCCAACCGCGAAGGCATGCTGTCCATGTTCGCAGGCGCCCTCACCAGCACCCTCAGCGGTCTGGCTGTGGCCATGCAGGCTTACGCCGACAAGAGCGAAGAGCCCGCTGCGTAAGTTTTACGCAACCTTTTTTGAGCGGTGCGCCTAGCCGCTGCCGCTGACACAAACAAATTTTACTATTAAGTACATTGGAGGTATATGACAATGGCTTCTGAGAAAATCACCAAAATCATTGACGCTGTTAAAGAGCTGACTGTTCTGGAGCTGAAGGAACTGATCGACACCTACTGCGAAGAGTTCGGCGTTTCCGCCGTGGCTGCTGCCGCTCCCGCTGCTGCTGGCGCTGCTGCCCCCGCTGCTGAAGAGAAGACCGAGTTCGACGTTGTGCTGGCTGAAGTTGGCGCCAACAAGATGGCCGTTATCAAGGCTGTTAAGGAAGCTACCGGCCTGGGCCTGAAGGAAGCTAAGGAGCTGGTTGACAACGCTCCCAAGACCCTGAAGGAAGCTGCTTCCAAGGCTGACGCCGAGGAAATGAAGAAGAAGCTGGAAGAAGTCGGCGCCAAGATCGAGCTGAAGTAAGTTCTGCTTTTTCACTGATTGAGCATCTGCAAAACCGTCTCCCCCGCAGGGGGAGGCGGTTTTTGTTTTGCCTTTTTTGCGAAACTGCCCAAAGCAAAAAAGCTCTCCTGAAAAGAAAATGTTTGAAAATACAAATTTTGCGGATGAAATTGAAAATTGGAACGGTACGTGTTATACTAAAAACCGCATTTTACAAAAACGTACACAAAATTTGTATTTTCGGTACAATGGAGGGAGAACAATGTGTGGCATCGTAGGATATGTGGGCGGTAAAAGCTGTTCGGAGATCCTGGTGGAGGGACTGCGCAAGCTGGAATACCGGGGCTACGACTCGGCGGGCGTGGCCCTGGCCCTGGGACGGGACATCCAGGTGGTAAAGACCAAAGGCCGGCTGACGGCGCTGGAGGAAAAGCTGAAGGGACTGGCGCTGCCCGTGAGCCATTGCGGCATCGGGCACACCCGCTGGGCCACCCATGGCGCTCCCAGCGACGTGAACAGCCATCCCCATTCCGCCGCCCGGGTGAGCTTGGTGCACAACGGCATCATTGAAAATTATGCCCAGCTCAAGGAGTTTTTGCAGGCCAAGGGCTATGAATTTTGCAGCGAGACCGACAGCGAGGTGCTGGTGAAGCTGATGGACTACAACTACCAGGGCGAGCCGCTGGCGGCCATCACCGAGACGCTGCGCCAGGTGCGGGGCAGCTATGCCCTGTCGATCCTCTTCCCGGATCACCCGGACATGATCTTCGCCGCCCGCAAGGAGAGCCCTCTGATCCTGGGGCACGGCCAGGGGGAAAACTTTTTGGCCAGCGACATCCCGGCCCTGCTGCAATACACCCGGGACTACACCGTGCTGGAAGAAGGGGACATGGCGGTGGTGCGCGCGGACAGCGTGACGGTCTACAATGCCCTGGGCCAGCCGGTGCAGCGGCCCCGCATCCAGGCCCAGTGGGACATGGCGGCGGCGGAAAAGGGCGGCTACCCCCACTTTATGCTCAAGGAGATCCACGAGCAGACCGACGCCCTGAACGCCACCATCGGCCCCCGCATCCAGAACAGCCTGCCGGACCTGACCGAGTGCGGCCTGACCGACGAGTACCTGAAAGGGCTGGACCGGGTGCACATCGTGGGCTGCGGCACCGCCATGCACGCCGGTATGGTGGGCCGGGCTGCCATCGAGAAGATGGCCCGCATCCCCGCCTTTGTGCAGATCGCCAGCGAGTTCCGCTACAGCGACCCCATCCTTTCCCCCGGTGACCTGGTGGTGATCATCAGCCAGAGCGGCGAGACCCTGGACACCCTGGCCGCCCTGAAACTGGCCAAGGAAAAAGGGGCGAAGACCCTGGCTGTGGTGAACGTGGTGGGCTCTTCCATCGCCCGGGCGGCGGACTGGACCCTCTACACCCATGCAGGCCCGGAGATCGCCGTGGCCAGCACCAAAGCCTACAGCGTGCAGCTGGCTACCATGTACCTGCTGGCGCTGCGCCTGGCCTATGCCCGGGGCGCGCTGTGCGCCGAGGAGGCGGGGTACCTGACCCGCCAGCTGCAGCGGGCCCCCGGCCTGCTGGGGCCCATGCTGGAGGACTGCCAGGAGATCCAGCATCTGGCCAGCCAGTTCATGAACAGCACCGATCTGTTCTTTATGGGCCGCGGGTTCGACTACGCCCTCTCGCTGGAGGGCAGCCTGAAACTGAAAGAGATCAGCTATGTGCACAGCGAGGCCTACGCCGCCGGGGAACTGAAGCACGGCACCATCTCGCTGGTGACCGAGGGCACCCCGGTGATCGCCTTGGCCACCCAGGACGATGTGTACGAAAAGACCCTGAGCAACGTGAAAGAGGTCAAGAGCCGGGGCGCAAGGGTCATCCTGCTGTGCAAGGAGGGCGCGCCGGTGCCGGAGGGCCTGGCGGACCATGTGGTGCGCCTGCCCCAGCTGGAGGGCGTGTTCATGCCGCTGCTGCTCATTTTGCCCTTGCAGCTATTCGCCTATTACATGAGCGTTCTGCGGGGCTGCGACGTGGATAAGCCCCGGAACCTGGCCAAAAGCGTGACCGTGGAATAACGGGGACGACACTCAACGAACAAAAGCGCCGGACGGCCTCGGCCAAAGGCTGCCCGGCGCTTGCTGTTTGCGGAAAGGAAAGGTTTTCCCGGAAATATCCCGGAAATGCGGATTTTGCTTGAAAACCCTTTGAGACCTGCTATAATGGGGCTGAAAACGTTTCCATGAAAAGGAGAGTGTGACGGATGGAACGGCAATGGTGGCAGGATAAGGTGGCCTATCAGGTCTGGCCCAAGAGCTTTTACGATACGAACGGGGACGGCATTGGGGACATTCCCGGCATCATCGAGAAACTGGACTATTTGCAGCAGCTGGGCATCGGCATCCTCTGGCTTTCCCCGGTGTACAAAAGCCCCCTGGCAGACCAGGGCTATGACATTGCGGACTATTACGCCATCGACCCCCGATTTGGCACCATGGAGGATATGGACCGCTTGCTGGCCGAGGCGGACAAGCGGGGCATCAAGGTGCTGATGGACCTGGTGGTGAACCATTGTTCCGACGAGCACCCCTGGTTCCAGAAAGCGGTGGCAGACCCGGAGGGCCCCTATGGCCAGTATTTCTACTTCCGCAAAGGCAAGGACGGCAAGCCGCCCTGCAACTGGCGCAGCTATTTCGGCGGCAGCGTCTGGAGCCTGGTGCCCGGCCAGACCGACCTGTATTATCTGCACCTGTTCCACAAAAAGCAGCCGGACCTGAACTGGGAGAACCCGGCCCTGCGCCAGGAGATCTACAAGATGATCAACTGGTGGCTGGACAAGGGGCTGGCGGGCTTCCGCATCGACGCCATCGTGAACATCAAAAAGGACCTGAGCTTCCGGGATCATCCGGTGGACCGGCCGGACGGGCTGGCGGACCTGCATCCCATGTTCCAGCGGCCGGAGGTGCAAAAGGGCCTGTGCGACTTTTTGGAGGAATTGAAGGAAAACACCTTTGCCCCCCACAACGCCTTCACCGTGGGCGAAGTGTTCGACACCACGCCGGATAAGCTGGCGGAGTTCATCGGAGAGAAAGGCCATTTTTCCAGTATGTTCGATTTTGCGGCCCACTGCTTTGGCATGCACGAAAAAGGATGGTGCAAAGCGGTGCAGCCCACTCCCACCGATTACCGGGACTGCTGCTTTGCCTCCCAGAAAAATGCGGCGGGCATCGGCTTTTTGGCCAACATCATCGAGAACCACGACGAGCCCCGGGGCGTGAGCCGTTATCTGCCGGAAGGGGCCGACAGCGACGCGGCCAAGACCTGCCTGGCCACCGCCAGCCTGCTGCTGCGGGGCATCCCCTTTTTGTACCAGGGCCAGGAGCTGGGCATGAGCAATACCGTGTTCCCCAGCATCCAGGCGGTGGATGACGTGAGCACCCTGGGGGAATACCAGGCCTGCCTGGAAGAGGGGATGACGCCGGACGAGGCGCTGGCGGTCTGCGCCCGCTACAGCCGGGACAACGCCCGCACCCCGGTGCAGTGGACGGATGGGCCGAACGCCGGTTTCACCACCGGCACGCCCTGGATGCCGGTGAACCCCAACTACACCCGCATCAATGTACAAGACCAGCAGGGCCGGGAAGGCTCGGTGCTGGAATATTACAAAAAGTTGATATCGCTAAGAAAAGACGAAAAGTATAAAGAGACGCTGGTTTGGGGCCAGTGGGAGCCGCTGTTTGAGGACCAGGAGGGCCTGATGGCCTATCGCCGCCGGGCGGACAAAGACCTGCTGGTGATCTGCAATCTCAGCGACAGCCCCCGCAGCCTGGCGCTGCCGGGCACCATCAAAAAGGTGCTGCTGACCAATCAGGAGGGCGGCCCGCAGCCCGGCTTTGACCGGTACGCCGCTCAGCCCTGGCAGGCGGTGGTGCTGGAGATGGACGCCTGACCGCCCCGACCTAGATGGAAAGGGCAGCCCGGGCGGTATCCCACAGCCGGAACACCCCGAACACCGGCAGGCAGAGCAAAAACCAGTAAAGAGTGTACCGGGGGCAGATCTGGCCCCACAGGTTGCCCCATTGGGAGGAGTAGTCCCACACGGCCAGCTGCAACAGCTGGTTGCATACAAGGCCGAAGGCCAGTTCTACCCCTGTGATGATGCCCGCACCCGCCGTGCAGCGCAGCAAAAAGGGAAGCCCGGGCGGCAAAAGCAGGTCAATGGCCCGCAATAGCAGCAGGCAGATGCCACCGGCCATCAGCATGGTCCAGTGGGTGTGGCCCCGGTACAAAAGCTCGATCTGGCCGTAGCCGAAGGCCCCTACAAAAAACAATGTCATCCATTCCAGCATACAAAATCACCCGAGGAACAGTGTTCCCCGGGTGATGCTGTTTTATGTACGGTTCTGGGCTTACGGGCGGTCCTGGCCGTGTTTGCGGCCGTCGCCCTGGTTCAGCTGGGTGAGCAGCTCGTGCTGGCAGTCCCACAGCTTTTGGGAAAGGTCCACATAATAGCGGTGGGGGAACTCAAAGCGGCGCATCTCTTCCCACAGGTTTTCCACCTGGGTGGCGCAGCGCTCCCGGATCTGCTGTACGCTGGGCCGGTCGTAGACCAGCTTGCCGTTTTCGTAGATAGGAGTGGTCAGGCAGACCGCCGAGCAGTTGGTGTAGGTGCGCTGCTTCCAGGTCTGGAAGGGGTCGAAGAGGGTCAGGCCGTCGCTGCCCACCTCCACCGGCTCGTCGTACACCGCCACATAGTCCGCCATGGCCTTTTTGGTGTAGTGGTCGTACAGCCGCCAGACCTTTTTCAGCAGGGGCGTGGTCAGCTTTTCGATGCTCTCGCTCACCTTGATCTTGGGGATGTAGTCTTCGCCCTCCTTGACGGCGGCCAGCTTGTACACGCCGCCGAACACCGGGTCGCTTTTGGCGGTGATCAGGTTTTCGCCGATGCCGAAGCTGTCGATCTTGGCTTCCTGCAGGATCAGGTCCCGCACGATGTATTCATCCAGGCTGTTGGAGGCGCAGATGGTGCAGTCCTCATAGCCGGCGGCGTCCAGCATTTTGCGGGCCTTTTTGGACAGGTAGGCGATGTCGCCGGAGTCGATGCGGATGCCCTTGGGGCGCTTGCCCAGGGGCTTCAAGACCTCGTCGAACACCTTGATGGCGTTGGGCACACCGCTCTTCATCACGTTGAAGGTGTCCACCAGCAGCACGCAGGAGTCCGGGTACAGCTGGGCGTATTTTTTGAAAGCCTCATACTCGCTGGGGAACATCTGCACCCAGCTGTGGGCCATGGTGCCGGAGGCGGGAATGCCGAAATCCCGGGCGGCCATCACGCAGCTGGTGGAAGAGCAGCCGGCAATGTAGGCGGCCCGGGCGCCGTACACGGCGGCGTCGTAGCCCTGAGCCCGGCGGGCGCCGAACTCCATCACCGGGCGGCCCTGGGCGCTGCGCACGATGCGGTTGGACTTGGTAGCCACCAGGCACTGGTGGTTGATGGTGACCAGCAGCAGGGTCTCCAGCAGCTGGCATTCAATGGAGGGGCCTTCCACCGTTACGATGGGCTCCCGGGGGAAGATGGGGGTGCCTTCCGGAATGGCCCAGATGTTGCAGTGCAGCTTGAAATTGGCCAGGTATTCCAGAAAACGCTCGTTGAATACGCCGGTGCCCCGCAGGTAGGTGATGTCTTCCGGGGTGAATTTCAGGTTTTCCACCGCTTCGATGAAGGTGTCCAGACCGGCCATGATGGCAAAGCCGCCGCCGTCCGGGATCTTGCGGAAGAACATATCGAAGACGCTGATCTTGTCTTCGTAGCCCTCTTCCAGATAGCCCGCGGCCATGGTGAGCTCGTAGAAGTCCATAATGGTGGTCAGGTTGCGTTTTACGTCCAACATAATGTTCCCACTCTCTTTTTTAAAAGGATTATATGCACACGCCGGCCGGCGCGGCTGACGATGGTAGGCCCTGCATCACAGGGAGGGGCGGCGGACCCGCCGGTCGTTTTTGCGCTTTTTCTGGTTGTTCGCGTAGAGGATCAGATAGATCACCACGGTGACAGCGCTGACGCACAGCAGCACCTTGAAGTAAAGGCTGCCAAAGAACTCGCCGATCTTGGAGATGGCGAAGAGAAGCTCGTTGCGGTCCAGGTCCCGGTCGGCGGTGAGTTCCACCACGCCGATGGTCTGGCCGGAAAGGGACAGGGTGACCGTGCCCACCACGTCGCCCCGCTTGACGGGGGCGGAGATGGATTCCGGCAAATCAAAGGTCTTTTGGGTGACGGTCTCGTCGGTGCCCTTGGGCAGGATGGTCATCATGTCGTCCGCCGGGTAGAGCATCACGGTGTCCGCGTCGGTGGAGTATTTCACCTTCACCTCGGCCAGCGGCTCGCCGGTCTGCATGGCGGGCTGGATGGCAAAGCTTTCAAAGATCCAGTCCATCAACAGGCCGGTCTCGTAGAGGGCCGGGCGGGGGGTGGGGTATTCATAGGGATCGCAGGAGTTGGGGCTGTTCAGCACCACGCTGATGTAGGTCTCGCCGGTGTCCTTGCTGGTGTGCCAGGCGGAAAAGTTCTGCCAGTCCTCCAGAGTGCCGGTCTTGCCGCCCTGGTTGTAGGCGCGGTAATATTCCGCACCTAGGGCTTCGTCGTGCATCTTGTTGGTGGTGTACAGGTTGTAGGTGCCGGCGGCGTAACGGCTGGGCAGAAAATCCTGGCCCATGTCCCATTTCAGGGTGCCCATGGTCTCTTTCAGGATATCGAAGCTCATGGCATACCGGAGGATCAGGTACATATCCCGGGCGGTGGTCACGTTGTCCAGGCTCATGCCAACCGGGTCCACAAAGGTGGTGCCGGTGCAGCCGATCTCCTTGGCTTTGCTGTTCATCATATAGACGAAGTTGTCGATGTTGCCGCCGCTCACCGTGTTGGCGATGATCATGGTGGCGTCCGCCGCGCTGTAAACCAGGCTGGCGTTCATCAAGCTGCGCAGGGTGTGGGGCTCGCCCATGCGGATGTCACCACTGGCCATGCCAGAACCGTACAAGGTGTCCCGGATGGAGGAGGTCAGCTCGGCGGTGACGGTGTCCAGCTGATCCCCATACTGTTCGATCAACAGGATGTTGGACATGACCTTGGTCAGGCTGGCGGCGGGCAGCGATTCCTCGCTGTTTTTTTCGTAGACGATGATGTTGGTGTCAGTGTTGACGATATAAGCGGCCTTGGCCTGGATCTCAAAGGGAGGCTCGAAGCCGACGGCCCCGGCGGGCAGCGCAAAAACGCTGACCAGAAAAACAAGGCCGAGAAGGGCGGCGGTGAATTTTTTCATGTGGACTTTTCCTTTTAAAAGCGTTAAAATGTGTAAAGGCAAAAATGCCCGAAAACTGGCGGTGTCAATGGATGCGGGGCATCCATGATTTGCCTTATATTATAGCATTCTTTGCCTGTTTTATAAAGTGTTTTTCTGGTGAAAGGTGGGAAGCAGAGCTTGATCTATGTGACCGGCGACATCCATGGTGAGTTGGAGCGTTTTGAGGAAAAAGCCATCAAGCGGCTGAAAAAACAGGATACCCTGATCGTATTGGGGGATTTCGGGTTTTTGTGGTCCGGCGACAAGGCCGAGCAGAAGAAATTGAAGTGGCTGCAAAAGCGGCGCTATCAGCTGCTGTTCATCGACGGCTGCCACGAAAATTTTGATCTGCTGCAGGAATACCCGGAGGTGGACTATCAGGGCGGAAAGGCCCGGCACCTGGGGGGCAACCTGTATTACATCCAGCGGGGCAGCATTTTGGAGATCGAGGGCAAAAAGCTGCTGTGCTTTGGCGGCGCCGAAAGCTGGGACAAAGAGGACCGGGACGAGGGTGTGAACTGGTGGCGGGCCGAGCTGCCCACCAGCGGCGAGCTGCAGGGCTGCTTTGACAACCTGGAGGCGGCCGGCTGGCAGGTGGACTACATCCTGACCCACGACGCCCCGCTGCGCATTTTGGAGTTTGCCCAGCTGATGAAGGGCCAGCCCAACTGGCTGCACACCTTCTTTGACCAGATCATGGACAAAGCCCAGTACAAAAAGTGGTTGTTCGGCCGGTATCACAAGGACCGGAAACTGGGCACAAAGACCCAGGCGGTGTTCTGCGATGTGGTGCCGCTGGAGGAGTAACGCGCCGCACCCATAAAAAGTATAGCCCGCCCCGGCGCAGCACAAACCGGGCGGGGAAAGACGAGCCGTCAAAGCGTATAGACGGCGAAAAGAGGAAAATTTCCTGCGGAGATTGGCCAGTGGCCATCTTGCCGGGGATGATCCCGCGGTCAGCGGACTTTGGCGGCGTACAACATTTGATTTTTTGATAAAAGCAAGGCGGCCTTCGGAAAAGCCGAGGCCGGGCAAGGAAACTTTGCCTGCGGACTGACGATTTTGTGTAACTGACAGCGTCAGAGCTTCTAGCTAACCACCAAGGGTGCCGGGGCGGCGAAGCCGTGCAGAGCCCAGTGGGCTCTGTGACCGGCCTGGGCGGTCTGCGTCAAGCAGAGCGGGCGCATGCTTGACGCGCCCGCAGCCCACTCG
>CASEVW010000121.1 GCA_949291395.1 uncultured Oscillospiraceae bacterium | reverse complement strand
GGATTTTCCTCAAAATCCGTCTTCCTAGCCATTTCGCAGACATTTTCTTACTCAAAAAGGAGCTGTTGCGCAATTTCCATTTTGCAACAGCCCCTTTTCATCTGTTTTGCTCTCAAAAACGAGGGCCAGGGCTGCGGCGCACCTGCGGCCCGGCGATTTTGCTGTAAATGCAAGGAAGAGCGACGACGCTCGCCTTGGTGGACAGCTAGGAGCTCTGACGCAGTCAGTTACACAAAATCGTCAGTCCGCAGGCAAAGCTTCCTTGCCCGGCCTTGGCTTTGTGACGGCGCTTTTTTACATCCCATTTTCCATGTTCTGAAAGGAGGCCAGCCCCATGCGGCCCGATACCCCCATCCAATACGTCAAGGGCGTGGGCCCCAAGACCGCCGAGCGGTTTGCCCGGCTGGGCATCGAGACCCTGGGCGACCTGCTCTGCCACTATCCCCGCCGCTACATCGACTACACCCAGCCCTACGCCGTGGCCGAGGCCCCCTTTGACGTGGACGCGGTGGTGAAAGCCCAGGTCTGCGCCAAAAAGGGCGCAGTGCGGCTGCCGGGCGGGCGCACCATGGTGCAGGTCACGGCGGCGGACGACACCGCCACCCTGAGCCTGACCTGGTTCAACACCCACTTCATGGCGGACAAGCTGCTTTTGGGGGAGGAATACTATTTTGAGGGCCGGGTGCGGGGCGTGCTCACCCGCCGGGAGATCGCCAACCCCATCGTGCGCACCCCCGCCGAGGTGCGGCGCAAACCGCTGGTGGCGGTGTACCCCCAGACCGAGGGCCTGGCCAGCGGCCAGATCGCCCGCTGTGTGGAGAGCGCCCTGGCGGTGGCGGACCCGCTGCCCGAGCCCCTGCCGCCGGACTTTCTGCCCCGCTTCCGCCTGCCGGACAAATGGACGGCGGTGAAAAACATCCATCAGCCCGCATCCCCCCAGGCCCTGGCGGCGGCCCGGCGGCGGCTGGTGTTCGAGGAGCTGTTCACCCTGCAGATCGGCCTGAGCCTTCTGAAAAGCCGGGGCGCGGTGAAAAGCGGCGCGCCCATGCGCCCCACCGGCCTGACCCCCTTTTGGAACAGCCTGCCCTTTGCCCCCACCGGGGCACAGCGCCGGGCCGCCGAGGACATCTGCGCCGACATGGCCGCCAAACAGCCCATGAACCGGCTGCTGCAAGGGGACGTGGGCAGCGGCAAGACCCTGGTGGCGGCGGCGGGCGTTTATATGGCCGCCCAGAACGGCTACCAAAGCGCCCTGATGGCCCCCACCGAGATCCTGGCCGCCCAGCACGCCGCCACGCTGCAAAACATGCTGGAGCCCTTTGGGCTGCGGGTGGCGCTGCTCACCGGCGGCATGAAAGCCGCCCAAAAGCGGGCCACGCTGGAGGCCATCGCCTCCGGCCAGGCGGATCTTGTGGTGGGCACCCATGCGGTGATCAGCGGCACGGTGGAGTTCGCCCGCCTGGGCTTTGCGGTGGTGGACGAACAGCACCGCTTCGGGGTGCGCCAGCGGGGCCTTCTGGCGGACAAATCCGCCGCCCCCCATGTGCTGGTGATGAGCGCCACCCCCATCCCCCGCACCCTGGGCCTTTTGATGTACGGCGATCTGGACATCTCCATCCTGGACGAGCTGCCCCCCGGCCGCAAACCGGTGAAGACCTATGCGGTCACCGGCAAAAAACGGCGGGACATGTATCATTTTCTGGACGACCAGATCGAAGCCGGCCACCAGGCCTACATCGTCTGCCCGCTGGTGGAGGAGAGCGAGAGCGAGGCCCCCGGCGCGGACCAGTTGCAGGCGGTGACCACCTATTACACCGACGTGGCCCAGGCCCTTTTGCCCCATCGGCGGGTGGGCCTGATGCACGGGCGGCTGAAGCCCAAGGAGAAAGCCGCCGTGATGGACGCTTTTAAACAGGGCGAGCTGGACGTGCTGGTGTCCACCACCGTGATCGAGGTGGGCGTGGACGTGCCCAACGCCACGGTGATGGTCATCGAGAACGCCGAGCGGTACGGCCTTTCGGCGCTGCACCAGCTGCGGGGCCGTGTGGGCCGTGGGGCCAGCGAGGCCTTCTGCATCCTGGTCAGCGACCACGGCGGCGAGGCTGTGCGGGACCGGCTGCGTTTTTTGTGCCACACCCAGGACGGCTTCGAGATCGCCAAATACGACCTGGAGCACCGGGGCCCCGGCGACTTTTTCGGCGACCGGCAGCACGGCCTGCCCACCTTGCAGCTGGCGGACCTGATGCAGGACACCCGCACCCTGGAAGCGGCCCAAAAATGCGCCCACGAGGTGCTGGCAGAGGACCCCAAGCTGGCCGCCCCGGAACACGCGGTGCTGGCCGCCCAGGTGCAGCACCTGTTCGAGCGCACGACATTCAACTAAGTCTGGCAAACGTGTTCGCCAGCCTTCTGAGGGACACCAAACGCACACCCTGCGCAAGGCGCAGGGGATGCTTATTGGTTTCCCCCAGTACCCTTTTCCGGCGAAAAGCCCCCTGATTTTGCGCACAAAGCACACAAAATCAGGGGGCTTTTCTGTCAATGTGTCCCTAGCCCCGGTACATGCCCGTGGCTAGGGACTTACTTTTTCGATTTTATTCGTCGCTTTCCGGCGCCTCTTCCGGCTCTTCTTTCAGGTTCACGCCGCCGCATTCCACCCGGAACACATGGAACCCGATCTCCTCAAAGGGATACTGGTTCAGCAGGTCGCTGGCGGCGTTCAAAAAGGCTTTCAGGTCAAAGCACATGCAGTCGATGTAGGAATAGGCAAAGCCCACCGCGCCGCCCAGGATCCGGGCGCAGTCGCCGCTTTCCTCCGCCAGCTGGTCCTCCAGCCGGCCCCGCAGCGCCACCTGCTCCTCTTCCGGGATGCCCTCGTTGGAGTAGAACAAAAAGCCGCAGATCACCCCGTCCGCCTGGTGGTCGTCCATCAGGGTCTCGTCGTTGCGGTAGTAGCTCCGCACCAGTGCGCCGCAGCAGCTGCTGCCCGCGATCACGTCCTGCCGCAGCACCCAGTTTTCCCGCTGGGTGGGGTCGCACCGGTAGCTGTGGTATTCCGCCGCCAGCAGGTCCGCCTGGTCCAGCAGCGCCTCGTCGCCCTGGCAGAACATCCGGGCCATCTGCCCCCGCAGCTGATCCAGCGCCGTGCCCGCCGCCGTGCGGGGTTCTTCCAACACGTCCAGCCAGGCCAGATGCCGCAGCGCCGCCACCTCGCCCAGGGCCTGCTCCAGCAGCTCGCTGGCAGCCCGCAGCGCCTCCGCCGGGTCCTTGCCGGCTTTTAACCGGGCCAGGGCGGGGCTGTACAGCTCCACGCCCAGAGTCTCGTTGGCTTCCGGCACGGCCCAGTAGAGAGTGTCCTCACCGTTTACCAGCTCGCCGCCGGCGCGGAGGGGCTGCCAGGTGCGGGCGGGCCGGCGGCCCACCACAAAGTTCCAGCGCTCCCACAGCTCTCTGGGGGCTTTATCGCGCCAGTACAGATACTTGAGCAGCCGGCTCACGTTGCCCTCGCCGCACAGCACCAGCTCGTATTGGCTGCCGTTGTACCCGGCCTCGAAGGCCACGTCCTTGAAGGCGATGTCCAGCAGCGCCTCGTGGGCGTCCAGCAGGCCCTCGGTCTCCCGCTGGTCGATGCAGCGGCGCAGCTCTTGCTCCTGGCAGGCAAACTGCCGCCAGTATTCCTCCACCCGCTCCCGGAAAGGCCGCACGCTCACCGGCAGGGCGATGGCACTGCGGCACCAGCGCAGAAACAGCTCGGTGTCCTCATCCCCGGGGGAAAGGTCGTCCGCCCGCAGAAAGGCGGTCAGGGCCTCCCGCTCCCGGCCCAGGTAATAATAGGCATATCCCAGCCGGAAATGCCACAGCGGGTCGCTGCGGCCCTTCTGCTTTGTGGCCATCAGGCAGGCGATGGCTTCCTCGTAGCGCTGCAGATTGTTCAGCGCCCGGGCCAGCTGGCCGGTGAGCACATAGCTGCGCTGCTCCTCCGGGATGGCCAGCACCGTGTCCACGATCTGCTGGTACTCCCCCGCCTCATGCCAGGCCAGCAGCCGTTCCAGCAGTTCCGGGTCGGTGGGCGGGTCCGGCAGGCCGTCGCCGCAGGCGTTGGGCCGGTCCAGCTGGAGGTCCTGCCGTTTGAGCAGGCCCTGCTGTTCCATGCGCTGCAACAGGGCCTCGGCGTCGTGTTCCAGCTTATACTCCATCTCCTCGCTGTACAGGGGCACCACCTGGTACAGGTTCACCTCGCTGCCGTCCTGCAGCTTGCACACCCCGGCGGCCTTGCTCACCCCCATAGGGCCGGTGAGGATCACACCGGACAGCATGGTGTTCACCGCAAAGGGGCGGCCATTGGGCACGGTGTGGCCCCAGCCCAGCCAGGTGTCCTGCTCGATGGGCAGCCGGGCCAGCAGCCGCAGCCAGCGCAGCGGCCAGTACCACTTTTCGTCCGGGTCCTCCAGCTTCCAGTCCGGCGGCAGGCAGATCACCAGCTCGGCCCGGTCCACATGGTAGCCGGCCAGCTCCTGGGGCACCCGCATCTGGTGGGCCCCCATGCCGCTGGTGATGAGGGTGTAGTAATTTTTCTCCCGGGTGGGGGCGATGACGTGGATGTCCACCTGGACCCCTGCGCCGCCCGCTTCCCGCAGCGTTTTCTGGATCGGCCCGTAATACCGCCGGATGTGCAGCTCCAGCAGCCGCCGCTGCTGGGGGTCGTACTGTTCCAGGGGCAGCTGAGGCGCTTGTTCTTCCGGATCGCTCCCCTCTTCCTCGTAGCCGTTTTCGGAATAATCGCTGTATTCCGGGTCCGGCTCCGGTACAAAGGCGGGGTCAAAGCGCAGATAGGCGAACAGCCGTTCCTCCCGGCTGCGGCCCACATGATACCCCAGCTTAAAGCAGCCGGACCGCTCAAAGATCAGATGCCCCAGCTCCAGGCGGCACTCGCCGTTGTCCTGCCGCACGCGCGCTTTCGCCCCTGCGTCCAGTTCCGGCAGCCGGGCGATGAGCCGGGCGATCCAGAAGGCGGAAAATTTCGACACGCCCGCCTCGTTCATGTCGAACCGACCGTTCAGCATCCCGTCCCCATAGGGCAGGGTGAAAAAGCAGTACGGCTCGGCATACTGCCAGTTTTCCGCCCCCAGGGCCTGTTTCACCTGGCTCAGGTTTTCCTGGTCCAGCAGGATGCACATCACGGCGATGTCGTTCTCGCTGCGCACAAGGCCGTCTTCTTCCTCCGGCTCGCTCTCCTCCCGGCCGGCCAGCTGGCGCTCCATCTCTTCCAGGCTGGCCCCGGCTTCGATCTGGCTGCGGGTGCGGGCGAACCGGTCGTTCTCAAAGGCCAAAGGCTCGCCCTGGTCCAGGGCCGCCAATGCCCCAGCCTTGTCGCCAAAATGGGCCCGCAGCTTGGCCAGGTAGAGCCAGTTCCAGGCATAGTCCGGCTGCTGGCGCGCCCCTTCTTCCACCAGGGCCAGGGCCTTTTCCAGCTGGCCGGTGTACAGGCAGGCCACCCCGTAACGGTAATACCACACGCCGCAGCCCTCGGCCTTGTCCCGCACCCGTTCCAGCCAGCGGATGGCCTGTAAATAGGACTCGTATTCGTCGATGTTCAGGTCCGCATAGGCCACCTGCAGGGCCAGTTCCAGATCCGCCTGGGCCTGCGCACGGGTAAAGCGGCCCTGGTCGATGCCGCCTTCCACATGATCTTGCAGCGCGGTGAGCATGGCGTAAAACTGCCCCTGGCGGGCCAGCTCCTCCGCCTTTTCCCGGATCGCCCGGTCCAATATGGTCATCATGGTCGTCTCCTTTTTGGGGCCCCGCCCCACCTTTGCCAAAAACCCTTCGTCCGTTTTATCCCTTTGGTGTATCGGTTGTTCTGCCGCTCTGCATCGCCCGGCCGGTGGACCACAGCAGCCCCAGCGCCACCGCCGCCATCAGCGCCACCGCCGCCGGGTAGGCCACCCACACGCCGGTGAGCCCCCAAAAAGCAGGCAGGGTGAAGAGCATCAGCGGCTGGGCCGCCAGCGGCTCGCCGTAAGCCAGCACGCCGCTGGCCAACGGCTGG
>CASEVW010000120.1 GCA_949291395.1 uncultured Oscillospiraceae bacterium | reverse complement strand
GCAGCGAACCGGAGCGGGCTGGGCAGCGGCGCAGAGCGATGCGAGCACATTACCATGTGCGAAGACAGCGCGACACGCCGCAACCGGAAGAGCAGCGCAGCTGTTCGGATGGCGAGCGGAACGATTTTCTGCTTTCTGTGTTTTTCAAACTTGATAGTATGCACTTCTAGCTCAGTTGGTAGAGCAGCTGACTCTTAATCAGCGGGCCCAGGGTTCGAGTCCCTGGAAGTGCACCAAAAGAAAAAGGCACCCAATTCGTTGGGTGCCTTTCTCTTTTGGCACACTTCCCCCTATGGGGCGGGCTCACCCTTCGCGGCCTTTAGCCGCTCGGATTCGCCTCGCAGGGACTCTCGGGCTAAACGAAGTGCCACTGGCACTTCGTTCTTAACGCCCTCGTCTAGAAGTGCACCAAAAGGTGATCCCCCAAGAAATTGGGGGACTTTTTCATTGGCACACTTCCCCCTAACGGGGCGGGTTTACCGTTCGCGCAAGGCGCTCCGGTTCACCTCGCAGGGACTCTCGGGCTAAACAAAGCGCCACTGGCGCTTTGTTCTTAACGCCCTCGTCTAGAAGTGTACCAAATTGAGATCCTCATTTATGCCTATGACGGCTGAGAGCCTTTTGCGGGGGGTTAGTAAGGTGGAGATGATCTACTGTGTAATCTCTTTCCTGTGCCGCGCTGTATTCCACAGCGAGCCGCTTTCTTTGTGGAATACTCGGATGGCCTTGTGATGGCCAATAGAGTGAAATGCGGCGGGCATCCTCTTTACTCCTTGTGAATGCCTTTTAAACGGGTGTGCAGTGGTAAGAGACCCATGTATCAGCTTTACAGGCTTACAGCCGCTTGACGGAAGCCCGCAGGCCTTATATAATGGTACAGAACGTTCCGCAGCAGGCCCGCAGAAAGGCCTTTGTGGCGCGTTTTTTCCGATCACAATATTCCAAGCTCTTCAATAAGCAAAAGGGCTGAAAAGACGCCCAGAGACGATCACACACGCCCAAATGTGTTAAGCGATGATAAAAGGAGACAAGACCCATGATCCGAGAGATCTGCAAAGACGAGATGTTCCTGGCCCGGAAAGCAGTGCCTGCCACGCAGGAGGACCTGCCGGTGGCCCAGGACCTGCTGGAAACGCTGCTGGCCCACCAGGACGGCTGTGTGGGCATGGCGGCCAACATGATCGGTGTGAATAAGCGCATCATTGCCTTTGAAAACGACGGGGAATACATGGTCATGTTCAATCCCCGCATCGTCAAGCGCTCCGGCCCCTATGCCACGGAAGAGGGCTGCCTGTCCCTCTCCGGCACCCGGCCGGCAAAGCGCTGGAAGTCCATCAAGGTGGAATACCAGAATGAACAATTTCAGGTGCGCCTGAAGACCTTCACCGGCTGGACGGCGCAGATCATTCAGCACGAGATCGACCATTGTGACGGGATCGTGATCTGAGCACAAAGCAGTCAGCGGCGAGGCAGGTTTTCCACAGGATCGCCCGATCCTTGTGGAATACTGAGGATGTTTTCCGGGATACGGAATATGCGATCCACAGAACCGAAAGCGACAGGATAAAATAAGCTGTTTCGATGCGGCAGAGCCTCAAAAAGGGACGGCTGGCCGCAGCAGAAGCAATACAAAAACGAGAGCCCTTTCCCGGTGGCAGTCCATCTGGAAAAGGCTCTCGTTTTGGTTTTAAAAAGAAAGCAAGCAATTTATAAATATTGCTTGCTTTATAAAGCATGCAGCTGTGAAGCGGTCGATCTCTGCCGCTCGATCACGTTTTTGGGGATATTCGGCGGGATCTGCGTGCAGCACGGCCGTTTCGGCTGCTCTTTTTGCTAGGATGTTCCAATATTCCCTTATTTTTCGCGAATTTTGCGCGTTGTGCAAACAGGAAAATACAAACCGTATAGTAAAATGCATAAAGAAATGCATAAATATACATTTATTGCTGATGAAATATGCAGTTCCCCGACATGTAAAACGCACAAGGCATTTTACCGCCCGGATGCCAAATCCGCCAGCTGCATCGGGTCGCGGATGATAAAATCCGCGCCTTCCGCGCGCAGTTCTTCTTCCGTGCGGAAGCCCCACAGCACGCCGCAGCTGGCAAGGCCGCCGTTTTTGGCCGTCTGGATGTCCACATTGCTGTCCCCCACAAAAAGAGTGGCGGCGGGTTCGGCTCCCATGCGCTCCATCAAACGAAACAGGGCGGTGGGGTCCGGTTTGGTGGGCACGCCGGGAACGGCGCCCTGCACAAAGGAGAACCGGCCGGGGAAATAATGCTCCACCACCGCCTGAGCCAGGGTGTGCTCTTTATTGGTGAGCACGCCGCAGCGCACATCTTGCTGCTGCAAGGCATCCAGCAGCGGAAAAATACCGGGATAGGGGGCGGTGCAGTCCTCTTTGTGAGCCGCATAGTAGGCGCTGAACTGAGCGATGGTCTGTTCCAGCCGTTCCTGGCCGCGCTGGTCCTCCGGGGAAAAGCGCTGGCACAGCTTGGGGATGCCGTTGCCCACAAAATACCGGTAGGCATCCAGCGAATGGGTGGGCCAGCCGTTTTGGGCGCAGACATGGTTCCCGGCGTTGGCCAGGTCCTGGAGGGTGTTCAGCAGGGTGCCGTCCAGGTCAAAAATAATGGTGCGATACAATGGTTCCACTTCCTTACTCAGGGGGTATGTGGGCGGGGCGGGAAAAGCCGCCCGCCAGAGGGGGCTACAAAACCAGCTTGAGCCGGTCCGCTTCGTAACGCTTGATGCTGCGCACCCGCAGCCGCTTGCGGCAGGGCAGGTGGATCCACAAGGTACAGCGGGCGATGGTCTCGGAAAAGGGGGTCTGCCAGGAGGTATAAGACAGGTCCGAGGTGAACACGCACAGGTGATGCCGGGTGAAAAAGCGGGTGTAGCACACCGCAAGGGTCCCGTTGGGATTGCGGCGGACGCCCTCGGTGAACCAGGCTTCCGCCGAGACCGCCAGCAGAGCGGCGGAGACCAGGGTGGGGATGACCATAAGGGGAGTCAGGTCCGGCAGCCGCCAGGCGGAGACCGCCGTGAGGGCCGCACAGAGCAAAAAGAGCGAGCCGCTTTTCCACAAAAACTGGGGCCAGCTGCGCTTTTGGGTGATGCCCGCCACCGGCTGGGGCCCGGTGAACCGGGGCATGAGGGCTTGCAGCAGGGCCTCCTGGCCCTTGGAATAGACCAAAATGGGCAGATCCGCGCCGGTATAACTGCCGGCGCACAGGAACACCGGGTAACGGCGCAGCAGCCGGGCGGCGGGGGTGACCCGGATGTCACAATAGCTCACCGCACTGGCCAGCACCCGGCATTCGGTGTGATTGATGCGCCCGCCTTTGGACAGGATCACCCCGCCCGAGCGGCTGACCCGGAAATTGGCGGTGGCCATCAGCGACCAGAACAGGGCGATGCCCCACAGGGTAAAGACTAGGGTGAACAGCCAGGCCACACCGGCGGGCAGCACCAGTTCCACCAGTTGCTCCAGCCGTTCCAGGTTGCTCATGGCTAGCTGGCCCAGGTCAAAGACCAGGTTTTGGCCCAGGATCTCCTGGGTCTGCCGGGCGCTGAACACCACCAGGGCCGCCGTGGTGAGCAGGTTGGCGCTGAGCATGGTAAAGCGGATGCGCTCGGCCCCGGTGGGGGCAAACAGGGAAGAGTCGCTTTTCACCGGCAGCATGCACTCCGCCAGCACGGCGGCGTGGCGGCGGGGCAGATAGCATTGGACCCGGCCAAAGCTGGCGCAGCTGGCGGCGTATAGCCGCACTCGGGTACAGCCCATCAGCCGCAGGAATAAAGGCCGGTCCAGCTCCACCACCGCCACCTGTTCCGGAAGGATGGTGAGCTCCTGCCGGAACAGCAGCCCAAAGCGTAGGGTAAGGGCCCGGTCGGTAAGGCAGAAGCCTACCCGCCGCCAGATCACCAGGGAAAACACCCCCATGCTGATCAAAATGACCGTATCCTGCCGCAGAGCGGTGTACAGGCTGGGCAGGTCGAACCGCAGCAGGGCCTGCAGCATGGGGACCAGACACAATAATAATCCATATCGTATATATTGTAAAACATATACGATATGGAAACGCCCTTGGACGCGGATCTCACTCATGGCGCGCCTCCCTGAAGGACATGCACCAGCCGGTCGGCCACGTCATCCCCGATGGCGGGCAGCAAAAGCAGGGTGCCGCTGGTGTAAACGATCAGAAAACTGCAGTTGGCGGCCCGCAGCAGGGGCGTGCGCACCCGGTTGACCCCGGTGACGAACCGGGTGGGGATGCGGCGGTGGGTCTTGAACAGGATGCCCCGGCTCACCCGCACCTCCCCTAAAGAAACGCTGCCCCGAAAGCTGGACAGGCGCAGCGGCAGGCACACCAGGCAGAGAAACAGCCAGACGGCGCAGAACAGCAGCCCCAGCCAGAAGCTCTGCCAAAAAAGAAAGGGGGTCAAGACCGCCCCCGGGACCAGCAGCCACAGGGCGATGACTTTCACGCCCCGGGCGTTCGTGGTGAAACGCAGCACGGAAATGACCTCCTTTGCAGAGAGTGTATCAAACGGATCCCGGCAGGATCACAGATCGGCCAGGCCCCAGTCCTGGGTGAGCTCGTGGATGGCGGTGTCCCGCGCCACGCAGAGCACCTTGTCGCCGTTCAGGATCTGGGTGTTACCACGGGGGATGAGCAGCTCGCCCGAACGGGTGATGGCGATGATAACGGCGGCCTCCGACACCGGGATCTGGGCCAGGCTTTTGCCGTGGTATTTGAAGTGATCCGGGATCTGGATCTCGAACACGGTGGCGGTGCCCCCGGCCAGGTTCAGCACCTGCTGGATGGCGGCGCTTTCCACCTCACGCTCCAAAATGCGGGCCAGGTTGTCGGTGCTGGACACGGCGATGTCCACGCCTAGGCGGCGCAGCACCTCGGTGTTTTTGGGGTTGTTCACCCGGGCCACGGTCTTATCCACATGGAAGATGCGCTTGGCGATCTGGCAGGTGATCAGGTTCACCTCGTCCCGGCCGGTGACCGCCACCAGCGCCTGGCAGCGGCCGCACCCGGCGGCGTCCAGGTATTCCACGGTGGAGCCGTCGCCATGGGTGACGGGGATGTCCAGATCGTTTGCCACCTGCTGGCACAGCCGCAGGTCCTTTTCGATCACGATGGGCTGGTGGCCATGGTCCAGCAGGGTCTTTGCCATGTAGTAACCCACCTTGCCGCCGCCTACGATCATTATTCTCATAGTCGTTTCCTCTTTATCTTGTTAGTCCGCAATGCGGGAATAGATGATCTGGTCGCCCTCTTCCAGCACCGGCATGGGCTGGACGGCCAGTTCCACGATGCCGTTGGCCCGCAGCACGCCGTACAAAAGCTCGCCTTCGGGGGCGCGCACCCGGTTCAGGCTTCGGCCCACGTCCCGCAGGCTCACCGGAACGGTGACAAAGGAGGAGGTGGTGGCGCCGATGGTGATGGTGCGGGACTCCTGATCGTCCAGCAGGCCCAGCAGCATGCTTTCCACCGTCAGGTTGGTGGTGCACACGGTGCGCAGGCCGTATTCCTTGGTGAAGAAATCTTTCAAGGTGGGGTCGGTGACACGGGCGATGACCCGGGGCACGTGGAAGATGGTCTTGGCGATCTGGGCCACCATGATGTTGACGCTGTCGTCCGGGGTGGCGATGGCCGCCGCGTCACAGGTCTCGATGCCTGCCTGCCGCAGCGCGTCGATGTCGATGGGGATGCCGATGGTGGCCACGCCGGAAAACTGGTAGCCGTCCACACTTTCCAGACGCTGCAATTCGCTGGGGCTGGAGTCCAGAACAGCGACCTCGTGGCCCATCTGTTCCAGGATGCGCACGATGTTGGCACCCGCCCGGCCGCAGCCTACAACCAGGATATTCAAAAAAACACCTCTTTTTATATCTTTTACCATAAAGCAATGCAGAAAAACAGCGAGCCCTGCGGGCGGCCGCACCGCACACAGGACAGATCGCATCGATCACTCCCGATTATACTGTATTTTATCGGGAAAAGGAAGGCCCTTTGCGCAAAAGCCGAAGCCCGGCGGGGACAGTTTTTTGCCGGATCTTGCGGCAGGGCCGTTCTGTTTTGTTTCATCCTGTGGTATACTGATAAAATGAGCCGCCTGTGACAGGCTTTGCCTGCTGCGGCGCTGGTTACGAAAAAGAGAGGCGAGAAGTATGGATATTATCAAAACGATCCTTTACGGCGTGATCGAGGGCATCACCGAATGGCTGCCCATCAGCAGCACCGGCCACCTGATCCTGGCGGAAAAGTTTTTGAACATGCCCTTCAGCGAGGCATTTTTGGAGATGTTCCGGGTGGTCATCCAGCTGGGGGCCATCCTGGCGGTGGTGGTGCTGTATTTCCCCAAGCTGTGGCCCTTTTGCGCGGACCGCAAACAGCACTACATCAAGCCCGCCACCTGGACCATGTGGTTCAAGATCCTGGTGGCCACCCTGCCCGCCATGGTGCTGGGCCTTCTTTTGGACGACTGGCTGGAGGAGCGGCTGTACAACTACATCGTGGTGGCGGCCATGCTGATCCTGTACGGCGTGTTTTTCCTGGTGATCGAAAACAAAAAGCGGCCGGTGCGCGTCAGCAGCATCGACCAGCTGAGCTATAAAGACGCACTGATCATCGGCTTTTGGCAGGTGCTGGCCATGATCCCCGGCACCTCCCGCAGCGGCGCCACCATCGTGGGCGGCCTGCTGTTGGGCGCCAGCCGGCCGGTGGCGGCCCAGTTCACCTTCTTTTTGGCGATCCCGGTGATGTTCGGCGCCAGCCTGCTGAAGGTGGTCAAGTATCTGATGGAAGGGTTGACCTTCACCAGCCACGAGCTGACCGTGCTGGCGGTGGGCTGCGTGACCGCCTTTTTGGTGAGCGTGGCGGCCATCCGCTTTTTGGTGAACTTTGTGAAAAAGCACGACTTCAAGGTGTTCGGCTGGTACCGCATCGCCCTGGGTGTGGTGGTGCTGGCAGCCGCCGCCTTTGGTTTTTGAGAAAAATATCCGGTCGGGTTTACGATCGGATGTTTTTCCGTTTGGGATAAGGAAATTTTTTGGATGGAGTGAAAACAATGGAAAAAGCGAAAGTGTATTTTACCGATCTGCGCACCCGGCCGGGCCGGAATCTGCTGGATAAGCTGCAGAACCTGATGCGGCAGGCGGGCATCGGCCAGATCGACATGGACCAGAAGTTCGTGGCCATCAAGATCCACTTTGGCGAGCCGGGCAACCTGGCCTATCTGCGCCCCAACTATGCCAAGGCGGTGGCGGACGTGATCAAGGAGCTGGGCGGCCGGCCCTTTTTGACCGACTGCAACACCCTGTATGTGGGCCGCCGCAAGCATGCCCTGGGGCACATGGACGCGGCCATGGAAAACGGCTTCACCCCCTATTCCACCGGCTGTCAGGTGATCATTGCCGATGGCCTGAAGGGCACCGATGAGGTGGAGGTGCCGGTGAAAGGCGGCGAACACGTGAAGAACGCCAAGATCGGCCGGGCCATCATGGACGCGGACGTGGTCATCAGCCTGAATCACTTCAAAGGCCACGAGAACACCGGCTTTGGCGGCGCGCTGAAGAACCTGGGCATGGGCAGCGGCAGCCGGGCGGGCAAGCTGGAGCAGCATGCCGCCGGCAAGCCTTCGGTGGATGCCTCTTTGTGCCGGGCCTGCCGGGCCTGCGCCAAGATCTGTGCCCAGGATGCCATCTCCTTCACCGGCGAGGGCGGCAAGGCCTTCATCGATCATGACAAGTGCGCGGGCTGCGGGCGCTGCCTGGCCCACTGTAACTTTGACGCCATCGGCGGCGACTACGACGCGGCGGTGGACGAGCTGAACTGCCGCATTGCCGAGTACGCCAAAGCGGTGGTGCAGGACCGGCCGAACTTCCACATCAACCTGGTGATCGACGTTTCCCCCAACTGCGACTGCCACGACGAGAACGACCTGCCCATCATCCCGGACGTGGGCATGTTCGCCAGCTTTGACCCGGTGGCCCTGGATCAGGCCTGTGCTGATGCCTGCAATAACATGCCGCCCATCCCCGGCAGCCAGCTGGACGACAACTTAAAGACCCCTGGCTTCTGCGGCTGCGGCGACCACTTCACCGACTCCGCCCCCATCACCGACTGGACGGTGTGCACCGCCCACGCCGAGAAGATCGGCCTGGGCACCCGGGAGTACGAGCTGGTCGTGGTAAAGTGAGTAAATATACATAAAGAGGCAGTTGATCTTTACAAAACGTAAAACCCCCGGCCCGGAATTTTCCGGGCCGGGGGTTTTGGCGCAAACAGAAGGCGGGTGCAAGGCGGTTCACCCGGTTTGCCCGTTTTCAGCGGGCCGCACATAAAACAGGATCTTGGTGATGTATTCGCTTTCGTCGTGGGTGGAGATGTAATCGTTCACGCAGAACTCGTAAGCGTCCGACGTGATCTCCAGCCGCTGGGCAGCGCAGAAATCCAGCAGCTTTTGGTACGAGCGCCCGATGGACAGATAGTCCCCCACGTGGTAGATGGCCGCGCAGGTCCCGGCGGGAAGCTGCCGCAGCGCACCGGCTTTCCGGGTGGGCTCGGTGGGCACAAAGGCGAATTCCGCCTGGGTGCAGCGGCCCTCCAGGATGCGCCGCAGCGGCACCACCACACCGCACTGAAAAAAGACCGGCAGCCCGGTTTCAAAGGAACCGGCAAAGCAGCGCTTCGTGGCGATGCTGATCTCCCGCATGCCATAGGGCGGCTCCACCTGTTCCAGCACAAGGCATTGGGGGCCGACCTGCTCCAGGGCGGCCTGGCCGCTGTCCTGCCGGCGAAGGCGGGCCTGCTCCATCTGGGCGCAGCGGTGGGCCAGGCGGCTCTCGATCAGCTGCAGCTCCTGGACCTGGCGGGCGATCTCCGCCTGCTGGCGGCGCAGGGCGGCCAGGCTGCTGTCGATGGTATAGTGTTCCAGATGGCGGCGGATGCTGCCCAGGGAAAGGCCGCTTTTTTTCAGGATGAGGATGGTGTCCAGCAGGTCCAGCTGCTGGTAGGTGTAGTACCGATAGCCGTTGTTCGGATCCACATAAGCGGGCCGGAACAGGCCGATCTTGTCGTAATAGATCAGGGTCTGCTTAGAGATGCCCTGGTAGCGGGAGACTTCGCCGATGGAAAACAGATCTTCCATAATACCCCCTTGACACTATAGTTACTATATCCTTTATGATAGTCTTACAGAAGAAAAAACGCAAGGAGGAAACAACCATGCTGCGGCATTGGCTGCGGACCCTGTGGCAAAGGCTGGCCCAGGGCATTACCGTGAAAAAACTGGCCCTTATCGTTCTGGGGGCGGCGATCTGCTCCTTTGGCATCCACAACATCCACCAGCGGGCCGGCGTGACCGAGGGCGGCGTGATGGGGCTGATGCTGCTGATGGAGCATTGGCTGGGCATTTCGCCCTCGCTGCTCACCCTGGTGCTGGACGCCGCCTGTTATCTGCTGGCCTTCAAATACCTGGGCGGCGGGTTCATCAAATTATCGGCCCTGTCCACCCTGAGCGTTTCGCTGTTTTATAAACTCTGGGAGATGTTCCCGCCCATGCTGCCGGACCTGACCGACCGCCCGCTGCTGGCGGCGCTGGCGGGGGGCCTGTTCGTGGGCGTGGGCGTGGGCATCATCGTGCGGCAGGG
>CASEVW010000119.1 GCA_949291395.1 uncultured Oscillospiraceae bacterium | reverse complement strand
TCCGTATGGGCAAGATGATCTATCCCGAGGGCCATGTGGCCAGAGCGGTGGATTTTTCCGCCCTGGGTTTTGACGACGGCGAGAACTGATCTTTTGCCGGGCAGCGGTGTTTGCCTTCCGCTGCCCGGCTTTTTTGCAAGCACGGCAGAAAGGAACCACACAATGACCTATCATATCTTTCTGGTGGAGGACGACCCGGTGATCGCCGGCGCGGTGCAAAAGCACCTGGAAAGCTGGGGCTACCGGGTCACCTGTGCCACCGATTTTTCCAATGTGACGGCCCAGTTTGCCGCCGCCAACCCCCAGCTGGTCCTGCTGGACATCATGCTGCCCTTTTTCAACGGCTACCACTGGTGCAGCCAGATCCGGCGGGTGTCCAAGGTGCCCATCATCTTTTTGTCCAGCGCGGCGGACAACATGAACATCGTGCTGGCCATGAACCAGGGGGCGGACGATTTCATCGCAAAGCCCTTTGACCTGAACGTGCTCACCGCAAAGGTGGCGGCCCTGCTGCGGCGCAGCTATGATTTTGCCGGCGGCACCGCCCTGCTGGAACACAAGGGCGCGATCTTAGACACCGCCAGCGCCACCTTGACCTATGGGGAAAAGACGGTGGAGCTGACCAAAAACGAGTTTAAGATCTTGCAGCTTCTACTGGAGCAGAAGGGCCGGGTGGTGCCCCGGGACGCCATCATGGAGCGGCTGTGGGCCACCGACAGCTTCATCGACGACAACACCCTGACGGTGAACGTAGCCCGGCTGCGCAAGACCCTGGAACAGCTGGGACTGCCGGGGTTCATCACCACAAAAAAGAATCTGGGCTATCTGATCGAGTGAGGCGGGGAAGATGAAAACAGGCGAGTTTTTTGTGCGGGAACTGCGGGCCCGGGCGGGCACGCTGGTGGTGTTTGCGGGCTGCACCGGGCTGTTCGCCCTGTTGGGAGTGCTCACCGGCATGCCCCCGGTCATCCTGGCATACGGGGTGGGGCTGTGCGTGCTGTTCACCTTTTTGGTGCTGGCGGCGCAGGCTGCCCGGTCTTACAGCCGCTGCCGCCAGATGGAGCGGCTCACCGGCAACCTGCCCGCCAGCCTGGACGAACTGCCGCCCCCGGTGGGGGCGCAGCAGGCCCAGTATGCCGCTTTGCTGGACGCGTTGGCCCGCCGCTGCGGCGATCTGGAAGCCAGCGCCAAGGCAGAGCGGGGCCGCATGACCGATTATTACACCCTCTGGGCCCACCAGATCAAGACCCCCATCGCAGCCATGCACCTGCTGCTGCAAAGCGGCAAAGAGCCGCCGGTGCAGGAGCTGGAAGCGGAGCTATTCAAGGTGGAACAGTATGTGGAACTGGTGCTGCAATACCTGCGCAGCGAAGAGCTGTCTGCCGATCTGTGCCTGGGGCGTGTGCCGCTGGACGGGCTGGTAAAAACGGTGGTGCGCAAGTACGCAAAGCTGTTCATCTTAAAAAAGATCCGGCTGGAATACCAGGACCTGCCCGGCCAGGCCCTCACCGACGAAAAATGGCTGGGCTTTGTGCTGGAACAGCTGCTGTCCAACGCGCTGAAATATACCCCGGCGGGGGGCCAGGTGACCATCGGCCTGGTGCCCGGCCAAAAGCAGACCCTCTTCATCCGGGACAGCGGCATCGGCATCGCCCCTGAGGACCTGCCCCGCATCATGGAGCGGGGCTTCACCGGCTACAACGGCCGGGAGAACAAAAAGAGCACCGGCCTGGGGCTGTACCTCTGCCGCAAGGTGCTGGCCCAGTTGGGCCACCCCTTCTGGCTGGAAAGCGCCCCGGGCAAAGGCACCACCGCTTTCATCGACCTGTACACCCGGCCGGTGGGGGTGGAATAAGGCCAGCCTTACAACAATGTAACATTGCCGCCGGCACTGTAAGCCTTCGCTAAGGCAGGCCCGGCGGCTTTTTTGTATACTGGAACCAGGCAGAAAAAGGGCGGCGGCGCCGCCCCGGCCCAACGATAACACAGTATGGAGAGGGGAAACGATATGCGTATCCTGGAAGTGATCGAACTGCGCAAGGTGTACACCACCCGGTTTGGCGGCAACAACGTGACCGCCCTGGACGGGGTGGACTTTGCGGTGGAGGAAGGGGAATATGTGGCCATCATGGGCGAGAGCGGCAGCGGCAAGACCACCCTGCTGAACCTGCTGGCCGGGCTGGATAAGCCCACCAGCGGCCGCATCTTTTTGGGCGACACCCAGCTTTCCACCATTCGGGACCGGCAGCTGGCGGCCTGGCGGCGGGAGCACCTGGGCTTTGTGTTCCAGGATTTCAACCTGCTGGACACCTTCGATCTGCGGGACAACATCTTCCTGCCGCTGGTGCTCTCCGGCAAGAGCTACAATGAGATGAACGCCCGGCTGGCCCCCATTGCAAAGCAGCTGGGCATTGCCGACCTGCTGGACAAATACCCCTATGAGGTGAGCGGCGGCCAGAAGCAGCGGGCGGCGGTGGCCCGGGCCCTGATCACCCGGCCCCAGCTGATTTTGGCGGACGAACCCACCGGCGCGCTGGACTCCCGCTCCTCGGACGAGCTGCTGGAACTGTTCGGCCAGGTGAACCGGGAGGGCCAGACCATCCTGATGGTGACCCACAGCGCCAAGGCGGCCAGCCACGCCGGGCGGGTGCTCTTTATCAAGGACGGCCGGGTGTTCCATCAGCTGTACCGGGGCGACGCGCCGGAAAGCGTGTTCTATGGCCGCATCAGCGAGGCGCTGACCCTGATCGCACAAGGGGGGATGCATCATGCGTAAGGCCGTTTACGCCCGGCTGGCGCTCACCAGCGTGCGGAAAAACAAGCAGTTTTACCTGCCCTACCTGCTGGCTTCCAGCCTTTGTGTGATGATGTTTTATGTGGTGCTGGCCATCTCCGCCGACCCGGAATTTGGCTTTCAGGGCGAGGTCACCGGGGCCATCATGACCGAGGCGGGCTACATTGCGGCGGTGTTCTCGGCGTTCTTTTTGTTTTACACCTCCGGCTTTGTGAACCGCAGCCGGCAGAAAGAGTTCGGCGTGTACAACATCCTGGGCATGGAGCGGCGGCACATCGGCCGGATGCTGGTGTACGAGACGCTGTACACCTCCGCCGCCAGCTTTGTGCTGGGCATCGGTGGCGGCATCGTGTTGGGCGAGCTGTTGTTTTTGCTGCTGCTGCGGCTCACCGATCTTCCGGTGGACACCCAATACCTGACCCCCAGCGCCTACGCGGCCAGGGAGACCGTAGTCGTGTACGGCCTGATCTTCCTACTGATCCTGGCCCGCAACCTGTGGCGGCTCTTCCGCACCAGCGGCACCGGCCTGTTGCAGGGCGGCCGGATGGGCGAAAAGAAGCCCCGCACCAAGTGGTTCAAGCTGGCGGCGGGCCTGGTCAGTCTGGGCATCGGCTACGGCATCGCCCTGATGGCCGAAAGCACCGTGGCGATCTTCATGTGGTTTTTGGTGGCGGTGGTGTTCGTGATCATTGGCACCTACCTGCTGTTTGAGGCGGGTAGCATCGCCCTGCTGAAAGCGCTGCGGAAAAACAAAAATTACTACTACCATCCCCGCCATTTCACCGGCGTGTCCGGCATGATCTGGCGGATGAAACAGAACGCGGCGGGCCTTGCCAGCATCTGCATTCTGTCCACCGCCGTGCTGGTGACCATCTCCACCACCGTTTGCCTGTATGCGGGCTGGGAGGATACCCTGAACGGATCCATGCCCCGCCACTTTGCCGTGGACATCTACGACTACGACGGCCTGGGCACCGAGACAGCCCAGCCGGTCACCGGTGACGGGGGCGCGGCGGCGGATGCCTTCATCGCCCGGATGGAGCAGGAAAGCGGCGTAGCCTTTGAGGGCCTGACCCGCACGGCGGAAAGCCGGTCCCATGGCCGCACCATCTATGTGTACCGGTTCGACACCCCCAGCCTGGACAACGACCAGCAGCTGGAACTGGCCGGGCAGCTGAAAGCCCAGCTGGACGGCACCGGCTGGAACCTGCGGTTCCATTCCAAGGCGGAGTCCCGGCAGGATTTTCTGATGCTGTACGGCTCGCTGCTGTTTGCCGGCATCTTTTTCGGGCTGATCTTCCTGATGGCCACCGCCGTCATCATCTATTACAAGCAGGTGAGCGAGGGCTATGAGGACAAGGAGCGCTTTGCCATCCTGCAAAAGGTGGGCATGAGCCGGCAGGAGGTGCGGCGCACCATCAACAGCCAGGTGCTCACGGTGTTCTTTTTACCCCTGGTGGCGGCGGCGGTGCACCTGTTCATGGCGCTGCGGCCGCTGTACATCGTGCTGAGCGAGAGCTTCAACATCCAGAATTTTGGCCTGTTCGCCCTGGTCACCGGCGTGACGCTGCTGCTCTTTGCGGCAGTGTATGTGGTGGTGTATCTGCTCACCGCAAAGGTGTATTATAAAATCGTGGCATAAAAACAGCCCTGTGAGACCCAGAAGAGTTTCACAGGGCTGTTTTGCGTTAAAAAATGGCGTTGCACAGCGAGATGAGCAGCGGCACCGCCGCCGAGCAGATGATGCCGTTGAACACCGCGAGCACCACCGTTTTCTCGTCGGTGAAACGGATCATCATGGAGAGGGTGGTGTCCTCGCTGGTGGCGGCGGCGGGGGCGATGCAGGTGTAGTAGTTCAGATGGCGGGAGATGGGCGGGATGAGGAAAAAGGAGAAGATCTCCCGCATCAGGTTGCTCAAAAAGGCGATGCTGCCCAGCTGGGCCCCGGCCAGGTTGCCGATGGTCACGCCTGCCAGGCTGTACCAGCCCAGGCCGCTGGCCACCATGGTGCTGGCGCTGAGGGAATACCCGGTGAGGGGCGCGCAGACAGCGCCCCCGATCAGCGAGCCCAAAATGATGCCAAAGGGGATGATGAAGATCTTTATATGGTATTGTTTGATCTTTTGCAGGATGCCCTCGTGCATGCCGATGCTGATGCCCACCAAAAACATCAGCAGATAAAGCACCAGGTCAGAGTTTTGGGCCAAAAGGGAGACGGCGCTCACCTCCACCCCGGAAAGGCCGTATAAAATGCCGCCCACCAGGGCGACTACCGCTAAAATGACCATCGCTTGCTCACCTTCTTTTGTTGCGTTTTTCTCTGCCGTTCATAAAGCGGCAGGTGAGGGGATACACCAGCGCCACCGAGAACAGGCTGGGGATCAAAAAGAACAGAAAACTCTGCAGCCCCAGGGTGGAAAGCTCTTCCAGAAAGCCCTCCCGACGGCCCAGGGTGACCCCCATGCAGAAGATGAGCGCCACGGTGCACACCACCTGGAGCCGCTCGTTCACTTTTTTGTATTTTTTCGGGAAAAACCAGCTGCCCACCAGCACGCCGGCGCACATGACCAGAATGACGTCCACAAGATACCCCTTTCGCACACTATTTTTAGAAAGCACGGGGAATATTATAACAAAAAAGGGCCGGGATGGCAACGCTGCGGCAGCCGAACAAGCCGGCAGCCTTCTGAGGGACACCAAACGCACACCCCGCACTTTGTGCGGAGGATGCTTATTGGTTTCCCCCAGTACCCTTTTCCGGCGAAAAACGCCCTGATCTTGCGCACGAAGCACACAAAATCAGGGCGTTTTTCTGTTAAGGTGTCCCGACCCCCGGTACATGCCCGTGGCTCGGGACGAGAGTTTGAGATCTGCGTTTTTTGCAGCAGTTTTTTACTGGACGTTCTCCTCCGGCTGCTGGGTGGGGCGGGGCAGCGGCTCGGTGGAGCCGGTGGAAAATACCTTGGAAGCCAGGAAGGGCAGGTGCAGCGCGAACATCACCACCGCAACGGCAAGCACGCCGGTCCAGGTGAGCACCTGGTTCTGGATGGAATCCGGGCTGGCGAAGAGCACGATCGCGTTGTTGTTGAAAAAGTGGATCATCACCGGCGCCCAGATGCTCTTGGTCTTCATGTAGGCAAAGCCGAAGAACACGCTGTAGCAGATGCACACCACGATCTGGTTCAGCACGCTCAGGCCCCAGGTGTCCGGGCTGTAGAAGAAGATGTTGATGGGCAGGTGCCACAGGCCCCACATAACGCCCAGCACCAGCACGCCGCCCCGCAGGCCGAACCGCTTTTGCAAAAGCGGCTGGAAAAAGCCCCGCCAGCCGTATTCCTCACCGAAAAAGGCGGTGAACACCAGCAAAAAGTTCAGCGGCATGGCGATCAGGTTGATGGCAAAGAAGAGGGGATCCAGCGCCTCGCCTGCCGCCCCGGCGGCCTGGGAGGGGTCCAGCAGAACGGTCAGGCCGCTGGCCAAAAAGATGCGGGCAAAGTACAGCACGATGAACAGCAGCACCATCAAAAACACGTTGGAGCCGCCGGTTTTGGTCAGGCGCAGGCTGTAGGCCGCCCGGCGGGCTTTACCGTCGGCAAAATAGCCGGCCCACACCACTAGGGTGCCGCCCATGATCACCAGGTTGGAAATGCCGGCCCAGGGCAGGGCGGGCAGCACCACGCTGGCAATGGCGCAGGCCAGCATCACGCCGGTGAGGGCCAAAAAGCAGCCGTAAAACTTTTTGGGCAGCAGGCTGTCCCCCTTGCGGGTGAGCAGCATGGCCAGCATCACGCCGGCGGCGGGGTAAAACATCTGGGCGTTGGTGAACACGCTCACGTCATTGCCCGCATGGTACGAGATGCCCATCAAAATGCCCAGCAGATAGGGCAGGGCGAAGGCCACCAGACCAAAGATGGTCAGCTGGCGTTTTTCGGTGGCAGTCCATTTCATAACAGGATCCCTCCAATCAATGTTTTGTTAGTGTTTATTTTTCACATGTTCCAGCCAGTAGGCCCGGAACTGATACAGCCCGGTCTGCACCAGCCACAGCCCGCCCAGCAGCAGCGCCCACAACGCGCTGACCGGGTAGGTGATGCCGATGACCAGCAGCAGGATCATCACCACCGGGTAGATGGCGTTCATCACCCGGAAGGTGAAATAGGCGCAGTCCCCGATGCGCTGGCGTTCGGCCTCGTCGCAGCTGGCGTACCAATCCTTGTGGAAATGCGTATCGAACACGTTGCCCTGTTTTTCCGGGGCTAGCTGCTTGGCGCTCTTGATGCAGATGGCCTGATTGATGAAGAACCAGGCATTCTCGAGGATGAGCAGCGCCAGGCCCGCCAGCAGGACCACCCCGTCCCAGCGGGCGAAAGCGCCGGGGAAGACCAGGCAGGAGGTGAACAGGAGCCAGGGCGTTCCGAGGCCTGCCAGCGCCAGAGACAGGCACAAGGTCCGGTCGGCGGTCTCGTAGGCTTCGTCGTCCTCCATGGCTTTGGGGATGAGTTTTTGCGCCTTGGCCCAAAGCAGGGTGCCGGCGGCTGCCAGCAGAAGCCCCGCGGCCATCAGCCAGATGCCGGCGGCGGAAAGCCCCTCGCTCAGCTGCCGGGCCAGACCGGCCAGGCCGTCGGTGTTGCCCATCACCAGCATGCTGCAAGCGGCGCCCACCGCGCCGGAGGCGATGAGCATCAGAACAAATTTTACATAGAGCATTGGGCCTTTGGCGGCCCGCTTTTGTTGCTGTTTCATGGTTCTTCCTCTCCTGTCAGAAAAAAGATCTCCTCCACCGGTTTGTCGAATACCTTTGCGATGCGCAGCGCCAGCGTGATGGAGGGGTTGTAATCGCCCCGCTCGATGAGGCTGATGGTCTGGCGGGAAGCCCCCACCAGCGCGCCCAGCTCCTGCTGGTTCAGCGATTTTGCCGCCCGCAGCTCTTTCAGGCGGTTTTCCAGCGGCATAGTCTCGGCCCCCTTTCTGGGTTTGCAAAAAATGGTTGTCAGTTTGACAAGTATCTTTGTCAATATCAGGATAGCATTGACAAGGATCGTTGTCAATAGGTTTTGACAAAAATATTTGTCATTTTACGCGGGACCCCAAAAGCGGGCAAAAAAGCTCCCCTTCCGGCGGGAAAGGGAGCGAAAGGATGTTACTGGATATGCATGGCCCGCTGCACCCGGTAGACGATGTAGCGGAAGGTATCGGCGATGAGCCACAGCTCGATGAGGATGTAGTTGGGCAGGTTTTTCAGCCGGAATTTGGGCTTTTCCAGCTTGCCCATCACCTTGAGGGCCTCTTTGAAGCCCTGGCCGTAGGCCGGGCCGAAGCCCCGCAGCCGGAACATCACCGCTTTCAGCAGGTAGCCCGCCGCCAGGGGCAGCAGGTTGAACAGGAACATCAAAATGGGCATGTTTTTGTAGGGCAGCAGGATGCTGTTCCGGCCGCTCTGGATGCTCTTGAAGGGGTTGTAGCGCACCGCCCCGGTGGTGGCCCCGCAGATGTGGTAGCATTTGGCGGTGGGGCAGTAGACGTTTTTGTACCCCAGGCTGTTGGCCCGCCAGCTGATGTCCACGTCCTCGTAATAGGCGAAAAAGTTTTCGTCAAACAGGCCGATCTCATCCAGGATGCTCTTGCGGTACAGGGCCGCGCCGCCGCAGGCGGAGAACACCCGGCAGGGCTTTTGGTAGCGGCTGGCCTTCATGCCGTCGCCCCGCTTGCAGGCAAAGCCCAAAATGGTCACATAGTCGCCGGCGTCGTCCGCCAGCTCCCGCTCAAAATGGCGGATCATCAGGCTGCTCACCGCAAAGATGCGTTTGTCGGCCTCGGCGGCACGGATCAGGTTTTCCAGCCAGTCCGGCTCGGCGAAGGCATCGTTGTTGAACAGGGCCACAAATTCGCCCTTGGCGGCCCGGATGCCCTGGTTCACCGCATAGGAAAAGCCGGTGTTCCGGTCGTTTTCGATGAGGGTGTAGCCCGGGCGGCCCACATAGCTGCGGGCGATGGCCAGGCTTTCGTCGGTGGAGGCGTTGTCCACAACGATCAGTTCAAAATCCTGCATGGTCTGGGCCCAGATGGATTCGATGGAATCCCGCAGCCAGCCCGCGCCGTTCAGGTTTGGGATCACAACGGTGGCTTTCATTGGCGCACAACCGCCTTTCTGTTAGGGTATCGTTTTCAAATTCATCTGCCATTATAGCAAAAAAAATGCCCGGGGGCAAGAAAGCACCCGGGCGTTAATCAGTTTTGAGAAAAGAGGAGAGGGTCAGCCAAGGGCCTTGGCGATGCTGTCGTACACATCGTCCTGCCCGGCGCACATCACCAGCACCACCTCGCCGCTTTTGACCGTCTCCAGCCGGGCGGCCTTGGCGATGGCGTACTGATCCGGCAGGTAGTTCTCCTGGGCGGTCTTCTGGGCCTCGATGAAGGTGGAAAGGGCCTGCTTCACCGCGTCGGTGCGGCCTTCGGCGGGCTGCACGATGGCGATGCCGTAAGCGTGCACGTTCATCAGCGACACGCTGAAGGCTGCCTTTTGGATGTCCTCGGCGGAAAGCCCCAGCATATCCAGGCTCAGTTGGCCCTGGGTGTCGATCTGCTCGGCGGAAAGCTCGTCCGCATAGGCCCCCACAGCGCCAAAGGCTCCGTCCTCCAGGGTGAAGACGGTGTAGCTGTCGTTGTCCTCCTGGGGGCGGCTGGCGGTGAGGATGGCAGGGTAATCCTTGGGGGTCTGGTCTTGGCTGGCGGAACTGCCGCCGCAGCCGGCCAGCCCGAAGGTCAAAACCGCCGCAAGGGCGAGGGAAAGCAAACGTTTCATATGCAAAAACACTCCTTATAACGCATCTGCGCTTTTTCGGTTAGTATGCCCGCAAACGGGGCGTTCTGACCAAAATACGCCGCAAAGGGGCCTTTTATTGCAAAAAGGCGGCGCCCCGCTCCACCGGGGTGGACAGGATGATCTGGGTGCTGGTGGGGCCCATGCGCTGAAAGCGGGTGATGAGCTGCTCCAGCTGTTCCATGGTCTCGCAGCTGACCTTTGCGATGAAGCTGTGGCCGCCGGTGACGTGGAAGCATTGCAGCACCTGGCTGTCCTGGCTGGCCATGGCCAGAAATTCCTCCCGCTGGGCGGGGGGAATGGACACGCTGATGAGCGCGCCGATGCTCTGGGCCTGGCGGGGGTCCCGCAGAAGGGTGGTGTAGCCGGCGATCACGCCCTGTTCCTCCAGCCGGCGGATGCGGCTGGACACCGCCGGGCTGGTGAGGGCCACCTGCCGGGCGATGTCCTTGACCGGCATACGGGCATTGTGCTGCAAAAGTGTCAGTATTTTTTTGTCCAGTTCGTCCAAAAAGAGCCCTCCCTTGAAAAAGATGTAAGAAGCGATAAAATTTTTGCTAAATTTAACAAAACTTGTGTATAAATTACACAAGAAAAAACAGCTTGTCTTTTTTGAACTTCTAACTTAATTATATAAACAAAAAACCGGAAAGTAAAGTAAAAAAGAAAAGCCAAAGCGGCTTTTTTGATTTGACATATAAAGAAATTTGGATATACTAGATAATGCGATGAGCAAACAGGCTGATCGCCACTACCTATGATAACTTCTCACTTATTTATACTTTCCCACCCCTCTATGCAGCAAGGCCCGCCGGAGTTTCCGGCGGGCCTTGCTGTTTTTGTAAAAGCTGGGGGACACCAAACGCACGCCCCGCACTTTGGTGCGGGGGGTGCGTATTGGTTTCCCCCAGTACCCTTTTCCGGCGAAAAACGCCCCGATTTTGCGCACAGAGCACACAAAATCGGGGCGTTTTTCTGTCAAGGTGTTCCGACCCCCGGTACATGCCCGTGGCTCGGAACAGAGTTTTTATTTTTTCGTCCTTGTACGGCGGGTCTTTACTAATAAGCGATCAGTTTTCCAGCAGATAGGGCAGGTAAATGTGCAGGTCGCTGCTTTTTACAAAGCCCTCAAAGTAAACGCCGCTGTCTCGGTAGTCCTCCACCGTCACGCTGCCCCGGCTGCGCATGGCTTCCGCCAGGCCCAGCTTGTCGTAGGGCAGCACCAGCTTCACCGCCCGCACCCGGTCGGAGAGGGCGGCGTCCAGGGCGGCCAGCAGGTCGTCCAGGCCCTGGCCGGTCTTGGCACTGGTGCACAGGGCTTCGGGAGCGAACACGGCGCCGCCCGCTTTGTCGCATTTGTTGTACACCGTCAGCTGGGGGATGCTCTCACAGCCCAGCTCCTTCAGCACCTGGTCGGTGACTTCCAGCTGTTCCTCCCGCTCCGGGTCGGAGGCGTCCGCCACCTTGACGATCACGTCGGAATAGGCGGCTTCTTCCAGGGTGCTCTTAAAGGCTTCCACCAGCTTGTGGGGCAGGCGGCTCACAAAGCCTACCGTGTCCACCGCGATCACGTTCAGGCCGCTGGGCAGGGTCAGCTTGCGGGCGGTGGGATCCAGGGTGGCGAACAGCATATCCGCCTCCATCACCTGGGCCCCGCACAGGGCGTTCAGCAGGCTGGATTTGCCCACGTTGGTGTAGCCCACCAGGCTCACCACCGGCGTGCCGGCTTTCTGGCGGGCCCGGCGGTTCTCGCCCCGGCGCTTTTCCAGCTCGGCCAGCTTCTGCTCCAACGCTTCGATGCGCCGGTGGATGTGCCGCCGATCGTATTCCAGCTTGCTCTCGCCGGCGCCGCGCCG
>CASEVW010000118.1 GCA_949291395.1 uncultured Oscillospiraceae bacterium | reverse complement strand
CTGCGCCCCGGCGAGGTGAGCCTGGCCCACAACGGCGTGCTGTTCTTGGACGAGCTGCCCGAGTTCCAGCGGGACGCGTTGGAGGTGCTGCGCCAGCCGGTGGAGGACGGCCTGGTCACCATCAGCCGGGCCACCGGCACCGTCACCTATCCCAGCCAGTTCATGTTAGTCGCCGCCATGAATCCTTGCAAGTGCGGGTATTTCGGCCACCCCACCCATCCCTGCACCTGCCCGCCCAGCGCGGTGGCCCGCTACCGGCAGCGCATCTCCGGCCCGCTGCTGGACCGCATCGACCTGCATGTGGACGTGAGCCCGGTGCAGTACGAGGAGATCAGCAGCCAGACCCCCGGCGAGAGCAGCGCCGCCATTTTGCAGCGGGTGCTGGCCGCCCGGGCCATCCAGGAGCGGCGCTTTGAAGTCACCGGCGTACACTGCAACGCCCATCTGCCCAGCCGGGCGCTGCGGCAGGTCTGCCAGCTGGACGCGGCCGCCGCTTCCACCCTGCGCCTGGCCTTTGACCGGCTGGGCCTTTCCGCCCGGGCCTACGACCGGGTGCTGAAGGTCAGCCGCACCATCGCCGACCTGGCGGGCAGCGAGACCATCGGGGCGGCCCATGTGGCCGAGGCGCTGCAATACCGCAGCCTGGACCGGAAATATTGGTACGACAACTGACAAGCGGAGGCATGCTTTTATGAAAAACACCACCCTTTGCTACATTGAACAAAACGGCGCTTATTTGATGCTGCACCGCACCAAAAAACACCAGGACCCCAACCAAGGCAAATGGATCGGCGTGGGCGGCAAATTTGAGGAGGGCGAAAGCCCGGACGACTGCCTGCTGCGGGAGGTGCAAGAGGAGACCGGCCTTTCCCTCACCCGGTGGCGCTGCCGGGGCATCGTGACCTTTGTGTCCGATGAGTGGCCCACCGAATACATGCACCTGTTCACGGCGGACGGCTTCACCGGCAGCCTGACCCAGTGCGACGAAGGCGAGCTGGCCTGGGTGTCCAAAGGCGATGTGCCCGCCCTGAACCTGTGGGCGGGCGACCGGGTGTTCCTGCGGCTTTTGGCCCAGGACGCCCCGTTTTTCCTGCTGAAACTGATCTACCGGGGCGACGCGCTGACCGAAGCGGTGCTGAACGGCCAGGCCCTCGCCCTGTAAGCGCTCCCAGACCCACAGCGCCGGGCGGCCCGCGGTTTCGCGCGGGGGCCGGCGCTTTTTCGCGCCCATTTTTCCACAACGGGTTATTGTGTAATCTTTTTAATATTTTTGTAGAATATGGAATCTTTTTATTGACTTTTGCCACAAAAAGTATAATAATTGAAGTAAGAAATCCGGTCTTCCGGAATCAAGTGGAAAGGTGGTTACAGGATCTATGAGTGCTGAAAAATCTTATTTTGATAAAATTGCGGAACGCGGCCAGCTCGTGATCATTTCCGGCCCCAGCGGAGTGGGCAAGAGCACGGTCATCACAAACTACATCGCCGAGCATCCCAACGCCTGCAAGTGCGTGTCGGTCACCACCCGGCCGCCCCGCCCGGACGAAGAGGACGGCGAGGACCACTACTTTGTGACCCACGAGGAATTTGAGCAGCTGATCCGTTCCCAGCAGCTGCTGGAATACGTTTACCGGGGCCAGACCGGCTACGGCACCCCCAAAAAGGCGGTGGAGAACCTGCGCAGCGCCGGACGCAACGTGATCCTGGACATCGACGTGATCGGCGCTACCAAGATCCGCACCATCTGCCCGGATGCTACCCTGATCTTTATCATGCCTCCTTCCTGGACCGAGCTGGAAAACCGCCTGCGGGCCGGCAACAACACCGAAGCCCAGATCCAGAACCTGTTGGAGACCGCCCAGGAGGACGTGCTCTGCGCCGGCCAGTATGACTACATCCTGGTGAACGACACGGTGGAAAAGACCGTGCGCCGCCTGGGCCAGATCATCCACGGCAACCGCTACAGCCGCAACAGCATGAAGACCTTCCTGGAAAGCTACATCGAAAGCGAGATCAAGCCCCAGTCCGATCTGGCAGACGAGATCCTCGCCATCAACCAGGGCTAAGCGGTCATTTGCCCCCTGCTTTGTCACAAATTTACCAAATGTCTCCGATTTGTCGAGGCCGGGCGAGGAAGTTTCCTTGCCCGGCCTCGGGGTTTGTCCGCCGGGGGCGTTTTCTTGAATAAAAAGCAAGCCAGGGCCCGAAGGGAACTCCCCTCTCAGGCCCTGGCTTTTATGCGTTATTTGTTCTGTGCAGGCTGTTATTCCGCCGCCGAAGCGCTGGCCGCCTGGCTTTCGCTGGCCGCCTGCTCGCTGGATACCGCTTCACTGGAGGCCGCCTCTTCCGAGGGGATGTCGCTGGTGCTTGCGGTGGTGTCCGCCAGGTCCTCCTTGCTCTTTTCAAAGATGGTCAGGCTGCTCTCGCTCACCAGGTACACCCCGTCCACGCCCTGCTGCTGCAAATAGACCGTGCCGGTCACCTCGTTGGAGGCGCCGCATACCCAGGTGGTGGTCTCGCCGTCCACCGTCATCCAGAACGTCAAGGCGGGCTCATCCAGGCCGTACTCCTCGCTCACCTGTTCCAGCTGGCGCTGGGCCGACAGGTTCACAAAGGCGGTGAGCATACTGTTCACCGTGCTCTGGGTGATCTTGTATTCCGGGTCGTCCGCCAGATACCACACCGTCTCGGTCTCCGGTTCGGTCTCGGAGGCGCTGGCGGATGCGTCGGAAGCGCTGCTGTCGGCCTCCACCACCTCTTCTCTCTTTTCAAAGTTCAGCGTCTGGCCCTGGTAGGTGTAGCCAAAGCTGTCGATCTCAGAGGAAGAGCCCAGGCTGGTCAGTTCGATCGCAGCGTTTTGGGAGGCGCTGGCCGCCGCCTCGCTCTCGCTCAGACTGCTGGCGGCGAACACACCCACCGCCAGCAGCACCAGCACGGCCACCAGGCCGATCAAAAGGTTTTTCTTTGCTTTCATTACTGCCGCCTCCGTTTGATGGTGATGGCCGCGCCTGCCACAAGGCAGATCACCGGCAGCACGATGGTGGTCAGGTTGCCCCACAGGCTGGCCTGGGCTGCGGGCACGGTGAGCACCTCACTGCTCAGGCTCTTGGCGGCGATCAGGATGCCGCTGTCCTGGCCGGAAAGCCAGGTCATGCAGCCCAGCAGGAACTGGTCGTTGCCGCCGCCCACCAGGGCGTTCATGTTCTGATCCAGGATCACCGAGCTGTTGATCCAAACCAGCTTGGCCTCGGTGTCCTCGTCGATGGTCTTGGTGGCAGCCACCGCCAGGTCAAAGGAGCCCTCCAGGTCCCCCTCTTCCTTTTCGGTGGTGGTCATGTCATAACCCGCGCTCTTCACATAAGCCGAGCTGCTGGTCTTCAGCAGGCTGTCCACCGTCACGTTCTCCACTTCGGTGGTCTGGATGGCCTGGGCATAGGGCAGCAGCACATACAGATCGTCCAGGCCGCTGGTGGCCTCATGATACTGCACATCCGGCAGCAGGTAGTAGTTGTAACCTCGGGCATGGTGGGAAGCGTCTCCCTCCACCACCAGACCCTCCATGGGGCTCAGGCCGTACTCCGCCAGCAGCGCCTTCAGGTTGGGGGTATTCACCGAGGTATCGCTGAGCAGCAGCAGCTTGCCGCCGCCGTTCAGGTAGGTGCGCAGCAGCTCCACGTCGTCGGCGGTGTAGTCCACGGTGGGCCCGGCGATGATCACACCCGCCGCATCCTCCGGGATGCTCTCGGCCGATACCAAAGACAGCTCTTCCAATTCGATGTTCTGCATGGTGAGGGCGTTCTGCTGGTCGTAGCTCAGCGACTGTTCGCCGTGGCCGGTGAGGGCGTACAGCTTGGGCAGATCGCTGGTGGTCACATAGTACACCGCGCTGGTCAGCTGCTGCTCGCCGTCGAACAGCACCTCATAGCTGCCGGTGGTGTAATAGTTGCTGTAATCATAGGTATACAGATCGTAAGCGTCGATCACCTTGCTGCGCTCGCCGCACACCACGATGATGCTGCCCTCGCTGGCGTTCTGGGCGTTGTACTGCTGGGCAAAGGTGGGGTTCACCGCCGGGTCGATCTGTTCCCAGTTCAGGTGGCTGCTCTGCTGGGTATACCGATCCAGATAGGTCACCACGCTGTCGCTCTCATAGCCGGACTGGGCCATGTAATAGAAGGTCACGTCCTGTTCCAGGCCGTTCAGCAGATCCTTGGTGGTGTCGCTGATGGAGTACAGGCCGGACTGGCTCATGTCCCACTGGGTGAAGCGGCTGGGCAGCGCCCCCACCAGCAGGTTCACCAGGATCACCGCCGCCAGCACCACAGCGGTGAGCACGCTGGCCATGGCCCCGTTTTGAAAGGCCGCTTTGCTGGCGGGCTGGCCTTTCAGCCGCTCTGCCGCGCCTTTGATGTCAAATTTTTTCATGGTCGTCCCCTCCTTTTAGTTCCAGCGGCGCTTTTCCAGCGCCTGCCCGGTCAAAAACAGGAACAGGCCGATCACGCTCAGATAATACACCAGTGCGTTCACGCTGAACAGGCCGTTCACAAACTCCAAAAAGGGCTCAAACAAGGCAAGGCCGCTGAGCACCGCGTTGAAGGCGTCGATCAAAACGGCGCTGCGGGTGCTGAACAGTACCGTCAGCAGCACGGCGCCCACAAAAAACACCCCGGCCCCCAGCACCATGCTGCGGCTGCGCAGGCCCGCTACCAGCGCCGCCGCCAGCAGGATGACCACAAAGGCCCCCAGGGCGATGCCGCTGCCCGCGGTGAACAGGGTCTGGATGCTGGGCAGCAGATAGGACACCAGCAGCACGCCAAAGCCGGACAATGCAGCGATGATCTGGTTTTCGGTGAGCACCGAGAGATACATGCACACCGCGATGCAGGCGGCGCCCATGAAGAAATAGGCCAGAATGCCCGCATAGCTGGCCACCAGGTCGGCCCCGCCCAAGAACTGCATGATCAGGGGGTACAGGGCCATGATGCCCACCGGCACCGCAAACATGGCCAGCAGCGCCAGGTACTTGCCCGCCACGATGCGGGGGATGCTCACCGGGCTGGTGAGCAGCAGCTGGTCGGTCTTGCTGCGTTTTTCTTCCGAAAAGCTGCGCATGCACAGCAGCGGGATGAAGATCAGCAGCACGATGACAAAACTGTACAGGGCAATGGTGAAGTTGGTGTAGCCGCCCTGCAAATTGGCGGCGGTGAAATACAGCCCGCCGAACAACAGCAGCACGCCGGTGAGCAGCCAGCCCATCATGCCGCTGTAATAGCTTTTGAATTCCCGTTTAAAGATCGCGATCATTCCTCGCCTGCCTCCTCTTCGCTGTCACAGGCGGATGCCTGCTCCCCGCCGTTTTCCGGCGTCTCGGCAAACTCCGTCCGTTCTTCCGCCGCCAGGGCCGTTTCTTCCTCTGCCAGGGTCACGCCCTCTTCTTCCAGCACCTGCTGGGAGGTCTCGTCCCCCGCCTGGGCGGTGAGCTGCAGGAACACGTCCTCCAGGCTCAGGGATGCGGTGGACAGGCCCAGCACTGGGCATCCCGCCGCGGCCAGAGCGGCGCTCACCGCCGCCCGCAGATCCTGATCCTGGGCGGTCTTGGCGTTCACGGTGGCCTCGCCGTTCTCCTCTTTTTCCAGCTGGACTTCCTCCACGCCGGGCACCGTCTGCACGGCGGCCAGCACGGCCTCGCCGCTGCCCAGTGCGGTGATGTGCAGGGTGGTGCCGCCGGTCAGCTGGCCGGCCAGCTCGTCCGGGGTGCCCTGGGCCACCAGACGGCCCTGGGCAATGATGAGCACCTCGTCGCACAAGGCGCTCACCTCGCTCAGGATATGGCTGGACAGGATCACCGTGTGGTCTTTGCCCAGCTCCTTGATCAGGCTGCGGATCTCGATGACCTGGGCCGGGTCCAGGCCCACGGTGGGCTCATCCAGAATGATGACCTTGGGGCTGCCCAGCAAAGCGGCGGCAAGGCCCACCCGCTGGCGGTAGCCTTTGGACAGGTTCTTGATCAGCCGGTTTTTCATCTCCAACAGGCCGGTGCGCTCCATGGCAGCCTGTACCTGCTGGGCCCGCTGGTCCCGCTTGACGCCTTTCAGTTCCGCCACAAAGTCCAGGTATTCCAGCGCCGTTATATCCACATACAGCGGCGGCTGTTCCGGCAGATAGCCCACACAGGCCTTGGCCTGGCTGGCTTCTTCCAGGATGTCGTGCCCGTCGATGGTCACCTTGCCGTCCGTGGCGGAAATATAGCCGGTGAGGATGTTCATGGTGGTGGATTTGCCCGCACCGTTCGGCCCCAGCAGGCCGTACACGGTGCCCTCCCCCACGGTGAACGAGATGTCGTCCACCGCAAGGTGCCCGCCGTAGCGCTTGGTGAGATGTTCAACTTGAATCAAAAAAGCCACACTCCTTTGGTCTGCCGCCGGCGGCAAGTGCCCGCGGCGGTCCCTTTCATAAAAACGTTCCGGCCAGCAAACAGCCGAGCCCGGGTAAGGAAGCTCCCTTGCCTGGCCTCGGCTTTCTGCCCTGGCTGTACCGTTTTTCCCTTACTTCGAGTGTAGTCTTTGGCTGTGAAAGTTTTGCAAAAGCTCTTTGAAAATCGTGAAAAAGATAAGAACCTGTTTCACCATTTTTCCATGTTTTCCCCTCCGGTAGGGCAAAAAGCACAAAAAAGCGGGCCCGCCTTTGCCAAGTGTGACAAAAGCAGGCCCGCTTTTTAAAACTCGTTTTATTTTTCTTCCGGTTTCTTTTCACCGAACTTGTACTCGGTGCCGTTGATCAGCCGCTTGATGTTGGCCCGGTGCATCCAGATCACCAGCGCCGCCATCAGCAAAGCGCACACGCCGGTGAACACCAGGCTGCGGCCGGTATACCAGGACCACAGCACCGTGAGCACCGGGTACAGCACCGCCACCGTGACCGAAGCCAGGCTGACGATGCGGAAGGTCAGAGCGATGGCAAAGAACACCACCAGCAGGGCCAGCAGCACCACCGGCTCGCTGGCCAGGATGGCGCCGGCGGCCACGGCGATGCCTTTGCCGCCCTTAAAGCCGAACCACACCGGCCACAGATGGCCGCACACCGCGCCGATGGCCGCCAGGTAACCGGCATAGATGCCGTTCACTTCCACGCCGCCAGTCAGCCAGATGGTAGCATAGCGGCACAGCAGCACTGCCGCAACGCCTTTGCCCATATCCCCCGCCAGGGTAAGGGCGGCTGCTTTTTTGCCATAGGTGCGCAGGATGTTGGTGGTACCCGCATTGCCGCTGCCCTTGGTGCGCACGTCCTCGTGGTAGATGCCTTTGCTTACGATCACGCCAAAATTGATGCTGCCCAGCAGGTAACCCACCACCACCGAAAGCACCATCAAAAGGATCATCGTCTGTGTCAGTTCCATACTTCGCTCGCTCCTTCGCGTCGTGTCTCAAAAAGGATATTGTTTACTTGGTGCTGCCGTCGCCCCGTTCCCGCACCACCATGCGCACCGGGGTGCCCTCCAACCCGAAGGTCTCCCGGATCTGGTTTTCGATGTAGCGCTGGTAAGAGAAGTGGAACAGGTCTTTCCGGTTCACAAAACAGACGAACGTGGGGGGCCGGGTGGAGATCTGGGTCATGTAGTAGATCTTCAGGCGGCGGCCCTTGTCGCTGGGGGGCTGCACCCGGGCGGTGGCACGGGCCAGCAGCTCGTTCAGCATGCCGGTGGTCACCCGCAGGGCGTTCTGGCTGTCCACATATTTGATCAGTTCAAACAGCCGGTCCACCCGCTGGCCGGTCTTGGCGCTGATGAAGATGATGGGGGCGTAGCTCATAAAGCTGAAATCGTTCATCAGCTTTTTGCGCTGAGCATCCATGGTCTTGTCGTCCTTTTCCACCGCGTCCCACTTGTTCACGGCGATGATGCAGGCCTTGCCCTGCTCGTGGGCGTAGCCTGCCACCTTGGAGTCCTGCTCGGTGAAGCCCACGGTGGCGTCGATCATGATCACGCACACCCGGCTGCGCTCCACGGCGGCCAGGCTGCGCAGCACGCTGTAGCGCTCCACGCCTTCCTCCACCTTGCCCCGCTTGCGCAGGCCGGCGGTGTCGGTAAAGACGAAGCTGCCGTACTTGTTGTCCACCTGGGTGTCGATGGCGTCCCGGGTGGTGCCGGCCTGGTTGGCCACGATCATCCGGTTTTCGCCCAGGATGTAGTTGATCAGGCTGGACTTGCCCACGTTGGGCCGGCCGATGACCGCCACTGTGATGCGCTCGTCCTCCTCGCCGTTTTCCTCTTCAAAGGTCAGATTCTCACACACCGCGTCCAGCAGGTCGCCGGTGCCGTGGCCGTGCACGCTGGAGATGGGGTACAGCTCGCCCAGGCCCAGGCTGTAAAAATCGTACAGCTCCATGGGGGGCTCGCCGATGCGGTCCACCTTGTTCACCGCCAGTACCACCGGCTTGCCGCTGCGCATTAGCATGTTGGCAATGTCCTGGTCCTGGGCGGTCACGCCGGCCCGCAGGTCCACCACCATGATGATGCATTCCGCCGCATCGATGGCCAGCTGGGCCTGGTGGCGGATGTGGGTCTGGATGTCGTCATCGCCCATTTCGATGCCGCCGGTGTCCACCAGCAGGAACTGGTGGTTCTGCCACTCGCAGTCACCGAAGATGCGGTCGCGGGTAACGCCCGGGGTGTCTTCCACGATGGCCAGCCGCTGGCCGATCAATTTATTGAACAGGGTGGATTTGCCCACGTTGGGCCGGCCCACCACCGCTACGATGGGTTTTGCCATAAACAGCCTCCTTTTTCTCAAGGTCGTTTGGCCCGGCACTCCGGCCGGGATAAGGTCAGATCAATTTATTCGCCAGCAGGGCCTTGGCCAGATCCCCGCCGCCGCTGGGCAGGATATGCACCTTGACCCCCAGCGCTTTTTCCAGGTCCTGGATGGACTTGGAGTCCAAAAACAGGTCCTTTTCGTCCCGCAGCATCACTTCCGGCACGCCCAGGTGCTTTGTTTTCAGCCGGCCCTTGCACTGATCGATGATGTCGGTGGCGGTCACCAGGCCCGCCACGCTCACGTTGCCGCCGAAAAAGTTGTTTTTGATGGGGTGCACCTGCACGCTCACGCTCTTGTGGCGGCGGTTCAGCTCGTCCATCATTTCCTGGATGAGGGGCGCTGCCAGCGTGCCGGTGACCACGTCCAGCTTGCGGGGCAGCGGCAGGCGGCGCTGGGCGAATTCCAGTTCCGCCAAAAACTCGTCCCGGAACATCCGCCACATGCCCACGCCGTTTTCCAGCTGGACAAAGTCCTCATAAAAAGACCCCGGGGGGATGGGCCGGCCGGCGCACAGGTACCACTCGTCGCCGGGGTACACCACCCGGCTGCCGCAGGCCTCCTTGCAGCGCTGGCCGTATTCTTCCAGGATGTCCAGCACCTGGGCGCTGCTCTCGGCGTCGTACGGCTCCAGCTTGTACAGGCCCCTGCGGTAATCGGTCAGGCCGCTGGGCACCGCCGCGATGCTCTGCACCGCCGGATACATGGCGGTGAGCTTGTCCAGCGTGCGGCGCAGCTCGTCGCCGTCGTTCACGCCCCGGCACAAGACCAGCTGGCAGTTCATCCGGATGCCGGCGGCGGCAAACTCGTCCAGATATTTGAGCACCTCGCCCGCCCGCTTGTTGGCCATCATCCGCACCCGCAGCGCGGGGTTGGTGGTGTGCACCGAGATGTTGATGGGCGAGATGTGCATCTTTTTGATGCGTTCCACCTCGTGCTCGTTCAGGTTGGTCAGGGTGATGTAGTTGCCGAACAAAAACGACAGCCGCTCGTCATCATCCTTAAAATACAGGGTATCCCGCAGGCCCTTGGGCAGCTGGTCGATAAAGCAGAACATGCAGTGGTTGGAGCAGGAGTGCTTCTGATCGATCAGATAGGTCTCGAAATCGCACCCCAGAGGCTCGTATTCGCCCTTTTCCACCGTCAGATAGTCCAGCTTGCCCTCCCGCAGCACGGCAAGCTCGAACCGCTCGCCGCTGGTGTAGAACTGGTAGTCCAGCATATCGTTGATCTCGTTGCCATCGGCGGAATAAAGCATTGCCCCGGCGTTCAGGCCAAGAGCCTCCGCCGCCGAACCTTTTTGCACGCTTTTGATGCGTACTGCCATGCCAGTTTTGCACCTTCCTTTGTTATATCAGTGGCTTTGTGTGACCGCATAAGAAAAAGGGGAAGGCGCAGCCCTCCCCTTGCTCTTACGGAAAGCGGATCACGCTTCCTTCTTAATGATTTCCTTGCCCTTGTAGTAGCCGCAATTGCCGCATACCTGGTGGGGGAGCTTGTACTCGCCACACTGGCTGCACTTTACCAGTGCAGGGGCTTCCAGCTTCCACACAGAGGAGCGACGCTTGTCGCGCCGTGCCTTGGAAACCTTTCTCTTGGGTACTGCCATTTGTAAGCACCTCCTCAATGTGAATGAAGTTAATTCAGCAGTTGTTTTAATATAGCAAGCCGTTCGTCCACGGGGGTAGTGGAGCCCCCCTCATCACAGCAGGTACAGCCTGCTGCCTTCGGTTTACCGCAGACGGGGCATAGCCCTTGACAATCCGGGCTGCACAGCAGCACGGTGGGTACTTCCATCACAAGCTCTTCGTACACAAGCTCGTCCACATTGAGCTTGCCGGTCTCGTCGATGGGCAGTTCCAGCAGATCGCTGGTCAGGTCTTGTTCCCGCACCAGCCATTCCCGTTTAAAGGGATAGTCCTGGTGAACAGGTTCGAGGCACCGGGCGCATTCAGCATCCACCGAAGCGCTGACCTGCAGCTCCAACAAAATGCCCTCTCCGGTGGGAGAAGCGGTAAAGCTGCCGGTAACGGGCTGCGGGATCTGATAACCGGGAAAATCATACTCGCTCAGATCCAGCGTGAATGCGGCCCGATAAGGCTCGCGGCCGGTCTGAAAAAATTTTTTCAGGTCGAATTGCATAGTGCACCTCTAAAAGACTGCCTACCTAGTATAACCAATCCTTGGAGATTTGTCAATACTAAATTTTCGGCGGGAGCCAAAAATTTTGGCCCCCGCCGCGGCAGGATGGTTTACAGGTATTTTTTCACGTCTTCGGGCAGGGTCTCCTCTGCGGCGGAGATGGTAACGGTAACGTTCACATTCTCGCCAGCCAGAGCCTGCACGCTGTCCAGGAACTTGCCCAGACCGTTCAGATCGTGGTCGCCCACCTTCAGGATGCCGTCGATAAACATTTCGGTAATATCGTAGTTACCGGCCAGAACGCCGGCCACAAAGCCGTACATCATGTCGTAACCGGCCACATGGTATTCATCCAGATCGATCAAACGGGCGGCGTGGTCCACGTCGTAGGTCAGCTGCATGGATTTCTCCAGCACCACAACGTTGCCGGTGGTGGTCTTGGTCACCGCGTTGATGCTGTCGATCATTGCCTTGGTTTTGCCAGAGCCTTTTGTACCAACGATCAGTTTAATCATAAGGGGGAACCTCCTTCTAATTTGCAAATGCGGCAAGCCGCAATTCACTAACTTCTTTTGCGCTGCAGCGCTTACTGCAGCTTTGCTTCCAGCTCTGCCTTGCGGCCCTCGTAACCGGGCTTGCCGAGCAGGGCGAACATATTCTTTTTATAGCTTTCCACGCCGGGCTGGTCGAAGGGATTCACACCCAGCAGATAGCCGCTGATGGCGCAGGCACGTTCGAAGAAGTAGATCAGATAACCCAGGTCGTACTCGCCCAGGCTGGGAACTTCCAGCACGATGTTGGGCACGTTGCCGTCGGTGTGGGCCAGGATGGTGCCCTGCATGGCTTTCTGGTTGACCACGCTCATGTTCTGACCGGCCAGGAAGTTCAGGCCGTCCAGGTTTTCGGCGTCCTCTTCGATGTACAGGTCACGGGCGGGCTGCTGGATGTCCACAACGGTCTCAAACAGCATCCGGGCGCCTTCCTGTACGAACTGGCCCATGGAGTGCAGGTCGGTGGAGAAGATCACGCTGGTGGGCATCAGGCCCTTGTTGTCCTTGCCCTCGCTCTCGCCGAACAGCTGCTTGTACCACTCGTTCATCAAAGTGAAGTTGGGCTCGTAAGCCGCCAGCAGCTCCACTGCCTTGCCCTTGCGGTACAGGATGTTGCGGGCTGCGGCGTATTTGTAGCAGTCGTTGTTCGGGGTGCAGCGGCGGTACTCCTCCCGGGCGTCGGCGGCGCCCTGCATCAGGGCGTCCAGGTCGCATCCGGCGCAGGCGATGGGCAGCAGGCCCACGGCGGTGAGCACCGAGTAGCGGCCGCCCACGTCATCGGGCACCACAAAGGTCTGCCAGCCCTCTTCGTCGGCCTGCTGTTTCAGGGTGCCGCGGCTGCGGTCGGTGGTGGCGTAGATGCGCCGGGCCGCCTCTTCCTTGCCGTACTTGTCTTCCAGGTATTTTTTGAACACCCGGAACGCCAGGGCGGGCTCGGTGGTGGTGCCGGACTTGGAGATCACGTTCACGCTCACCCGCTTGCCCTCACAGCAGTCCAGGATGTCCCGCAGGTAAGCGGGAGAGATGGAGTTGCCCACAAAGTAGATCTGCAGGCTGTCTTTGCCGGTGCAGTTGTACATCTGGCCCTTGATGGCCTCGATGGCGGCGCGGGCGCCTAAGTAAGAGCCGCCGATGCCGATGACCACCAGCACGTCGGAATCGCTGCGGATCTTTTTTGCAGCGGCTTTGATGCGGGCAAACTCTTCCCTGTCGTATTCCACCGGAAGATCCACCCAGCCCAGAAAATCGTTGCCGGGGCCGGTGCGGCCTTCCAGCAGATCATGGGCGGCCTTGACCTGGGGCCAGATCGCCTCAAACTCAGAGTCCTTTACAAATTTGCTCAGATATTTCCCGTTGAATTTCACACTCATAGTATAGCCCCCAAATAGTGTGGTTTGTTTGTAATAACTATACCTTTTTGCCATAAAAAAGTCAAGGTGCAGTTGCCGGGTTGCACAAAATTTCCGCTGTTCCGCACTTCCCTCTTTGCCCGGAGGCCGCCGGCAAAGGGGCATTTCTCAATGCTGCAACAACGCCCGGCCCAGCCGCAAAAGCCCCAGTTTCAGGTTCAAAGCGGGCACCTCCCCGGCCGCCGTCACCGGCCACTGGCCCAGCACGGTCTGCCCTGCCGTCACCGTAACGGTGCCCAGCTGCATCCCCTCGCTCACCGGGGCCTGCACGCTCTCGGCCAGTTCCAGCGTGGCCGAAAGCTGTTCCGTTTCGCCCTTTTGCAAAAGCAGGGTCTGGGGCTGGTCATACCGCAGCTCCACCTGCTCCTCCGCGCCGCCGGTCACCGGCAGGGCCGAGGGCATTTCCGCCGGCAGAGGGGCCTGGGCGCTTTCAAAGTTGGCAAAGCCGTAGTCCAGCAGCTGGCGCGCCGCCGCAAAGCGCTCGCCGCTGCTGGGGCTGCCCAGCACCACCGCAATGAGAGAAAGGCCGTCCCGGGTGGCGCTGGCGGAAAGGCACACCCCCGCCCCGCTGGTGGTGCCGGTCTTTAGGCCGGTCATCCCGTTGTACTGGCGCAGCAGCCGGTTGGTGTTCACCAGCTGGGTCTGGCCGCCCCGCAGGCTGTCGGTCCAGATGCCGGTGTATTCCAGGATCTTGGGGTGGTTTTGCAGGATCTCCCGGCTCATCACCGCCACGTCCCGGGCGGTGGAAAGGTGGCCTTCTTCATCCAGCCCGCAGGCGTTTTTGAAGCTGGTGCCGGTCATGCCCAGCTGGGCGGCCTTCTCGTTCATCCGCTCCACGAACACCGCCTCGCTGCCGCCGATGAACTCCGCCAGGGCCACCGCCGCGTCGTTGGCGCTGGACACGCACACCGCCCGCAGCATCTCGTCCAGGGTCAGCTGCTCGCCGGGTTCCAGCCAGATCTGGCTGCCGCCCATGCCATAGGCGTGCTCGCTCACCGGCACGATGTCAGTGAGCGCCACCCGGCCCTCGTCCAGCGCTTCCATGGTGAGCAGCAGGGTCATCACCTTGGTGATGGAGGCGATGGGCATGGGCTGGTCGGCCTCTTTTTCGTAAAGCACGGTGCCGGTGGCCTGGTCGATGAGGATCGCGGCACGGCACGGCAGGTCGAATTCCGGCAGGGCAAAGCGCCCCGGGGCCAGTCCCTCGGCGCGGGCCGGCAGGGCCGTGCCCGCCAGCAAAGCCAGCACCAGGACCAGGGCCGCCACCCGTTGTTTCAGCATAAAAATTCCACCCTTCTGTAAGCGGCATCCCTGCCGTTTTTCCGTTTTTGTTCATACCTATGTACAAGACCCGGAGAAATATGCCCGCCGGGCTTGCCTTTTTGTTTTTGTCCCCTATATAATAAATAGAGAAATATCTTTTGCAAGGAGCAATTTCATGCGCGTTAGTTTTTACACGCTGGGCTGCAAGGTCAACCAAAACGAGACCGGCGCCCTGGCCCAGCTTTTCTGCCAAAACGGCTACACCCTGGCCGGCCCCGAGGAAGAGGCCGACGTGTTTATTGTGAACAGCTGCACCGTCACCGCGGGAGGCGATAAAAAAAGCCGCCAGTGGCTGCGGCGGGCCAAGCGCCAGTACCCCGGCGCGGTCACCGTGCTCACCGGCTGCTATCCCCAGGCGTTCCCCGAAGAAGCCGCCGCCGTGGAAGAGGCCGACGTGGTGATGGGCAACGCCAACCGGCGGAACATTTTGAAAAACATCGACATCGCCCTGTCCACCCAGCAGCGGGTGGTGGACATCGCCGCCCACCAAAAGGGCGAGGCCTTTGAAGAGCTGCCCATGGAGCGATTCGAGGGCCACACCCGGGCCTTCATCAAGGTGCAGGACGGCTGCAACCGGCAGTGCGCCTACTGCGTCATCCCCCGGGCCCGGGGCCTGGTGCGCAGCCGCAGCGAGGCCAGCATCCTGAAAGAGCTGGAGGCCCTGGCCGCCGCCGGCTACAAGGAAGTGGTGTTCAGCGGCATCAACCTGCCCAGCTACGGGCAGGACACCGGCACCGACCTGATCGAGCTGATCGAGCACAGCGCCCAGGTGGAGGGCATTGAGCGCATCCGCCTGGGCAGCCTGGAGCCGGACCTGCTGGGCGACGAGGACATCGCCCGCATGGCCCGGGTCAAAAAGCTCTGCCCCCAGTTCCATCTGTCGCTGCAAAGCGGCTGCACCGCCACCCTGCGCCGGATGCGCCGGGTGTACACCGCCGAGGAGTACGCCGCCGTGGTGGAAAAGCTGCGGGCCGCCTTTGGGGGCGATTGCAGCTTCACCACCGACGTGATCGTGGGCTTTCCCGGCGAGACCGAAGAAGAGTTCCAAGAGAGCATGGCCTTTGTGGAAAAGCTGGGCTTTTTGAAGGTCCATGTGTTCCCCTACTCCCGCCGCTCCGGCACCCCCGCCGCGGAGTTCCCGGATCAGAT
>CASEVW010000117.1 GCA_949291395.1 uncultured Oscillospiraceae bacterium | reverse complement strand
CCGCCGTTGCGCTCGTGCCAGCCCTGCAGCCAGCCGTCGTTGCACATACGGATAAAGCCTTTTACACAGCTGATATCGCAAATCTCCATTTGAACTCTTCCTTTCTTTTCTTAACACCGCTTTTGCGGAATGACTCAACGGGTGATAACATCCACCGGCACGTTGAAGATCTCGGCGACCTTCAGGATGGTGTCGATGTGACGGCCGGAGGCGGCAGCCATGTGATGGGTGGGGCCGGCCTCGCTCCAGCGGTTCACGAACTCGCGGGCGCCGCAGGTGAAGCGGGTGCGCATGTTGGTGTCGCCGAAGGTGAAGATGGGGCCATCCTCGTTGATTCCCTCGGCTACCACAAACTTGAAGTGGCCGTCCTTGTCCTGGGTGATGCCCAGATAGGTCACGGGGCCCAGATGGGGGTAGAACTGGGTCAGGTAGCCGCCGCCGGTCTTGCCGTGGAAGACAGGAACGATCTTCATGGTGGGCTTCTTGGCGGAGATGGCCGCGTCGCCGGAGCCGGAATGGCCGATGATGCAGATGTCCTTGTCGAAGTCGATGGAGTACATCTCGGACAGATGGCCCTGGCCGGAAATGGTCTTCAGGATGGACATGGCCATGGAGACCTTGATGTCGCCTTCAACGGCGCAGGCAATGCCCTGCTTGATGAGCATGGAGAAGGCGGGGATCAGCATGGAGTCCAGCACGCCAGCCTTGCCCTGGGCAAAGCCGTCGTAGTGGGAGGCGATGAAGGCGATCTTCTCGTCCTTGACCCACTGCTCGAAGGCCACCACATAGCGGGCCATCTCCCAGACCTTTTCCACGGTGCCGCCGCCCTCGATGTCGAAGGTGTCCAGAATCTCCTCGGCCTTGGCACGGATGACAGCCTCGTCGGTAATGTTGTCGGCAATGGCCCACATCTTCTCCCAGTCGAACTGCTTGGTGTACAGCCACATCCGGTGGTAGAGGTTGGTTTCGTCGATGTACAGGTCCATCATGCCGGGGTAGGGACGGCCGATCTGGGCCAGGTTGGTGTCCCGGAAGCGGCGGCGCACCTGGGCAGCCTTGCACCAGTCGTTGATCTCAGCCTCAACGACCGGGTCGCCGCCCTCCACAACGCCTGTGATGACCGCATGGCGCTTGCCGGCGCGCTCCAGGTCGGCAACCATCTCGCCCACAGCGCCGCAGGCGTACAGCTCGCCCAGCCACTTGGCGGTGTCGGTGTTTTCGTAGTCGGGAGCGCGCAGCTTCTGCACGTTCACCAGAACCACCGGCACATCCAGATCCCGCACAGCGGGCAGCATGTTGTAGGAGGTGGCGTAGGTCAGCAGCTGCAGGATTACCAGATCCACATCGGCGGCGCGGAACTTGTCGCCGGCGGCCTGGCTCAGCTCTTTTGTGGTGACGATGCCGCCGTCCACCAGCTCCACCGTGTCGGGGATCATGGATTTGAACTGCTCATACTGGGCCTGGAACTCGGGGACCAGGCTGGGGAACTGGGGCAGGTAAGCACCCAGGGCGATGGCGAACACGCCAACGCGGGCTTTGGTTTCCACTAACATGCTCATTGGGGAAGAACCTCCTTGATATCGAAACTTTCACGGATACAACTGCGGGCCGCGGCCAGATCGGCGAAGTCGCCGCCGCGGATCATCTGAATGACCAGGTTGCCGATGGCCGTGCCCTCCACGGGACCGGCCCACACCGGCAGACCGGTCACAGAGGCGGTCATGCGGTTGAGGTAATTGTCCTGGCAGCCGCCGCCCACGATGTGGATGGCGGTGTATTCCTTGCCGGTCAGACGGGAAAGCCCGGCAATGGCGTTTTTGTAGCACAGCGTCAGACTGCGGTAGACGCACTGCATCAGCTGGCCTACGGTGGCGGGAACCGGCTGACCGCTGCTCGCGCAGGCCTTCTGCACGGCGGCGATCATGCTGTCCGGCGCCAGGAAGGCATCGTCGTTGGCGTCCACGATGCTGGCAAAATCCGCCGCGCCCTCCGCGCTGGCAATCAGGTCAGGAAAGGTCCACTGGCGCTCCCCGGCGGCAACGTCCAGCGTCCACTCGGCCCGGGTCTTGCCCTCCACATAGTCCACGCCGTTCAGCTCCCGGCGGATGGACTGGATCATCCACAGACCCATGATATTTTTCAGGTAACGGTACCGGTACCAGGCGCCGCCCTCGTTGGTAAAGTTCTGCAGGCGGCTGGCCTCGCTGGTGATCGGCTCGGGGTTTTCCACACCCAGCAGGCTCCAGGTGCCGCTGGACAGATACACCGCGTTGTCATCCTCGGCGGGTACCGCCAGAAAGGCGGAGCCGGTGTCGTGGGTGGCGGGCAGCACCACGGTGGTCTGGAAGCCGACGGCCTCGGCAATATCGGGCCGCAGCGAGCCCACCGTTTCGCCCGGCATGGAAAGCGGCCCGAACAGGTGGACGGGCAGGCCGAGCCGCTCCAGCAGCGCCCGGTCCCATTCCTTTGCAGCGGCGTTGACCAGGCCGGTGCTGGTGGCGTTGGTGTATTCCTGCTTCTTTACACCGGTCAGCAGGTAGTTGAAATAGTCGGGGATCATCAGCAGGCTGTGCGCGGCCTCCAATTGCTCGGGGTGCTCCTGCTGCAGGGCAACAAGCTGATAGATGGTATTGAAGCTCTGCTTCTGGATTCCGGTATGGGCATACAGCTCTTCTGCGGGGATTTTTGCCTCCACCAGACGGTCAACACCGTCGGTGCGGCTGTCCCGGTAGGCGACTGCGTCGCTGATGCGGTCACCGCTTTCGCCCAGCAGCACAAAATCCACCGCCCAGGTGTCGATGCCTACGGAAGCGGGGATTTTGCCCAGAGTTTTGCAGGCCTTCAAACCGTCCAGAATGCCCTGCCAAAGATGCTGAATGTCCCAGCAGTCATGACCATTACGGCGGACCTGGCGGTTCTCAAAACGGTGAACCTCATCCAGGAGCATCCGACCGTTTTCTACATGCCCCAGAATGTGCCGGCCACTGGACGCGCCGATGTCGATGGCCAAATAATAGGGTCCCATGGGAAGTCTCCTTTCTGCTTTTTCTTTTAATTGTATTCGTTTCGCGGGAGGCAAAAAAGGACCGCTTTTGAGGAAAATGGGGACTTCATTTGCAGATTTCGACCGGTTGTGCTATGCTGAAAAAAGGAGGGGTTGCCATGGATGAGCGTCTTTTGCACAGGCTGAAAGAGATCACGGAGGAAGAGCGGGCCATTCTGGACGGGCAGCGAGAGATCCAGCGAGCGCGGTACGGCGCAGGACGTGATTTCGTGGTGGACAGCGAAAAAATGCTAGAAAAGGGCAAGCTGATCGAGATTCGCCCTCACACCCGGTTTGTGCATTTTCCCCGCCACCGGCACAACTATGTGGAGGTGCTGTACATGTGCAGCGGCTCCACCACCCATATTCTGAACGGCACCAGCCGGATGGTGCTGCATACCGGAGACCTGCTGTTCCTGAACCAGGCGGTCTATCACGAGATCCTGCCCGCCTCTGAAGAGGATGTGGGGGTGAACTTCATCATCCTGCCCCAGTTCTTCGACCGGAGCTTCCGGATGCTGGAGCAGGAGAACGTGCTGCGGGATTTTCTGGTATCCACCCTGTCGGAGACGTCCACCTTTGCGGGCTGGCTGCACATTGCGGCGGGGGATATCCTGCCGGTGGAGAATCTTCTGGAAAATATGATCTGGACCCTGCTGGAGAAAAAGCCCGGGGTCAATCTGCTGAACCAGACCACCATGGGTTTGCTGCTTCAGAATTTGACGTTGTTTGCAGAGAACATCAACCGCACCCTGCCGGAGAATCGGGATGAAAACGCAGTCTTTTCCACTCTGCAATACATCGAAACATCCTATCGGAATGGGACGCTGGAGGAGATCGCCGCCCGTCTGCACATGCCAGCCTATGCTTTGAGTCGGCTGCTGAAGCACCACACCGGTGCAAATTTTAAGCAGTTGCTTCAGCAGCGTAAACTGCAGCAGGCGGCCTATCTGCTTACTAACACCAGCATGCCTGTCAACGCTATTCTTGAATTTATTGGATATGAAAATAGTAGTTATTTCCATAACAAATTTAAGGGGAAATATGGTTGCAGCCCAGCACAGTATCGTCTTACGACAATTTGTCCCGAATGAGGTTGCATTTGGGGCGTGATGTCTGAAAGGACAGTGATTCTTGTGGTTTTAGGGATTTCTTAAGCAAAAGGCTCCAAGTGGTGTTTTCCCTGCATGAAGAAAACATCGCTTGGAGCCTATGCATTTACACTGATTCGTTGAAGAAATTTTGACGGTATTCTTTTGTTTGACGATGAGATTCCTTTTTAAATTTTATGAGTACCGGAAGAAAGTGTTGCCGTCCGCCCGTCTGGGAGGCAGATGTCAGCTACCATGTTAGAAGGAATCGTAAATTCGTAGCAAACGGAATCGCCGTCATAGCGCCAGCTGCTCGCAATACGCCCTATGGGGGAGTTGTAGACGGCCTTGGCATACCCTAAGGCTTTGTGGGGTGTGGGGGCGATGGTCAGCTTTTCGTCTGCCAAATGGATACCGCAGACACCGCCGAACAGCCAGCCGCAAATGGCTCCATAGGAATAGTGGTTCAGTGATTCGTGCGGCTTGCCTTCGGCATCGATGCCGGTCCAGGTTTCCCAAATTGTGTTGGCTCCTTTGTTTACTGCATACAGCCAGCCGGGGGCTTCCGTCTGCAACAGCAGGCGATATGCGGTGTCGGCATAACCATATTGAGCCAATACGCTGCACAGGAAAGGAGTGGAGAGAAATCCGGTGTTCAGGTGATAGCTACTGTCTATGATCATCTGATTCAATGTCGCGGCGGCGGTCCGGCTTTCCTTGTCCCCCAAGAGATTAAAGGCAATGGCACGGACATATTCGCACTGGCGTTCGGAGTTGATAACACCATCCTGCGTGAAGGCGGCACGGTAAGCTTTTTCTGCATTGGAAGCCGTATCGCGGTAAAAGCAAGCATCCTCTTGGTGGCCCAGAACCGCTGCAATTTCAGCCAGCAGTCTGCCGGAGTAAGCCAGGTAGGCAGTACCGACGCTTTTGCGCGGGTTGGACATGGCCTGCATAGGGGTCACGCCGGGTTCGCACCACTCGCCGTAGTCCAACCCGTTGAGCACCGTGTATTTGGCGTATTTACCGCTTTGCTGTTCTTCGGTAGTCTGCTGTGCCCGTCCCAGCAAAAAGGTATACCACCGCTGCATCATCTCATAGTTGTCGGAGAGAATTCGACGGTCACCTGTGCGCTTATATAAAGAATAGGGGACAAGAATTGCAGCATCACCCCAACCGGCGGACATGCAGAGCATCGGAGTCATATAACCGGGACGGCTGCTGGGTGGAGCAATGTTGGCCATACGACCATCGGGATACTGATTCAGGCGGCATTCTCTCAGCCATTTTTCCGCCACAGGATAGCAGTCCATCAATGTCAGGCCAGTTTCAATAAAGACGCCCATGTCGCCGGTCCAGCCTGCCCGTTCCCGGGTAGGACAGTCTGTGGGTATATCACAGAAATTACCTTTCTGACTCCAAATGCTGTTTTGCACCAGTTTGTTCACCGCTGCATCGCCACAGGTGAAAGAACCGGTCACCGCCATATCGGAGTAGACCGCATGAGCGGTAAATACCGCCCCTGTCAAGTCGACATCTGTTTCTACCTTGGCATACTGGAATCCCATTATGGTGAAGTTGGGCTTGAAGTGGTTGACACCCTCTTTGCAGATCAATTCCAGCATTTGGGCGGTGCCGCCTTCTTTGTGGCGATTGCGATCCTGAAAGTTTTCCTGGGTAAAGTTACCGTTCTCATCCAGTGATTCGCCGCAGGTCAAAAGAACTTTCTGACCTGCATGGGCGGTGAGGGTCATCTCTACATAGCCGGCGATGTTTTGCCCGAAATCCAATACCCGTTCCCCGTTAGGGGTGGTGAGGAGCCGGCCGGTAAATGTTTCCTGCTCGCGGATCAAAACTGTGTTCATGCCCGTGATGGGCAGGATGTCTGAATAAGCTCGCACACCATGCCAGCCAGAGAGCGGGCCTTCCAGGCGGGCGTCGTATACCTCACCCTGCTGCATATCGTTCTGGCGGATGGGTCCCTGCTGTGTGGCCTGCATGCTTTCGTCTGAAACGCAAACGACCTGTCCGTTTACCTCCAGTTGGAACAAGACCCCGAGCGTATCGCCAAAAAGGTTACGATCACCATCTACGCCGCTGGTGCTACGATACCAGCCGTCCCCCAAAGCAATGAGCAACTCATTCTTACCTTCCTGAAGAAGGCCGGTTACATCATAAGTCTGAGCGCCTAGATGTTTATCAGCGGTAAAACTGCCGGGCGCCAGAACCATATTGCCGACCCGCACACCATTGAGCCACGCTACATACAGACCTTTGGCTGTGATATACAGCCGTCCGCTGCCTGCAGGGGCGTTGAATGTCTTCCGCAGGAAGGAGGCCGGGCGATGAGGCTGATAAGGTTCGGGGACTCCTTGGTTGGCGACCGCCTTTTCAGACTGCTTACGCTCCCAGTTTGGGCGTGCAAAGGCATTGATGGCATCGTCGCCGGGAATCTCCATCGGCTCGGTTTCGGGGTCCACCCATAGGCCCTGCCAATCTTCGGAGGCAAGCCCAGTTTCGAAGAACGCCTCATTCCAAGGACCGGGATGGTCAGTTTCGTCCCACAGACGGATCTTCCAGCTGCCGCGCACCCGGGAACTAACTATAGCAGGGGCGTCGGCGTGCATGGCGCTGCTAGGAGTCTTGCCACTTTCCCAGCAGAGAACGCCGTCTGTCGTCAGCTGAATTTCATAAGCGGTCTGACTCAGTCCGCCGGTGCATTGCCAGGATAAAAACAGCGGCCCGCCGTCCATCCCCAGAGGGGCTGTCAGATGATTGGTTTGCAGATTGGTTGCCTGCACAGTTCTACAGTCCTTTCGTTTTTAGATTGCTTTCATTATAACGAAAAAATGGAAGCGATGCGGGGTGATAATTCGGAATCAAGGATAAATTTTCGTGTAATATATGCGCTATCCCAAGCGAAAGGGATGAACGGTATTTCTGAGAAGAAAGTTCAGATGATTTCTCGTAAGAGGGAACGATGCTTTATAGGGCATTATGGAAGGGCCGCAGTTTGTTGTTTGTTAGTTTGCGCCATACCAAGACAAAGAGCAGCAGGGCAATGATTGCACTAAAGAGGTCGGTTGCAGTCCGAGCAGAGGCCAAGCCCGGCAAGCCCAGCAGACTGTGGAACCCGTACAGAGCTGGAACCAGAAGTACCCCTTGCCGTAAGGCGGAGAGCAGCGTGGCGATACCAGCATAACCGGCGGCTTGCAGGAAGTTGATGCCCAGGTAGTACAGGCCAAGCAACGGACTGCCAGCCAAAAGCCAGGGAAGTAACTGGCGTGCCAAAGATATGGCTTCGGGATCAGAGAGAAACAGCCCAATCAGCGGTTGCTGGGCCAACAGGCAAAATAGGGTGAACAATGTGCCAAATCCGACGGTCAGGCCGAAACTCCGGTTCAAGACCGCCCGTAGTCTGGGAAAATTGTGTCCGCCCACATTGTAGGCCAACAAGGGTTGTAGTCCCATGCAGATCCCCATCTGTACCAGTGTGACGACCATGGCAGATTTATCGGCAGCAGCCATGGCGGCTAGGGCATTAGTACCATAGGCGGATAGCAGCCGATTACTGAAACTGCCCGCAAGACCGCTCAACAGGCTGCTTACCCCGTTGGGCAAACCCAGCGCCAGGACTCGGCCCAGTCGGGTCGGGTGGCGCAAGGCATCGGAGGGACACAGACTCAGGGCTTCGGAGTGGAATAGAATGTGGTTCAGGTAAAGCCCGCTGGCTACCAGATTGCCTATCATGGTAGCGACGGCAGCCCCGGCGATATTCCAGCCAAACCCTAAGATGAAAAGTGGATCCAGAAGAATGTTGGTGATACTTCCTGCCAAGTTTCCCACAAGTCCCCGGCGGATAGCACCATCCGCCCGCAGGAGGGTGGCAGCAGAAACGGAAAAAATCATAGCTGGAGCACCAATGGCTAAGATGCGCAGGTAATCGGTTGCGTAAGGCAGGATTTCGTCATTGGTGCCCAACAAAGATAAAATTGGTTCACAGAACAAATTCAGCACTACGGTTAGGATAACACCGACCAAAATGGAGCACCATCCACAAAGGCTGGAGATGCACCGGGCATCTTGCAGGTCACCAGCTCCAAGTGAACCAGCCACCACGGCACAACCACCCATGCCCAGCACAGTGGCGCCGGCAGCAGCCAGAGTAAAGACAGGTCCCACTACTGCTACAGCCGCAGTCTGGGCGGTGTCTTGCAGTAATCCAATAAAAAACAGATCGGTCATATTATAAATTACCATGACCAGAACTGACAAAATGGATGGGCCAACCAGTGCGCTGATGGCCCGCCAGACCGGTGCATCCTTAAACAACCGTTCACTCTGCATAGAAAATCCTCCCCCAAAAGAACATGTGATGTTTTTTTCAACGCGTGTTGCTTTTGCTTCTGCCTTTTAGTATACTGATAGCAAAGAGAGGGCGCAATCAACAAATAAACATCAGATGATGATTTGCGCAACAAATTCTATAAAGTTGTTACTAAAAGGAGCATGGAAATGAAAATTGACCCACGTACCCGGTATACACAGCAGATCATCACTACTGCATTTTGGCAGCTTTTACAACAAAAGCCTATGGAAAAGATTACAGTCAAAGAAATCTGTGCCTTGGCTCAGATTAACAGAGGAACCTTCTACCGGTATTTCCGGGATTGCTATGATCTGGTGGAACAGCTGGAGGAACAGGCCCTGCAACAGTTGGAGAAAATTTTGGTGAGTACCCAGGACCGGGGCGTGCAGGCGGTCCTTCTTCCCATGCTGCAAAAGTTGTACAACGACGAGGACCTTTTGACGATACTGGCGCGAAAAAGCCCCGATGATGATTTTTTGCATCGAGTAGTGGAACGGTGCTTTCGCTACATGGACTTGCGTTTGGACACAGACATCCATAGCAAAACTATTGACGGCTGGAGAGGTATGCAGAATACCTTTTTGTTTGCAGGGGCTGCCGGTGTGATGGAATACTGGCTGCGCAGTGGACGAAAGCTTTCGCCGGAACAGGTGGCAACGGCTATTACGGCGTTGTGTGCCGAAGCTGCCAGCGTGGAGCCGCCAATATGTTCTATATAAGAAAACAGACAGCGGAGGATTTTCCTCGCTGTCTGTTTTGGTGTGCGGAAAAGTTTCATCCTTCCCGGTATTGAATAGGAGTCTGGCCAGTCACAGCCAGAAAAACGCGGGAAAAATAGTTTCGCGTACTGAAACATAGGGATGCGGCAATCTCCTGCACGGTCTGATCGGTGCTTTTCAGCAGGACCTTGGCCCGTTCGATTTTAGCAAATTTTATGTAGTCGTTGATGCAAAGGCCTGTTTCTGCTTTGAATTTGTGGGTTAGGTAATATTCAGTATAACCCACCACCGGGGCCAAGTCGCTTGCTCGGATCTTCTGGTCCAAGTGCATCTCAATATAATCCACACACTGCTGTACCGGGCGACTGAGCTTAGGGTTGGTGCGGCATTTGTGAACCCGCCGGATAAAATCATCGTACATCATAAGACTTAGCGGATTCAGATCGTCCAATGTTTTGGCGGATTCGGCAGCTTGGATGTAGCTATCACCCAAAGCATAAGCTTCCTCAGGGGAAAGGCCGCCTTCAATGGCCGCACGGCACACCAGTGAAGTGAACACGATCACCGATATTTTGCTTTGCCGCAGGGCATCATCGCTGTGTACCGGTACGCCGGCACTCAGGGTCATACTGTTGGAAAGTGCCTGTTTATAGTTCAAGTCGCCGGTGCGTACCATTTCCAACAGTCCCTGTTCTGCCATCCAGACCTTATGGCGGTCATGAGCAGGGAGTTGTGGGGAATCGAATACTTGGGGAAGTGTTTCGCTGTTAATATCGCTTACACACAGGTGTTCCCCGGTCAGACAGTAGTGTGCCATCAAGGTGTAGCGATGAAGGATGGTGTTTTGTACCACAGGGACTTTGGCAAGAATTTTTTGCAGGTGCATTGCCCAAGAAACGCTGGTTTCCAAACGGCTATAATAGCGAAGCCCTTGCTCAATGGCACGCATGGAAACATCTTGATAGAAAACAGGCCCAATTACCCAAGTGCGTTTGAGTTGACCATCCTCCTTCTCGAAAGCGGCGGACCATAATACACCTAAGGCAGTTCCCAGAGTGAGAGGGGTGTCGTGTACAGTTCCGTATGCCAACATCTGCTCCTTGCAACCAAATAGTTCAAATACACCTGATAAAAAAGCCTCATCTGGGCAGTTGCTGCCCAACAAGGCACCTTCTTCGTTGTAACACCAGGTGAAAATCGAGCCGCCGCATTGAATCAGCTCTGCCAGCAATTTCATATTCTGTAAAATCTCCATCCACAACACACCTCGCTCAATGTCATTATACCATGAAGCGGCAGCGGAATGGTATAATTTACGATCTTTTTCGGTTGCCCGGCAAAGGAAGAGAAAAAGAAAATCAAATAAGTGGTATAATGGCCATTTGCGCCGTTATACCATGCGAAAAGGGCTGCCGCACAGGCAGCCCTTTAGAGATTACACGCCAGCGTAACTTCCCAGCACTGTCAAACTGGGCTTGGGTGTGCGGGCCATGGTGGCCCGATCTACGGCCATCAGGCCAAAGTTCATGGAATAGCCTTTCTGCCACTCAAAGTTATCCATCAGGCTCCAGTGGAAGTAACCTTTGATCGGCAGACCGTCGGTCATACAACGCTGCACTCCGGATAAAGCCTGCTCGATAAACGCCACCCGGCGCGAGTCATCGGCGGTGGCAATGCCGTTTTCGGTGACGATTAGGTCGCCGTGAAAGTCCTCCGCGACCCGACGCAGTACATTTTCCAGCGCCTGGGGATAATATTCATAGTCCATCTGGGTCAGTTCAACTCCTTCAGGGGCAGGCAACTGGCCGGTGGGACCATACAGGGTGCGGGTATAGTTCTGCACCCCCAGGAAATCGTCCGCCTGAATATAGGGCAGGTAGTGAGTGAACTCCTCCGCCCAAGCAGCTTCGGCAAAGGCTTCTCCGCCCGGCTGGGCCTGCAGATCATGGAGAGAAAGGGTCAGCCCCACTTTCACATGAGGGCAGAGAGTTCGGATGACTTCTCGAGCAGCGGCGTGGGCGCGCATGATCAGAAGATCACCTTCGGGAGTACGTTCGCTGACAAAGATCTTGGGTTGCGGATCACCGAACACCCCGGCGTTTTCAGTGGCGGCAAACTTCATGTTCTCCATCATTTTCTGAAAATTCATGCCCACCTGCACGGTGCCTTCAGCGGATTTGCCAGCGGCAGCAGCGGATTTGGCCGCCTGTTCGGCCATCAGGCGGAACCGTTTGGAGATTGCTGCCAGCTGCAGCCCCATGTTGGCCTCGTTGATGGTACAGACATAATGCAGTTCGCTGCCCAAGTGCTCCATCACATAAGAGACATAGCGCCGGAAATCCTCTACGGTGGACTCGGCTTCCCACCCGCCTTTGACAATCAACCATTTTGGACTGGTAAAATGCAGCAGGGTGACCACCGGTTCTACTCCATGGACCTTGCAGCAGGCAATGACTTTACGATAATGTTCAACCTCGGTGGTGTCAAACTGGCCTTCCTCCGGTTCAATGCGTGCCCACTCAATGGAAAAGCGATAAGAATTAAGTCCAGCATCAGCCAGCAGGCGGATATCGTCCTCATATCGATTGTAATGATCACAGGCGATGCCGCTGGGTTCAGTAAAGCTGGAGTGGGGCAGTTGTTCCTGCACCCAATAATCCGAATGGATATTGTTACCCTCTACTTGATGGGCGGCAGTGGCGGCCCCCACCAGAAATCCTTTTGTGAATTTCTGCATATATTTTTCCTCCTTTTTATTAACCGGGTATTTCTGTTTTGCTGTTTGCATCATACCATACCAGATGGACAATAAGAGTGTAAAAATCTAAAATCAAGGATAAAAAATCAACATGCTGCCAAAAGCACACGAATAATTGTACACCTTTGTGAAATAGTGACTCTCCTGCCGGGTGCTGATCTGGTATAGTGAGGACAGAAACAAAGCCACCGTAATTTTTTAGGAGGAGAAGAACCATGTTCAAAAAGAAACCTACGGCCAGTGAACTTGACGGCGTACAGTATCGCCGTGCCAAGCTCTGGCAAATCATCTGCTACGCCTGCAACGGACTGGTGGGCATGAGCGTTTACTCCCTGATTGGAATGGCGAGTTACTCTGCCAGCATCGGTTACGGAATCACCACTGCAGCGGTAGGTGTTATTCTGACCTGTTCCCGCATTTTGGATGGCATCACCGATCCGCTGCTGGCCTTTGTATATGACCGCGTTAACACCCGGTTCGGCAAACTGCGCATCCTGATGGTGGCCGGTTACCTTATCGAGGCCGCTGCTCTCTATGGTATGTTTACTGGCTTCTCCTCCAAGGGATTGGGGCTGCCGATGTTTACATTGCTGTATATCATTTATATCATCGGTTACACTGTGACCAACATGACAGCGCAGACCATTCCTGCAATCATGACCAATGACCCCAATCAGCGTCCGACGATCGGCGTTTGGACGACGGTGTTCAACTATCTGGTACCTATGGCTATGTCGATGGTCATGAATGTGATGTTGCTGCCCATGTTTGGCGGGCAGTATAATCAGGAGTTCCTGACGGCGGCTTGTAATGTTACCCTGCTGGTGGCTGGTGTCGGTACCGTGCTGGTTTGCCTGGGTGTTTCTTCTTACGACAAGCCCGAAACCTTTATGGGTACCAAAAAGTATGAGCCGCTGAAAATGGCGGATATTATTGAAGTACTGAAGTGCAACAAGCCTTTGCAGTGCTACATTGCCTCCAATGCCTCCGATAAGCTGGCTCAGCAGGTAGCCAGCCAGGCCATCATCAACACGATGTTCAACGGAATCCTCATCGGCAACATGGGCCTTGCTACCATTTTGACGGTCATCAGCATGGTGCCTTCTATCTTCTTCGCCGCCTTCGGTGCCAAATATGTGGGCAAGCACGGCAGCAAGAATGGCATTGTCACCTGGACCTATGTCAGCATGACTATCACAGCAGTGCTGGTGATCTTCTTTATCTTCGGAGAACCTTCTCAGATTGGCGTGATGGGCAGCCCCTCGATGATCATTTATGTGGTGCTTACACTGCTGCTCAACGGCTCTAATATGTGTATCACCACATCCAACACTTCCTATATGGCCGATGCCATTGACTATGAGCTTGATCGCAGCGGCCGCTATATCCCGGCAGTGGTATCCGGCACCTACAGCCTGGTTGACAAGCTGATCACCTCTTTTGCAGCAGTCATTGCCACTGGTGCTGTGGCGCTGCTGGGCTATACCACCACCATGCCTCAGCCTACCGATCCCTGCACCTCGGCTATTTTCTGGATGACCTTGTCCCTCAAGTTCGGTCTGCCTCTCATTGGCTGGGTCATTACCCTGATTGCGATGCGCAGCTGTCCTCTGACCAAGGCAGAAATGGTTCAGGTGCAGAAGCGTATTGCAGAGAAGAAAGCCTCTGCCCAAGCGGTACTTTTTGACGAAAATATGAAGTGAATCTGAAAAACTGAAGCCGAGAGGGGTTTCCCTTTTCGGTTTTGGTTTTATGATAAGATAAGGAGTTTTCCCATGAGCAAAACGATTGTATTGAATACTGACTGGATTTTTACCAAGCAGGAGCACAGCGAATCCGTGACCCTGCCTCACACATGGAATGCCATAGATGGTCAGGACGGTGGTAATGACTATTACCGCGGTACCTGCATCTACACCAAGAAGCTGCCCGATATCCAGCTGGCAGAAGGCGACCGTGCAGTGTTGCAGTTTGATGGGGTGGCTATGACGGCGGTTGTTTCCCTGAATGGAAAAAAACTGGCCGAACATAAAGGCGGATATTCCACTTTCCGTGTGGATATTACCGACGCACTGCAAGATGCCAATACCCTCACCGTTGAGGTGGACAACAGTGACAACGACACTGTGTATCCCCAAAAAGCAGATTTTACCTTTTACGGCGGCATTTATCGGGATGTGACATTGCACATTCTGTCTGCGACCCACTTTGCTATGCCGGAAAACGGCGCGGTACCCGTGAAAGTAACGCCGGTAGTCACCGATTTGGAAAAACGCCGCTGTGAGGTGACGGTAGAAGCCTTTACAGTTGGAGCTAAAATGGTAAAGTTTGCACTGGATGGACAGATGGTGAGCGCCCCGGTGGAAAACGATATTGCCAAAGCTGTTTTTGCGTTGGAAAATGTACACCTGTGGGATGGGGTGAATGATCCTTATCTCTACACCGTCACTGCTCAGTTGGAGAGTGGCGAAACACAAAGTGTCCGTTTTGGTTGTCGCAAATTTGAGGTTGACCCGCAAAAGGGATTTCTTCTCAACGGCCGGGAATATCCGTTGCGGGGTGTTTCTCGGCATCAGGACCGCAAGGGTGTGGGCGTTGCCATTACCAAAGAGATGATGGAGGAGGATCTGGCTCTGATCTTGGAGATGGGAGCCAATACTATTCGACTGGCACATTACCAGCACGCTCAGGCATTCTATGACTTGTGCGACGAAAAGGGATTGGTCATCTGGGCCGAGATTCCCTACATTACCATGCACATGCACAACGGCAGGGCGAATACATTGACCCAGATGGAAGAGCTCATCGTGCAGAACTATAACCATCCCTGCATCGCAGTATGGGGACTTTCCAACGAAATCACGGCCGCCAGCCCGGTTTCTGAGGAGCTGCTGGAAAACCACCGTGCTCTCAACGAATTGGCTCACCGGCTGGATCCTACCCGCCCCACCACAATGGCAAATGTGTTCATGCTGGAAATCACTAACCCCATCCTGGAGATTCCTGATGTGAACAGCTATAACCTGTATTTTGGCTGGTATCTGGGGGATCTGGACCAGAACGATGCCTTCTTTGATGAATACCATACCAAATATCCTGATCGGTGCATCGGGTTCAGCGAGTATGGTGCTGATGCAAACCCCGCCTATCAGACTTCCAGTCCCGAACGGGGGGACTACACCGAAACCTACCAGTGCGTATACCATGAGCACATGGCAAAAATGATCGCCGAGCGTCCCTGGCTGTGGGCCACTCATGTGTGGAATATGTTTGACTTTGCGGCGGATGGCCGGGATGAGGGTGGCAAAAACGGAGAAAATCAAAAGGGCCTGGTTACTTTTGATCGCAAGATCAAGAAAGACGCTTTTTATTTGTACAAAGCATATTGGAGCAAGGAGCCTTTTGTACATACCTGCGGCAGCCGGTATGTGGATCGTGCCGAGGATGTCACTGAGGTGAAAGTCTATTCCAACCTGCCCCAAGTATCCTTGTATGTTGATGGTCGTCTTCAGGAAACGCAGACAGGGGACAAGGTGTTTGTCTTCCGGGTACCCGTCACCGGGAAACATTCTGTTGAAGCCCGGGCCGAAGGATATTCCAGCGTCATTCTGATCAACAAAGTGGATAAACCCAATCCGGCCTATGCGATGGCGAACCGTCAAGAGGTAAACAACTGGTTTGACGGAGAACTGGATGAAACTTGCTGGAGTGTCAAGGATAATATGGCTGCGGCCATGGCTGATGCGAAGGTGGGACCCATTTTGAAGAAAATCAGCGACAAGGCCACCGCTGCCCGCGGTGATGTGGCCGCCGCTGTCAAGGACAACCCCGCATTGGTGGCCATGATGCAGCGCGCTATGCAGCGCATGACCATTGAGAGCATGCTCAAGCAGGCTGGTACTGACATTGAGGATATCAAGCAACTTAATCGTGTGCTGCAAGGCATTCCCAAGGAGTGAGCACCATGAAGCAGACCTACTGCAATCCGCTGGATCTGGGCTATCGCTACCAGCACATGAAAGAAGGTCCCCGCATTGCAGGTTTCCGGGAGGGAGCCGACCCCACGCTGGCCTATTTTAAGGGCAGATATTATCTTTTTGTTTCTATGTCTGCGGGATTTTGGCACTCTGGTGATTTGCTGCACTGGGACTTTCATGCGGCTCCGGATCTGTTGATTTACGACTATGCCCCCGATGTTCGTCAGGTGGGGGAGTATCTGTATTTCTGTGCCAGTAGGAAGGGGCGTAACTGCCCCATCCTGCGCAGTAGAGATCCGCTGCATGAGTCGTTTGAGGAGGTCAGTGCGCCTTTCGCTTTTTGGGATCCCGACCTGTTTCAGGATGACGATGGGCGGGTCTACCTTTACTGGGGCTGTGCCAATACTACCCCGCTCTGGGGCGTGGAACTGGATCCTGAAAACATGACCCCCATCGGAGAAAAGAAGGAATTGATTTGTGGTCAGGAAGAAACGCTTGGCTACGAGCGTCCCGGTGATAACGGGGTGGTGGATCGGGAAGCCAGCGTGGTGTACCAGTCTTTGAAAAAACACTACAACCCCGCCACCGGCAAGCTGGAATTCCCGCCGGAGATGCAGCACATTCCCGGCATCAGCACCGATGATCTGGCCGCCATGTTTTTTGCTGTAGGTAAACCCTATATCGAAGGGGCCTACATGACCAAGCACAATGGAACTTATTATCTGCAGTATGCCTGTCCCGGCACCCAGTACAATACCTATGCCGATGGCGTTTATACCGCCAAGTCGCCTCTGGGACCCTTTACCCTGCAAACCTCCAATCCCTTTTCCGCGGTGCCCGGCGGCTTTATGACCGGTGCGGGTCATGGCAGTACCATCGCCGATCAGTACGGCAACTACTGGCATGCAGCCACTATGCGCATTTCGGTCAACCATGATTTTGAGCGGCGGGTAGGACTGTTCCCGGCGGGCTTCGACCGGGACGGCGTGCTGTTCTGCAACCAGAATTTTGCCGATTACCCGCATCGCATCCCGGCGAGGGGCTTTGATGCGTCCTTGTGGCAGCCGGAATGGATGCTGCTGAGCTATCGCAAGCCGGTCACGGCTTCCGCTACCGCACCGGGAAGCGATCCTGCCCTGGCTGTGAATGAAACCTGCCGCAACTGGTGGAGCGCAGGCAGCGATGCCCCGGGCCAATGGCTTTGTGTGGACCTGGAAAAGGAATGCGATGTCCGGGCCATCCAGGTGAACCTGGCCGATGACGGGCTGGTGGTGGGATTCCCTGCCGACAGCTACGGGGATGACCGCAAGACCCGGCATATTGAGCTGCAGCCTCAGATTTCCCACTACACCGTGGAAACCAGTGTGGACGGCAAGACCTGGACCATCCGGGAAACCGTGGCCCGGGAATGTTCCAACGGTTATTATGAATACAGCAACGGTATCCGGGCCCGGTATGTGCGGGTGACAGGCGGGGAGCTGCCTTATGGACAAACGCTGCGCATCAGCGGGCTGCGGGTGTTCGGCAACGGTGACGGTGAAAAGCCCGCCCGAGCCCGGGCCGCGGCAAAGCGAGTTGGCCCGCTGGACGGCAAAGTGAGCTGGCAGCCGGTCCCCGGCGCGCAAGGATATAATGTGCGCTATGGGAGCGCACCCGACAAGCTTTATCACAGCTGGCTTGTTTATGACGCTGCCCAGGTGAATTTGTCCACTCTTATCGCGGGGCAAAGCTATTTCCTCTGTGTAGACAGCTTCAATGAAAGTGGAATTACGTCGGGTGAAATCATAGAAATGGAGGCTGAATAATGTCTATAAAAGCAGTTCAGCAGTTTATGCTGGGAACGGTATTGAATAACGAAACGCAGGCCCGTGAAACGCTGGCTTCTCTCAAAGCGGCCGGGTACGACGGCATTGAATTGTGCGGGTTTATGATCCATCCCATCGGGTTTGTGGTCAAGCTGCTGACCAAGGCTGCCGGTATGCCGGTGGGCAAAGGTGGCAATCTTAACTGGAACAAGCTGGTACAGGAAGCGGGACTGAAGGTGGTCAGCCTTCACACCGATCTGGGCAGTTTAGAACGGGATGCAAAAGCGGTGGCACAGGAGGCAAAGAGTTTTGGAGCCAAATATGTGGTCATTACGGGTATGTACCGATTTGACTACGGGAACGAAGCTACTGTGCGCGATCTGGCCGCCCGGTTGAATAAAGCTGGAGAGGCTTTGTTGAATGAAGGAGTGGAATTGCTTTACCACAACCACAACTGTGAGTTGCGCTGGGTAAGCACCCAAAAGCGTGCCTATGATATTTTGCTGGAGGAAACCGATCCCAGGTTTGTAAACTTTGAGTTTGACAGTTACTGGTTTACCGAGGGCGGTGCCAATGCTTTGGCATGGATGCAGCGCCTAGGTTCCCGGATGAAGCTGTGGCATATCAACGACAGAGGGAGCCGGGTACAAGGGGCTGCGGTAACGCCTATTCTGAAAACTGACAGCATGGAACTGGGTACAGGCAACATGGATCTGGACAGCTTGATGGAGCAGGCGCTGCGGGTGAGCGTGGATGCGGTGATCTTGGAAAGCCACCGCAACTGGGTCGACGGCAGTCCGGTGAAAAGCGCGCAAGTCAGTGCGCAATTCCTGAATCGGATTCTGAGATAAAAACAAGAAAAGGAACAGAGAGGGGAGCGATTTCTATGAAAGCTAACTTTGAAAGCGTACAAGGCAAAGTTGCCGTTGTGACCGGCGCAAGCAGAGGCATTGGTGAAGCCATTGCACGGGCTTTTGCAGCCAACGGCATGAAAGTGGTGCTGGCTGCACGCAGCGAGGAACAGGGCCAGAAGGTGGCAGAGGAGATCGTTGCACAAGGCGGCGATGCAGTCTTTGTCCGCACCGACTGCAGTAATCCTGCACAGATCAAGGCTCTGGTTGAGAAAGCGGTGGAAACCTATGGCCGGCTGGACGGTTTCGTATCCAATGCCGGAATCGGCATGGGTGGCAATCCTTTGCATGAATACGAGGTGGAAGAGTATGAGCGGATTTTTGCGCTCAACAGCGAAAGTGTATTTGCCGGCATGAAGTATGCGGCGGAGGCAATCTTCCGCAGCAAATCCAAAGGTGGTTTCCTGATCAATGTCGCGTCGGTAGCCGGTCTTGTTCCGCAGCGGGGACAGGCGCTGTATACCGCAACGAAATTCGGCGTGGTTGGTATGACCCGTGCCGCGGCCTTGGATTATGCCGCCTATGGAATCACAGTGAATGCTATCTGCCCCGGATATACCAAAACCAGCATCTTTGGCGATATTCCCGAAGCAGCAATGGCCATGTTCGCAAAAGACTGCCCGGCAGGCAGAATGGGAAATCCCATGGAGTGTGCCTGGCTGGCTCTGTTCCTGGCAAGTGATATGGCCCGGTACATCACCGGTGCGGCCATTCCGGTGGATGGTGCGCTGAGTGCAGGACATCAGAATGTAACCACATGGAAAAATCCTGGAATTTATGCAGGTACAGAAATAGAAGATTAATCTCATTTGCTGTCATTACAAGTACGTTAGGGGGCTGATTGAGTGTGACAGCTATTCAGGGGGAGAAATCAGAATGGATTTTATGTCCTGTGTGCCAAAGTCGCACTCGTATTAAGGTGAGAAAAGATACTACCCTACTGAACTTTCCGTTATTTTGCCCCAAATGCAGACGAGAAACGCTAATCAACATCGTCGATAGCAAAATATGTAGCATAAAAGAATAAAGCTGAGAGCCAGATGTTAAACGCAGAGCCCACATTTCTTCCTTATGTAAGGACGAAGTGTGGGCTCTTTCATTTTTGTTTGTAAACGGAGTAGGCTTTAGGGCTTCTTACTGTGCGTAGTGCGGCATCGCAGATTTCGTAAAGTAGAATTGCCTCATCTTCGGTACAGGTGGCCAATTTGGCTCTTAATTCAGCTGCGGCACCATTTGTGCTGTCGATATGCTCTGGGTAAAAGATTTCTACCGGATCAATGTTCAAAGTTCTGATCAGCGGATATAAAGTTTCCATTGTCAGATTGGAGCGATAGTTTTCGATATCGCCAACTGTACGAAGGCCGATTCCCAGAATTTCAGCAAGTTCGGCTTGTGACAGTTTTGCTTTATGACGTGCTTTGCGCACGGTGTCGCCCAGGGATTTCTGGTAATCAGGCATTATAACTCACCTCAATAGTATTGTACAATGCCTGTTTTTTAGAAAAAATCCATGTAAAATGCGTGTTGACAAGCGATATGTTGCTTGTGCTGGGCTTTCTATATTCTCTTAATTTTTCACAGAAATTGTAAAGGGGTCTTTGACATTATCTTGATACGATAAAGTTGGAGCAAGGAGTGAGGTGGTGAAAGGATGTGGACGCAAACTGGCGAAGAGAAGCCATCGTCGAGATCCTTCGCTGCGGAGGAAAAGTTAAGGCCAGAGAATTAGCGGAACGCTTTCAGGTCACGCGGCAGACGATCTATCATGATATAGCCGTTTTATCTCTGCACTATGATGTGTGTACGGAGCCGGGAAGACATGGAGGAATATATCTTCTGAATCCACAGCGGCGCAGAAGAGAATATCTTTCCTATACTCAGGCCGAAGTTCTGCAGCAGATGATGATTGAGCTGACAGATGAGCGAAAAGAAATCATTCAGTCCATCCTCAACGACTTTAGCTCCAATTGACCGTTGCAGGTCGGTACCTTGACAATACGAATACATAGCCATGCGGGAGCACACTGCTCTGTGCAGGAGAGCGACATCGGGAAAAGCGCCAGGATGACAATGCTTGAAACTTATCTGACCATGTGCAGGTGAGCGGAAAGATGGGGTCGGAGCGATCTATTTTGCCCGAAAGGAGGTGCCGGTCGCCTCACACGCCAGGACCCTGCGGTAGTGCAAGTGCGTCGATTGAACGTTCGCCCACACGTCAGATGGGCCGGCCAGCCTAGGGTTGTAATCAGCAAGACCTTTGGAATGCCGTGAAGGGGCTTTACGACCAAAAAGCCCGCCTGTATGGCTCCCATGCACCGGGGGATGAAATAAATACGGTGCGTACAATATTTAGGATTGCCGTCGTTAACGACAAATCCGTGCAGCGCAGATGGACAAACTGCGCTGCATTACTTTGTTGTTAACGGCTGGCTCGAAAAGGAGCATAGCCATGCTGATCAATACCACAGAGCGGGCACATGCAGAAGCGGAACGGATCTTCCGGGTCATTTTGCCGGAAAACGGACTTGCTGTACGTGACGAACAGATCGTTCTATGCCATGCCATGCTGGACAGCCTGCTCCATAATACCATTGCGCTTTGCGATGCAGGCGTTGGGATCGGCAAAACATACGCCTACTTGATCGCCTGTATCCTGGCGCGAAAATATTTCCTTGGCCTGAACAGGCCGGTCGTGATCTCTACCTCCAGCGTAGCTCTGCAGGAAGCGATGGTGGAAGAATATCTGCCTTTTCTGTCGAGAGTGTTGCTGTCCGGCGGGATCATCAGCGAGCCGCTTACTGCATGCGTTCGCAAAGGGAAGGAACGCTTTGTTTGTGACGAGCGGTTCTCTCAGCGGCTCCGGGCGATCGCAGGGAAAAAGAAGAATGCCCGGCAACTCGCGGCGCTGCGTTCTCTTATGTTGCATTACGACCTGGATACGGTCACCGGACTCAGTGATTTTGATCGACGGCAGATCTGCGTTCCGAAAGTGTGCCCGAAAAACTGCGCAAGAAGGGATGCCTGCCGCTATCATGTTTATCTCCGGCAGGCGCAGACGGGAGTCGTTATGTTTCAGATCTGTAACCATAACTATCTGCTTGCGGATGCGATGCATCGGCAGCAAGGGATCCATCCGCTGCTGAAAGAGTACGGGATTCTTATCGTGGATGAAGCCCATAAGCTGACGGACGCCGCCTGTCAGATGTACGGAGAGAGCCTCTCACAACAAGCGTTTGAGGATCTCTATACCTTACTGGAAAAAGAAAAATGCGGCCCCGTGGCACAGTCGCTTCGGGAAAAGAGCAATCGCCTGATGACCGCATTTCAAAAAGAGAACACCGATTGGGAAGACGGGCGGCGGCTTTCGTTTGTACTCACAGCAGCACGAAGAAAAGCTCTGAAGGAGTGCGAAAGCATTTTTTGCTCGGCCCAGGAGGACCTGCGCGAGGCAGCTCCCCGATGGCTGATCCACCGGCTGGGAAACATGGAAAGCGCACTTCGACTGTTTCGGGAACAGGATGCGGAATACATTCTCTACCTGCAATATGACAGAGAGGGACGCCCCAGCCTGTGCGCGACGAGCCGGGATATTCCCCGACAGTTGCGCCGCGCACTGTGGAGCCAGCGGATCCCAGCGCTGCTCACTTCGGGAACATTGAAAGCGGGAACGAGCTTTGAACCCGTCATCCGACAGGTTGGACTTGGTACGGTGCAAAAGGTGCAGACATTCTCAGCGCCATCGCCCTTTAACTATGAAAAGAACTGTTTGCTCTATTTCCCGGCGGGCAGAGAAAAAGCCCCCAAAGGCAGCGAACAGGAGATCAACCAGATCGCGGAAGAAATACTCCAGCTGGTGGAAGCTACCTGCGGCCATACGCTGGTGCTATTTACAGCCTACTCGCTCATGGGGGCAGTATACAATCTTGTGAAGAATCAGATGCCGGTCCCGCTCATGGAGGTGTGGCGGAACTCGCAGGACACGATCCGCCAATTTAAAAGGGAACAAAATGCCGTGTTGTTTGCCGCGGGCAGCTGCTGGGAGGGAATTGACTTCCCCGGGGATATGGTGTCTTCTTTAATTATTCCCAGGCTGCCGTTCCCTGTGCCGGATCCGATCCGTGAAGCGCAGCGGACAAATTACATGACACTGCAGGATTATATCCAAGATGTTATTGTGCCGGAGATGCAGGTGAAGCTCCGGCAGGGGTTTGGGCGGGCGATCCGAACAGAAACCGATACCTGCACCGTGGCGATACTGGACCACAGGGCAGTGCCAGGGGGAAAATACCACAAAGAGGTGATGGACGCTCTGCCTCCGCTCCCAGTTACAAGGCAAGTGGAAGATGTAAATGAGTTTATCCGGGCCAGGAAAGGCCCGGATTATTTTTTTGCATACAGGAGGGATGCAAAATGCCTGAACGAAAAAGAGTATGCACAGTCTGGATCTACGGACGCAGCAGAAGTCAGAACAGCACGGTATTATTTACGCAGGTAAGTGAGCTCTTGGAAGAAGCGGAACAGCGGGGATATATTGTAGTCGGGGCATCTCAGGATCAAGCTGACGGGCGCAATCTTCATCGTGTGGGCCTGAAAGCCATGATGGACACAGTACGCAGAGGAAGTGCGAATACTGTTATGATAGGAGACCTCTCACGCTTCAGCCATGATAACAAGACCTTGTTTCGTATCTTGTGTTTTTTGCAGGATCATGACGCTGTTCTGATAACGGCCAGGACCGACCTGCGTTATGAACTGAGCATCCGTGGGCTGGAACGACCTCTGCGCAAGCGGGCATTGCAGAGAGGATGTGAGCTCCCATGGTAAAAACGCCAAAAACAGAGAGCAGCTCGCCGGAAGCAGTGGTGCTGGAGCGGCAGTATGGACCCTATCAGGCCAAGATATGCTTTGCGGCAGTGGAGTGCCCCAATGCACCGCAAAATGTTTTGGATGCCATTATGCAGGTGTATCGCTGCCGTATGGAGAAAGACTCACGGTGAATTACGGAATTGCTGTATGAGAATATTCAATAATAACCTTGCCTTTGCGTTTGGCGTAATTCAAGGTGGTGACAGCGCCACCCCAACTATGTTTTACGAATGCTACAACAATATCGGATTGTTCGACCATCCATCGATTTCTGTGGGAGATGGCATAACGAAACGGAACATTTTCCAGAGGAGGATATAAGGTGTTGTCATACAGCAATGGATCATTGTCTGTAGTGAGATAGGCAATGACTAATGTGGATTCAATAGAGGGGAATTCAGCTTTCAAATCACGCACAACGCGAGCGGCCAATAAATCAAACGCTCCATATCCGCCAAGAAGAAAGGTGTTTGCGCCTTGCAGGATAAGAGTTCGAACGATATCGCGTAACCAGTTTGATACTTGAAGCGACTGCTCAATGGATCGGTGTCCGCAAAATGTTACGGTCATACGGTATCACTCCTATATAGTGATTATAGTCACTATATAGGAGCAAAGCAAGACCCCTATAATATTTTCAGTGGGGTGATGCAATGCCGATTTCATTTCGACCAATGCGGCAGCTTATGGAACAAAAGAAGATTTCCTTCTACCGCTTGGCAAATGAAGGAATCGATGCACAAACGCTGCAACGTATTCGGCATGATAAGCCGGTAACAACGGAAACGCTGGGGAAATTGTGCGAGATCATGGAGTGTCAGCCGGGAGAACTGATTGAGTATCTAAAAGGCGGAGAAAGCTGAATGTCTGAGAGAACTGCCGCAAGCGAGTGACATATAAATATGTATTAAAGGAAAAGCTGTCCAATATCCAGTTGGACGGCCTTTTTCTTATTTCAGGTAGGTGTAATATGCTGCATTTTTGCCAGTCTGAAAAGAGGTGATTCTCCGTTTTGGTGATAGCTTTCCTTTACTGTATAGGGTAGTGTTGTAGTGAGGGGAGGCTATACCTCCTCAGCAGAACCTTGAAAAAAGAATAGGACCGGTCCGAATTGCAGGCATGACCTACAAGGAGGACAGGGCAGTGAAGTATACCAATCAATTCGGAGAATCCGTCCAAATCTCAGCAAGCGATGAGATATGGCTCAATGATGAGTTTTTTGCAAGGGAGATGGCCAAACTGCCGACCGATGCGCCGCGCGCGGGACTCGCCTACCGTGTGTCGACCAAAGGGCAGGTGGATCATGACGATATCCCGATGCAGAAAATCGAGTGCCGGAAATTCTGCGCACAGCATGGCTGGCGCGTGGTGCTGGAAAAAGCAGAGAAAGGCGTTTCGGGATCAAAAGTATCCGCAACCAAACGAGATGCCATTCAGGAGTTGAAAGCAGAAGCGGAAAAAGGGAACATTGATATCCTGCTGGTATTCCTCTTCGACCGCCTTGGCCGCATTGAAAGTGAAACACCGTATGTGGTGGAATGGTTTGTGAAGCACGGCGTAGAGGTCTGGAGCACCCGCGAGGGACAGCAAAGGATCGACAGCCATACTGACAAGCTCATCAACTACATCCGCTTTTGGCAGGCAGCAGGAGAGTCGGAAAAAATCGCAGAACGGGTGGCAACACGCATTCAGCAGCTCAATTCCAGCGGTCATTACAGCGGAGGCACGGTGGCCTATGGTTATCGGGCAGTGCATAAGGGCCGAGTGAACAAAAAGGGGCAGCCTGTAAAGGACCTCGAAGTCGACCCGGCGGAGGCACCCGTTGTACAGGAACTGTTTGAGCTGGCAGCCTATGAAGGGAAAAGCGCCTACGCGCTGGCGGAGATGCTGAACAACCGAGGGTTGCGTACCCACAGTGGAGCGAAATTTACTCCGGTTCATGTGCTGCGAATCTTGCGTCATGAGGGATACCTTGGGTATATCGTTACCCGCAGCGTCAGATCGCAGCACCTGCCGGAACTGGAGATCATAAGCCCGGAGCTGTTCCAAAAAGCCAACGAAATGGTAGATATGAGATGTACCGCAAACGCCGAAGCTCGCAAGGTGGCTCACAAGTCGGATAACAATACCTTGCTGGCCGGGCTCGTCTACTGCGCACACTGCGGAGCCAAGATGTCTGGGTTCATGCATCATGACCGCTATAAGTTGAGGGACGGCACGGTGAAAGAATCCCTGAAGCCCAAGTACAACTGCTATCAGAGGGCACAGAAACTTCGGGATTGCGACGGCCAGGCGCTGTACTTGGCAGATCGGGTGGACGGGATCGTGCTGGAAGTAGTGCGAGAACTGTTCGCTTCGATCCGTCGTGCGCCGCGGGATAAGCTGCTGGAACAGAAGATTCGGCAGGAATATCAGGACAAGCGTAAGCAGAAGGCAACCTTGGAAAAGAAGTTGCAGGACTGCGAACATGCGCTGGAGAGATACGAAGCAGAAGTGCTGCGATGCCTCGATGGCGAAAGCGGATTCTCACAGGAAATGCTGGCTCGCCTGATCGCCAAGGCGGAAGCAGAGCTGCGGGCTGCGCGACAGGAGTACGCAAAAGTTCTGCAGGAAGCGGAAGATGACCGCGAACTCACGCAGAAGATCAAGGAGTGCTACCGACAGTTTTGCGGCTGGGCTGAGGAATTTGAACTGGCGCCCCTTGCTCGCAAGCGGATGATCCTGAGCGAACTGCTGGAAAAGGTGGAAGTGGGCAAAGGTTATCAGGTGAACGTCCATGTGAAACTGACCTACAAGCAGTTCCTGGAATTGTGCCAGACAGAAGAAACCAGCGAAAATTCTCTAAGAAACGCCACAGACGGAAATGTGGCTTAATTTCACGCAAAAACAGCTGAATAGCTGCCCTGAGCTAAGTGTGGTCGTAACAGGTGGTAGAGCAGCTGACTCTTAATCAGCGGGCCCAGGGTTCGAGTCCCTGGAAGTGCACCAAAAGAAAAAGGCACCCAACAAAGTGGGTGCCTTTTTCTTTTGGCACATTTCCCCCTGCGGGGCGGGCTCACCCTTCGCGGCCTTTAGCCGCTCGGATTCACCTCGCAGGGACTCTCGGGCGAAAGGAAACAGAAATCATACTCTGTTTGTTAGATAATGTGATATATTAAATAAGGAACAGATCCATGCAAGGAGGAATGTCGAAGTGAAATATTCCTATGGTAAAATAGTCCTTATGGCTGTATGGTGTGCCGTTTTTCTGGCTGGCTGCACCATTGGCACCACACCGGCAGGATCAACAAGTCAATCAGAAGGCAATGCCTCCTCGGTGTCTTCTTCTGAGCCGCTGAAAGAGGAGACCGAAAATGCGGATCAGGCATCGCTAGAACCGCCACTGTCTGAAAAGGACAAGCAGGTCCCTGTTCCGGCTTTTTTGACGGAAGAGCAGCAGCTGCTCTATTTGCGCGCCTATAAAATGGAGCTGATCCGGATTGGGACATATGTGATCGATGATCCCGATCGCTTCCCCTGCGAAACGCCGGACACCTCCAAGACGTATCAAGAGTCGGTGGTGTTGGGCGGCCAGGAATACCATCCGGCATTGAACCGCTACCAAAGCTGGGATCTTTTTTATGATACCCTTCAGAGCATTTTTACTGAGGATTACTTGGAAAATTCGTATCTCAGCTCCGATGGCGTTCTTTATTTTTGCTCGGTGGATGGGCAAATGTACTATTTGTCAACGGAACGAGGCTATGACCCGCGCTATGACCAGGATACTACGGCCATGGACTTTACGCTGTTGAACGAAACGCCCGATCAGATCGACATTCAGGTGACCGCCACCTATGCGGTGGATGAGCAGGCCTCTCCGGTCGTGCAGGAGGGCTTCAAACAAGGCTTGTTTACCGATACATATACTTATGAGATCTCGCTGGAACGGGGGGAGGACGGCTGGCGGTTTTCTCGATTTGGCGTTCCGTTTTGATGTTTCTAAGCAGATGACGCAAGAAAAGCCGAGGCCATAATAAGGTGGCCCCGGCTTTTGTATGCATCAAAGATCCGGGCGAAAAACGCCCTGCAGGAGCGGCTTTTGGCCGCCCGCATTGACAGCGCTCGTCGGACGCTTTATCATAGAAGAGTATATTTTTGTTTTTGGGCAGCGGGCATCTTGCGGAACAACCCCCCGCTGTTCTAAAAGAGGGGAGAATTTCATGGGTTATCTTGTATTCATCGGCATCTATCTGGCCGCCCTTGTGCTGTACGGCCTGATCGTTGCCCACAAAAAGGTCAAGACCGCCGACGATATGGTTACTGGCGGGCATCGCATCCCGTTCATCATCCTGGTGGGCAGCCTGCTGGCCACCTGGTGCGGCGGAGGCGGCATCACCGGCACCGCCGGCATCATCTATTCCGGCGGCCCCTGGGTGGGCGCCATCGCTTACGCTGCCCCGCCCATCGGCATTATTTTGCTGTATTTTATCGCAGGCAAGGTGCGCCGGTCCAATAAGGTCACCATCCCGGAGATCATGGAGGCCCGCTACGGCAGCGGCGCCAGCATCCTGGCGGCCCTGTGCATCATGCTGGCCTATGTGGGCGTGTTGGCCACCCAGCTGAAGGCTGCGGCGGACATCCTGCTCATGCTCTGCGCCTCCAGCGGCGTCCAGCTGAGCCAGGGCACTGCACTGGCCATCTGTGCCCTGGTCATCCTGGTCATCACCGTGGGCGGCGGCCTGGTCTCGGTGGCCTATTCCGATGCGGTGAGCGCCCTGCTGATGATCGGCGGCTTTGCGCTGGCGGTGCCCCTGCTGATCGGGGCCGCGAACCAGGCAGGCGCCGTGATCCCGCCGGAAAAGCTCACCCTCACCGGCGGCATGTCCGCCGCCACCCTGCTGGGCTACTTTATCCCGCCCATCGCCCTGATGCTGGGCGACCAAAATATGCTGCAGCGGTTCGCTTCCGCCAAAAACAGCGAGGAAGCCAAAAAGTCCAACATCGGCATGTTCATCGGCGAGATGGTGGTCATCGTGCTGACCATTTTGTTCGTGGTGCAGGGCTGCAAGCTGTATCCCAGCCTGGAGACTCCCTCCAATGTGGTGTTCCAGCTGAGCATGGATTACCTGCCCTTTGTGTTCGGCGCGATCCTGATGTGCGCCTGCATGGCGTTTATCGTCACCACGGCGGACTCCTACCTGCTGTCCGCCTCCACCAACCTGACCAACGACATCTTCGTCAAGTACCTGAAAAAGGACGCCACCGACCAGCAGAAAATGCTGGTGATGCGGGCCACCATGGTGGTGTTTAGCCTGATCGCCGTCTGCCTGACGCTGTATTTCCCCACCGTGCTCACCTTGCAGCTGACTGCCTACACCATGTATGGCGCGGCCATCACCCCGGCCATCCTGTTCGCCCTATTTTCCAAAAAGGTCACCCCTGCGGGCGGCCTGGCGGGCATTCTGGCCGGCGGCGCGGTGACTATCCTCTGGACGGTGCTGGGCACGCCGGGCGGGCTGCAATGCGCCATCGTGGCGGTGCCTGCCTCCATTCTGGCGATCCTGCTGGTGTCCGCTGTGACCAAGCCCGGCAAGGGGCATGGCCTGGAGGACCTGTACGCTGAAGCATAACGTGAAAGGGCAGCGCCAGCGACGGCGCTGCTCTGCTTTTTCAAAAAAGGAGTGAGCAGCAATGAATGATGTGGTATCCCGTTTCATCCGGTACGCCGAGACCTTCACCGAAAGCGACCCCTATGGCCGGCCGGACACCCCCAGCACCGACTGCCAGTTCGACCTGGCCCGGATGCTGGTGAACGAACTAAAAGAGCTGGGCGTGGAGAATGCCTTCGTGGACGAAAAATGCTATGTGTACGGCAAGATCCCGGCCACGCCCGGCTGCGAGGATCTGCCCGCCATCGGCCTGATCGCCCACATGGACACCAGCCCCGATCTGACCGGCAAAAACGTGAAGCCCCAGATCATCCATTACCAGGGCGGGGACGTGGTCCTCAACTCGGAACAGGGGATCGTGATGCGCCAGGAGGACTTCCCGGATCTTGCCAAGTATCAGGGGCAGGACCTGATCTGCACCGACGGCACCACCCTGCTGGGGGCGGACGACAAGGCCGGCGTGGCCATCATCATGCGGGCGGTGGAGGAGCTGCTGGCAGAAAACGCGCCCCATGGGGCTGTCTGCATCGGCTTCACCCCGGACGAGGAGATCGGCAAAGGGGCCAGCAATTTTGACGTGGAAGGCTTTGGGGCGGACTTCGCCTACACCGTGGACGGCGGCGAGATCACCGACTACGAATACGAGACCTTCAACGCCGCCCAGGCGGTGGTGACGGTGAACGGGTTCAGCATCCACCCCGGCAGCTCCAAGGACAAGATGCGCAACGCCCTGCTCATCGCCATGGAACTGAACAGCCTGCTGCCGCCGCTGGAAACGCCCCGGCACACCGAGGGTTATGAGGGCTTTTTCCATCTGCAGGAGATGGAGGGCCGGTGCGAGCAGGCCCGGATGGTCTACATCATCCGGGACCATTCCATGGAGCGGTTCCAGGAGCGCAAGGCCCTGCTGGAAAAGACTGCCCGGCAGATCGACCGGCGCTGGGGCGAGGGCACGGTCCAGCTGGAGGTGACCGACCAGTATTACAACATGCGGGAGATCCTCAAGGACCATATGGAGATCGTGACCCTGGCGGAGGAGGCCATGAAGGCGGGGGGCATCGCCCAGCCCACCCACATGCCGGTGCGGGGCGGCACCGACGGCTGCATGCTCACCTATAAGGGGCTTTTGTGCCCCAACTTGCCCACCGGCGGGCACAACGCCCACGGCCGGTTTGAATTTGTGCCGGTGCAGTCGCTGCAGACCGGCGTGAAGATCGTAAAACAGGTGGTCGGCGAGGCGCTGGTGCGCCGGGTGATCGGCGGAAAGGGGAACTGAAAGATGGAACGGTATCAGGCAAGAGTCCAGAACGTGCTGGAAGCGATGGAGTGCCAGGGGCTGGAACAGATGATCGTCTCGGACCCTAGCAGCATCTGGTATCTGACCGGGGTGGACGTGGAGCCCTTTGAGCGGCTGTTTGCGCTGTATCTGCGGAAAAACGGCGGGAACATCCTGTTCTTGAATAAGCTGTTCCACGTGCCCCAGCCGCCCTGTGAGACGGTGTGGATGACCGACACCGACGACGGCGTGGGCATGATCGCCGAAAAGGTGGACAAAACAAAGCCCCTGGGCATCGACAAGGAGTGGCCCGCCCGCTTTCTGCTGCCGCTGATGCAGGCCTGCCCCGGCATGGAGTGCCGCCTGGCCTCGGACTGCGTGGACGATGCCCGGGCCTGCAAGGACGAGACGGAACAGCAGCTGATGCGGGAGAGCAGCCGCATCAACGACCAGGTGATGCGCCGGGCGGCGGCCTTTTTGAAAGAGGGGATGACCGAGCGGGAAGGGGAAGCGTACATCCGGGCCCAGTTCAAGGAGCTTGGCTGTGAGGATGTGTCCTTTGCGCCCATCGTCTCCTTTGGGGCCAACGCGGCGGACCCCCACCATATGCCGGACGATACCCGCCTGAAAGCCGGGGACTGCATCGTGCTGGACATCGGCGGCCGCCGGCAGCGATATTGTTCGGATATGACCCGCACCTATTTCTGCAAAACGGCGGACCCGAAACACGCCGCCCTGCATGACCTGGTGCGTCGGGCCAACGAGGCGGCGGAAGCCCTGGTGAAGCCGGGGGTGCGGTTGTGCGACCTGGATGCCGCCGCCCGGGACCTGATCGCGGCGGAAGGCTACGGGGAGTATTTCACCCACCGGCTGGGGCATTTCATCGGCCAGACCGACCATGAAAAGGGTGACGTGAGCAGCGCCAACACCGCCGTGGCCAAGGAAGGGATGGTTTTTTCCATCGAGCCGGGGATCTACCTGCCCGGCGAGTTTGGCGCGCGGGTGGAGGACCTGGTGCTGGTGACGGCGGACGGCTGCGAGGTGCTGAACCAGGTGGAGAAGCACTGGAGTTTGATCGGGTAAGCGGCAGGCCCCAAAAATGGAAGAAAAATTCCCGGCGGCGCGCAATTTCAAATTGACGAGCCGCCGGGAATTTGCTATAATAAACAATACAAGTGAATATGGAGAGTTGTCCGAGTGGTCGAAGGTGCGAAACTCGAAATTTCGTGTCGGGTAAAACCGACCTAGGGTTCGAATCCCTAACTCTCCGCCAAAAAGCCTCAAACACAGTTGTTTTTGAGGCTTTTTTATTTTTGCGGAGTGCATTTCCGGGACGCCATTCGGGTATCTTGCGATTTGATATAGGTTCTGCGATATGAAATGGAAAATCCGTCACGATCTGGTGAAACCTTTCAAAAGATCGTGGCCGATTGGGAAAAATTGGTGTTATTGTGATAAAGAGGAGCAGATGCTTGGCGGATGGAATATGCTTGCAAAATGAGGCGGTATGAGAAAGCTGCCAATGTGTCAACCGATATGTCAACTGACATGTCAACTCAAAGTAGGATATGTCAACTGATATGTCAACTCAGTTGATCGAATGTTTGGCTCAAACCTTTACATAGTAGGTGTTTCGACCATTTTTCTTTCTCTCTATCAATCCTTTTTCGATGAGCCGGTTTAAAGCTGCACTTGCACCGGCTCGTGTTGTGATCCGAGTGATCGATATGACTTGATGTGTTGTAATGAATCCATTCTCGATGATATAGTCATAGATGGTCTGGTCTGTGTCGATCAATTCCGGTCTGGGCTTGTCTATTTCGGTAATATTTACTTGACTTGGTTGGATCTCATACTGTTCATTTAATTGGTAAGTGGTCCATCTCCCATTTGGTGTTACCAGAAGCATATTTTTTTCAACCAGCTCATACAGGTGTTTTCCTACATCTGTGCTGTGCATATTCAGCAGCATCTGGATCCGAGCATTTGTGATCTCTTTTTCCAAATAGGTGGTGCAAAGAATGATCTGGTCATTTGAAGACAAACGATCATAGTCATTTCCCATCAATGCATGTAAATGGGCGGTACATTCTTGCGGCATCAGCGAAAGCGTCCACAATTTTAGTTCCACGACGTGAAGCTCTGTGTTTTCGCTTAGATCCGGTTTTCGCCAGTTCTCTTCTTTCCATGCGTTCAAAATGGTGGGAAATCCAGAACCAATGTTATCACCCATACCGATCATTCGCAGCATGGTTTGAATATGCGGATTCCGTGCCCTTGAGTTTCCGCCTTCGTAGATTGCCGGAATGGAAAGTTTTAGGTTGCCAGGATTGGAAAACAGGAAGCCATCATCAAGTTTTACAATTTTCAGCACACCAGTAATATGGTAGTCGGAGTGAATGACCAGGTTGATGACCGCTTCGCGGATCGCCTTATGCACGGGAGTGTCATCAATGCGGCTCATACCGTTTAGCTTGAATGGTCTGCGGATGTCTTTGACCAGCTTTGGCAGGACCCTTTTAATAAATGTGTACAGGTTGTTTTCCCACATGCCATCATAGGTGAGGCGGTCTGTCCAGCGGCTACCGGGCATTAGATCGCTTTCATCCAAGTAGTCCATGCGGATATTGCCAAATCTTTCGCGGATAGCAAGGCCGGTCCCGAACATAAGCAAACCAGCGGTCGTTAGGCCTTCTTTGCCGGTGACCCGATCGACGGTATAACCGCCAAGATTTCGCAAAAAAGCCTTGTTGTCAATTCCGTTCCAAACATGATCGGGGTTGTGCAGCTCGTATTCGATGCGATATGCTTTCAATGTTTCGGAGTCAATATCATCCATGGTATATCCGTCTAATAAGCCGCCGTCATTTCCCGTATCGCTGGCATCACGAAGCATGGACTTCACTTCTTCCTCTGTGCAGTGATAATCGCCTTCGTGGTTTCGTTTAAAACTTCCTTTGAGCGGGTTTCCGTTGATATACACTGGGCGCTGATGATAGGAGGCCTGCGGAACATCGATGCGGATGACCTTTTGGCCTTCATATTGTTCAACGGATACATTTGCGTCAACAAGAATGTTTGCGCTGACCTTTTCACTGTTTACTGTGTTCCAAAAATCTTTCAGGATCTGATCTGGATTTCTGATTTCTCCCACTTGAAACCGCTCGGAGAAATCTTTTGCTTTGGTATTTTCCTCGATCCCAAACAGTATGGTACCACCAACCGTGTTAGCGAAAGAGGAGTATGTTTCCCAAACCGATTTTGGCAAACTATTTTCGGCTTTTTTACACTCAAGAGTTATCCGCTCGCCGTATTTTAGAAGATCTGCGATGGATGCGCGGTCCATTGGTTTCATTTCGCCTCTTTTCTTGTATATATGTCAAAGACAGGCATATAAATGGCTAACGGTGTGCTGCGTTTTGAATGCCTGTAAATGTTTCATTTGATGTCTCGGCCGACAATTTTGATCCAGTGATGGATATTACAAATACATATCATTCATGTTAGTCGAAAAAGCAGCGGTTGTCAATTCGATCCAGCGCTCGTTTCAACTTCCCGCCCGCCCCTATTATTTTCGCCGGAAACGGCGTACAATAAAGCTAGCCGGACAGAACGCCCGGCGGGATCGATCCCCAGAAAAAGGAGGAAAACAGCATGTGTACCAGCATTGCAATGTTCCAGGGCGGCGGCTATTTTGGCCGCAACCTGGATCTGGAATATTCCTTTGGCGAACAGGTGGTCATCATGCCCCGAGCCTTTCCCCTGCGCTTTTTGCGCCAGCCGGAAATGCCCCGGCACTTTGCCCTCATCGGCATGGCGAATGTGACCCAGGGCTATCCGCTGTATGCGGAGGCGATGAACGAAAAAGGGCTGTACATGGCCGGGCTGAACTTCCCGGGAAATGCCTGGTACAGCCCCGAAGTGCCCGAAGACTGCGATGCGGTGGCCCCCTATGAGCTGATCCCCTGGGTGCTGGGCAGCTGCGAAAACCTGGCGCAGGCCAAAGAGCGGCTGGCCCGCTTCCGCCCTCTGGGCATTCCCTTTGCCGGGCTGCCGCTGGCACCGCTGCACTGGCACATTGCGGACCGCACCGGCGCTTTGGTGCTGGAAGCCACCAAGGATGGGGTCTTTTTATACGACGACCCGGTGGGCGTGCTCACCAACAACCCGCCCTTCCCGTTCCACCAGATGAATCTGACCCAATACCAGGGCCTGGATGCCCGCCAGGTGCAGAACCGCCTTGCCCCCGGCCTGCCCTTGCAGCCGTTCGGGCAGGGCATGGGGGCCATCGGCCTGCCGGGGGACGCTTCGCCCACGTCCCGGTATGTGAAGGCGGCCTTCCACAAGCTGAATTCCCCCCAAATGGAGACGGAAGAGGAGCAGGTGACCCAGTTTTTCCACCTGCTGGACAGTGTGGCCATGGTGCGGGGCAGCGTGATCACGCCGGAAGGCCGGGAGGACATCACCACCTATTCCTGCTGCATCAGCGCACAGCAGGGCGTTTACTATTACAAGACCTACACAAATGGCCGCATCCGCGCGGTGCGCCTGGCGGGGGAAGACCTGGACGGGGAGGAACTGCGGTGTTTTTCCATGGAGGAAAAACAGGATATTTTGTTCCAAAACGGGGATACGGGCTTAGATACACAGTAACGAAAGCCCGGCCCGCCCAAGGCAGACAAGCCCCGGCGGGCCGATTTGTTTTTTGCGGGGCGGTTTGTGTCCCCGGCGAAAATCGGCTACAATAAAAAGGCAAGAATACCATGGGGCGGCCGCAGCGCCGCCGGAACAAAAGGAGAATCATATGGACGGCAAACGACGGGCGGACATCAAACCAGGCCAAACGGTGGACATCGTGCTCAAGGCGGACCAGCGCACCGGAAAACTGACCCGGGGCGTGGTGGGGCGCATCCTCACCAACAGCCCCACCCATCCCCACGGCATCAAGGTCATGCTCACAAGCGGCCAGGTGGGCCGGGTACAGAACATCGTAACGGAGGAAGGCTGATGGAACTGGGGCTGACCTTTCCCTTGCAGCGGCATTTAAAATACAAGGCGCTTTACGGCAGCGAGCCGGACCGGCGGCGCTGCTGGGACGCCCATGTGATAACGTTACAGGGGCGGCAGAGCCTGCTGCTGGTGCACTGCGCCACCCGCTACACCCTCGTCCTCTGGGACATGACCCGGGCGGACTGGGCTTCGCTGGGAGAAACGGCGGTCCGGGAGATCGGCCTGGGCCTTGTGGAGGCGGGCCTGCCCCGGCAGCAGGCGGAAGCCTATCTGCAAGCGGCGGGGCCGGTGGCCCTCACCCGCACCCACGGGCGGCGGGAGGTGGCCTACCTGAACCGGGCCTGGGAGGATGTGATGGCGGCGGACTGCCTGGTGGACAAGGCCTGCCAGCGCCAGCCGCTTTTGAACCAGGCGGTGAACGATGCCCGCTGCCACTGCGCCGGCTGCGAGGGCTGGGGCACCGCCCGGGAATTTTTGCTGCGGGGCTTTGCGGAAAAACGGGCCGGCATTTCTTGACGGCGGGGCGGAGAACCGGTATCATAAAAGCAGAAAATCACCGCACAAAAAGGGGAAAACTAGATGGAAAAACTCACGGTACTGGGCACGGGCTACGCCATGGCCACACGCTGCTACAACACCTGCTTTGCGCTGCATGGGGGGGAAGAGATCCTGCTGGTGGACGCGGGCGGCGGCAACGGCATTTTGGTCCAGCTGGAAAAGGCGGGCATCGACCCGGCCCGCATCCACAACATGATCGTGACCCACGAGCACACCGACCACATCCTGGGCGTGGTGTGGATGATCCGCAAGATCGCCACCCTGATGCTGGCGGACCGGTACGAGGGCGAGCTGCACATCTTTTGCCACGAGGGGCTGGTCAAGACCATCGAGACGCTGGTGGAGCTGACGGTCATCAAAAAGTTTGCCCGCCTGGTGGGCCAGCGCATCCTGCTGCACGGCATGGCGGACGGCCAGCAGGCCCAGGTCATGGGCCACACGGTGACCCTGTTCGACATCCACTCCACCAAGACGCCCCAGTTCGGCTTCACCACCGAGAAGCCGGGCCAGAAGATCGCCTGCCTGGGGGACGAGCCCTACAACCCCCTGTGCCAGACCTATGTGGAGCACAGCGACTGGATGCTGTGCGAAGCCTTCTGCCTGTATGCGGACCGGGAGCGCTTCAAGCCCTACGAAAAGCACCACAGCACGGTGAAGGACGCCTGTGAGCTGGCCAGCCAGCTGGGCGTGCCCCATCTGGTGCTGTGGCACACCGAGGACAAGACCTACGACCGGCGGCAGGAGCTGTACACCGCCGAGGGCAGGCAGTATTACACCGGCGACCTTCACGTTCCCTATGATCTGGACGTGATCGGGCTGGAGAACGCCGAACACTGAAACGGAAAGGACGGCAGGAAACATGGACAAACTGGAGCAGAAATTTTTGGCGGAAGTGACCCAAAAAGCAAACGAGGCCAAGCTGGTGTGCGGGTGGGACCCGGCCCGCTTTCTGGCCTTTTGGGAAAAGCGGGGCCCGGTGCGCTGCATGATGGAGCAGGCCCGGCGGGGCGCGGTGTCCGAGGGGTTCGACCGGCTGGCGGCCAAGGGCCGGCTGGACCTGTCGCCGGAGGCGGTGGCCGCAAAGGCGGAATACGCCGACCTGTTTGAGGACGAGACGGTGAACTTCTGCCTGGAAGTGCTGTGCGAAAAGGGATATTTTACAACCTGAGGGACACCAAACGCACACCCCGTGCCTTGCACGGGGGATGCTTATTGGTTTTCCCCAGTACCCTTTTCCGGCGACAAAAACACGGATTTTGCGCACAAAGCACACAAAATCCGTGTTTTTTTCTGTCAAGGTGTCCCGAGCCCCGGTACATGCCCGTGGCTCGGGACAAAATTTTTCTGTTGGATCTTTTGAGGCATCTTCCGGAAGCCGCAAGCTCACGCCTTGTCCCGCCAGGCTTTGCACACGTCTATCCAGGCGGCGGCCCCGCTGGCCTGTTCCAGTTCCGGCAGGGTCAGGCGCACCGCGCTGGCGGCGGTGCCTGCCGCCGGATACACCACGCCGAACCGGCGCAGGGATTCGTCCAGATAGACTTTCACCCCTGGCTCCACGCCAAAGGGGCAGACCCCGCCACCCCGTGGCCGATGAGCCCTTCCACCGCATCGCCGGGGATCATCTTTGCCTTGGCGCCAAACTGGGCTTTGTAGCGGGGGTTGTCCACTTTGGCATCCCCGGCGGCCACGATCAAAATGGGCGTGTCGCCCACCAAAAACGAAAGGCTTTTGGCGATGCGGGCGGCCTCGCAGCCCACCGCCGCTGCGGCCAGCTCCACCGTGGCGCTGGATACGTCAAATTCCAAAATGCGGTCCTCCAGCCCGAACCGGGCCAGATGTTCCTTTGCCCGCTGCAACGACATATGAAGATTCCCCCTCGTTTGGCCGGGCCGCGTTTCTGCCGCCGCCCGGCGCATTTTGTTTTTTATTACTATACCACAGCAGTAGATAAAAGGGAAGCCTTTCCCGTCAGCGAGCCGTCTTTCAAAAAGCGGCCTGCCGTGGTATACTAAACAATAAGCGCAAACTACAGAATAGGGGAGAAACTACCATGCGATTTGGTTTTATCAAAGCAGCCTGCGCCACGCCCGCGATCCGTGTGGCGGACTGTGACTATAACGCCCGGCAGACCATCCAGGCGGTGGAGGATGCCGCCCGCCAGGGGGTGGAGGTGCTCTGCCTGCCCGAGCTGGGCCTCACCGGCTACACCTGCGAGGATCTGTTCTTCCAGCCGGTGCTGCAAGCGGGGGCACTGCAGGCCCTGGCGGACGTGATGAACGCCACCGCCAGCCTGCCGGTGCTGTTTGCGGTGGGCCTGCCGGTGGCGGTGCGGGGCAAGCTGTACAACTGCGCCGCCGTGGTCCAGCAGGGCCGGCTGCTGGGTCTGGTGCCCAAGACCTATCTGCCCAACTACAACGAATTTTACGAGGCCCGGCGCTTTGCCGCGGCCCCGGAAGAGACCTTCCCGGTGGAGCTGCTGGGCCAGACCGTGCCCTTTGGCACCCGGCTGCTGTTCTGTCATCCCACCGAGGCCAGCTGCAAGATCGCGGTGGAGATCTGCGAGGACCTGTGGGCCCCGCTGCCGCCCAGCGTAGGCCATGCTCTGGCGGGGGCGACCCTGATCATGAACCTGTCCGCCAGCGATGAGGTGGTGGGCAAGGCCCAGTACCGCCGCAGTCTGATCGCCGGCCAGTCCGCCCGGCTGCTCTGCGGGTATCTGTACGCCGACGCGGGGCAGGGGGAATCCACCACCGACATGGTGTTCGCCGGGCACGATTTGATCTGCGAAAACGGGGCGGTGCTGGCCGAGAGCGAATTGTTCCACGGCGGCATGGTGGTCAGCGAGGTGGACCTGGAACGGCTGGCCGCCGAGCGGCTGAAAAACACCTCCTTCGCCGCCCAGAAAGACGAGGGTTACACCTGCATCGCCATGGGTGAGACCAAGCAGGACTGGCAGCCGGTGCGGCCGGTGGATCCGGCTCCCTTTGTGCCGGCGGGCCAGGCCGAGCGGGCCAGCCGGTGCGAGGCCATTTTGGAGATGCAGGCCCAGGGCCTGCGCAAACGGATGGAGCACACCCACGCCGCCAGTGCGGTGATCGGCATTTCCGGCGGGCTGGACAGCACCCTGGCCCTGCTGGTGGTGGTGCGGGCGTTCCGGCTGATGGACAAGCCCCTGAAAGACGTGGTGGCGGTGACCATGCCCTGCTTCGGCACCACCCGGCGCACCCGCTCCAACGCGGAAAAGCTGTGTGAGGCGCTGGGCGTGAGCCTGAAGGAAGTGAACATTGCCGACACGGTGCGCAGCAACTTTGCGGACATCGGGCAGGAGGAAGACCGGCTGGACGTGACCTACGAGAACACCCAGGCCCGGGTGCGCACCCTGGTGCTGATGAACCTGGCCAACCGGCTGGGGGGCCTGGTGATCGGCACCGGCGACCTGAGCGAGCTGGCCCTGGGCTGGGCCACTTATAACGGCGATCACATGAGCATGTACGGGGTGAACGCTTCGGTGCCCAAGACCCTGGTGCGGCACATCGTGGCCACCGTGGCCGCCGAGAGTGAACCGGCCCTGCGGGCGGTGCTGGAGGACATCCTGGACACGCCGGTGAGCCCGGAGCTGCTGCCTGCGGCGGAAAACGGCGAGATCGCCCAGCAGACCGAGAGCATCGTGGGCCCCTACGAGCTGCACGACTTCTTTTTGTACTATGCGGTGCGCTGGGGCTTTGCGCCCAAAAAGATCTTCTGGCTGGCCCAGCGGGCTTTTGCCGGGCGCTACCCGGACAAGGTGCTGGTGCAGTGGCTGGAGAATTTTTACCGGCGCTTCTTCAACCAGCAGTTCAAGCGCAGCTGCCTGCCGGACGGCCCCAAGGTGGGCACGGTGACCCTGTCGCCCCGGGGCGACTGGCGGATGCCCAGCGACGCCTGCGCCAGCCTCTGGCTGGAAGAGGTGCGCCAGCTGGCCGCCCAGCTGAACGGCTAACAGCCGAACAAACCACAAGACAACACAAGGCCGCCAGCAATGGCGGCCTTTTTGTGGTCTAAGCTGCAAGGAATCTCATTGTTATTTTAGCATAATTATGCTAAAATAAAGAAAAAGGAGGCGGATGGCATGAACATGATCCGGCCGGTATCGGACTTGAGAAATCGTTTTGCGGAAATTTCCAAAACCGTGCATGAAACGGCACAGCCGGTCTTTTTGACCAAAAACGGGTATGGCGATATGGTCGTTTTGAGCATGGAAGCATTTGAAAACCTGCAATTTGAAAGCGAGGTCTATTGCAAATTGCAGGCAGCGGAGCGAGAGGCGCAGCTGACCGACCAGCGCTATTCGTCCAGGGATGTGCTGAACGCCATGAAAGAAGCCATCGGAGGGGAGCCGGGTGTATAACCTGGAGTATCTGCCGGTGGCCCGCAGCGACATGGTGGAGATCGTGCGGTATATCAGCCGGGAATTGAAGAACCCGGAGGCGGCGAACCGGCTGGCGGTGGAACTGGTGGAGGCCGCGGAGAAAGCGCGCACCTTTCCCTATGCAAACCCGGCATACCAGCCGATCCGCCCGCTGCACCATGAGTATCGGAAGATCCTGGTGAAGAACTATTTGATCTTTTACTGGGTAGACGAAGCGGAAAAGCGGGTCACGGTGGCCTGTGTGGTGTACGCCAAACGGAATCATAACAGGCTGCTGAAATAAGAAAAGCGCCCGGACGGGGGAAACGTCCGGGCGCTTTTGCGTAAAAAAGGGAAATCAGCTGTTTTCGCTGAGGAGATCCACCGCAAACTGGGCGTAGATGGCTGCACCCCGGCACAATACGTCCTCATCTACATCGAACGAGGGGTGGTGGTGGGTGCATTCGATGCCTTTGGCCTTGTTGCGGGCGCCCAAAAAGCCGTAAACGCCAGGCACTTTTTCGGTGAACACCGAAAAATCCTCCGCCCCGGTCATGGGGGCCAGGTAGCGCAGGCAGTCCTCGCCCAAGGTCTTGCGGGCGGCGCTCTGGGCAAGGCGTGTCAGGTCGTCCTGGTCGTTGATCAGGGGGCTGGGGCCAAAGTAGTAGTCGCACCGGGCGGTGCAGCCGTAGGCTTCGGCGGTGCGGCGGGCGACCTCTTCGATGCGCTGGGGCATGCTATTGCGGAAGTCCCGGTCAAAGGCCCGCACCGTGCCCACCAGCTGGGCCTCGCCCGCCAGGATGTTCACCCGCTGGCCGCCGTTCATCTGGCCCACGGTGACCACCAGAGGCTTGCGGGGGTCGTTCACCCGGCTCACCAGGCTTTGCAGCGCCATCACCACGGCGGCGGCCGCCACGATCGCGTCCTTGCCCTCGTGGGGGGAGGAGGCGTGGGCGGTCTGGCCCTGGATGTGCAGGGTGAACCGGTCGCTGCAAGCCATCCGGGGCCCGGGGGCAAAGTTGCAGGTGCCCGCGTCCAGCAGGGCCCAAACGTGCTGGCCGAAGATGGCGTCCACGCCCTCCAGGCAGCCCTTTTCCACATACCGTTCCGACAGCCGGCCGATCTCCTCGCCCATCTGGAACAGCAGCTTCACCGTGCCGCACAACTGGTCTTTTTGTTCGGCCAGGATGTGGGCGGCCCCCAGCAGCATGGCGGCGTGGCAGTCGTGGCCGCAGGCGTGCATCACGCCGGGGTTCTGGGAGCAGTAGGCCTTGCCCGGCGCTTCCTGGATGGGCAGGGCGTCGATGTCCGCCCGCAGCATCACCGTTTTGCCGGGCTTTGCACCCCGGATGATACCGATGCAGCCGGTGATGTCCTCGAAGGTGACCACCTCGTCCACCCCGGCCTTGCGCAGCTCTTCGGCCAAAAAGGCGGTGGTCTCGTGTTCTTCGCCTCCCAGTTCCGGGTGGGCGTGCAGGTGGCGGCGGGCGGCCACGATCTCGCTTTGCAGCTCTTGTGCGCGTTGTTGAATGTTCATGGTCAGCGGCCCTCCTGTTGGTTCAGATAGTCCACCGCAAACTGGGCGTAGAGCGCGCTGCCGGTGGGCAGGATGGATTCATTCACGGCAAAATGCTCCGAGTGCAGCGGCCACACCGCGCCGCAGCCCTCGTCGTGGATGCCCAGAAAGACGAATAGCCCGGGGATGGCCTGCATCAGGCAGGAAAAATCCTCGCTGGCCATGCTGGGCTCCACGTGGCAGAGAATGTCCGGGCCGAACAGCTTGGCGGCGGAGGACTGGGCCAGCGCCACCAGGCCGGGATGGTCGTTGATGACCGCATCGCCCGCGTCCGCCTCGATGAATTCCAGCCGGGCGGTGCAGCCCAGTGCGGCGGCGGAGTGGGCGATCACCGTCTCCATCTCCCGCTTCACAGTGGCCCGCAAGGCCGGGTCGTACGTGCGCAGGGTGCCCTCCAGCAGGGCGGTGTCGGTGATGATGTTGAACTGGCTGCCGGCTTTCACGGTGCTCACCGTGAGGGCCAGCGGGTTCAGCGGGTCGTTGACCCGGCTGGCCAGGGTCTGAAGATTCAAAATGCAGCTGCTGGCCGCCACGATGGCGTCCCGCCCCAGGTGGGGGGTGGAACCGTGGGCGGAAACGCCCTCCACCGTGATGCGCCAGTTGTCCCGGCCGGCCATCCGGTTGCCCTCCTCAATGGACAGCTTGCCGGAGGGGGCGTCCGGGCAGACGTGCATGCCCAGAATGGCGCTTACGCCTTCTAGATATCCCTTTTCCAGGTAGTAGCGGCTGCCGCAAAAGCCCTCTTCCGCCGCCTGGAACAGCAGCAGCACCCGGCCGGGCAGGTCTTGCGCCTGTTCCTGCAAAAGCTGGGCGGCCCCCAGCAGCATGGCGGTGTGGCAGTCGTGGCCGCAGGCGTGCATCACGCCGGGGTTCTGGGAGGCAAAGGCGGCGCCGGTGTCCTCGGTGATGGGCAGAGCGTCGATGTCCGCCCGCAGGGCCACCGTGGGGCCGGGATGCTGAGGGTTGATGATGCCGATGCAGCCGGTGTAATCCTGGAAGGTGGTCACGGCGATGCCCATTTTGGCAAGCTCGGCGGCAAGAAACGCCGTTGTCTCATACTCCTTGAACGAAAGTTCCGGGTGGGTGTGCAGATGCCGCCGCCAGGCGGTGATCTGCCCGCCCAGCGCCCGGGCGCGCTGGTTCAGATCCATAGGTTCGGTCCCTCCAAATAAAAGTGAAATGGGGATAAAAGCACAGCCTCCCAGGCGGGAGGCTGTGGCAAGGCCGGCGGATTTGCCAGGCCTTAGGCTCAAAGATAGATGCCGCCGCCGGGGCCCAGGGGCAGGTCGAATACCACCCACAGGGTCAGCTGGATGATCCAGGCAATGGCGAAGGTCACCGAGAAGGGCAGCATATTGGCGATCACGGTGCCCAGGCCTGCGTCCTTGTCGTACTTGCGGGCGAAGCCCAGCACCACCGGCATATAGGTGAACAGGGGCGACAGGGGATTGGTGATGGAGTCGCCGATGCGGTAGGCCACCTGGGTGACGGCGGGGTCGTAGCCCATCAGCATCATCATGGGCACGAACACCGGGGCCAGGATGGCCCACTTGGCCGAAGCCGAGCCGATGAACAGGTTCACCACGCAGGACACCAGCACCAGGCCCAGCAGCAGGGGCACGCCGGTGAAGCCAATGGCGGACAGGCCGTCCGCCCCCTTGATGGCCAGCACGGTGCCCAGGTTGGACACGGCGAAAAAGTTGGTGAAGATGGAGATGAAAAAGCACATGAAGATGTACTGGCCCATCTCGCTGAAGCCCTGGATGATGTCCGCCCACAGGTCCTTGTCGTTGTGGTAGCGGCCGATGCCGATGCCGTAGCCAAGGCCGGGGAAGAACATCAAAAGGGACACGGTGAACACGATGCCTTTGGTGAAAGGAGAGTCCGAGCTCATCAGCGAGCCATTTGCGTTCGCCAGCACGGCGTGGCCGCCAAAGGGGATGCACAGCAGCACCATCACCGCCACAAAGGCCAGGGTGAACAGGCCGGCGTATTTCAGACCCTTTTTCTGCACGTCGTCCAGCTCCACGGCGTTCCGGTCAAAGTTGTATTTGAGCAGGGCTTCCGGGCTCATGGGGAAGCGGTGCACCAGGAATTTTTCCACCAGCGTGGTGCCCACCACCGTGAGCACCACGCAGGACACGATGAGAAAATACCAGTTGATGGCGATGGACTGGCCGTAAGCCGGGTCGATCATCCGGGCGGCCTGCTCGGTGAAGCCGTAGGCCAGTGCGTCGGACATGCCCAGGGCGATGTTGGCGCAGAAACCGCCCGCCACCGCGCCGTAAGCCACAAAGATGCCCAGCAGGGGGCTGCGGCCGATGGACATGTAGATCACAGCGGCCAGGGGCGGCATGACGATGTAGCCCGCATCGCCCGCCAGGTTGGCGTTGATGCCCACAAAGATGATGGCGGCCGTGACCACCCAGCCCTTGGCGCTGCCCAGGAAATACCGCATGAAAGCGATGAGGAAGCCGCTCTTTTCCGCCGCGGCAGAGCCGATCACCGCCACCAGCACCATGCCCAGGGGGGCAAAGTTGGCGAAGTTCGAGATCACGTTGTTCCACAGGTATTCCAGGCCGTAGGCCGAGAACAGGTTGGTCACGGCAATGGTCTCGCCGGTGCCGGGGTGTACAGCGGACACATCGAACAGAGAGCAGATGCCGGTGACGATGGCCACGATCACCGACAGGCCTAAAAACAGGGTGATGGGGTCGGGCAGCTTGTTGCCCACACGCTCGATCCCGTCCATCCAGCGGTCCAGCAGAGAGCGCTTTGCCTCTGCCGGTGTGTTGTTGGTAGACATGAGATTCCTCCTTTTTGCGCAGATGTTTGCTTTTCCGCCGCAAAACGGAAAAGCAGTGCTTTTATTATAAAGGGTAATAAAAAACGCTGTCAAGGGAAATGTTTATAAAAATTGGCTTTCAAAAAGAGTGGCGGCTGCAAAAACTTTAACGAAATAGTGTGGTTTTACGAGAATGCGGCAGAAAATAAATAGCAAAATATTGCTTTTTAATAAAACAAGATAAAGCGATAAATCAATAAAATATCCCGGCGGCTTTGCAAAGAGGCCAGGGGAGAGTATAATAAACAAAGCGAGAGACCGGCCTCCAAGGGCCGTTACAAGAAAGGAGCGAAAAAACGATGAACGATCAGGAATACATGCTGGGCCAGGTGTGCAATGTGCTGGCCATCGACAGCCCCACCGGCTACACCCACAACGCGGCGGATTATCTGATGAAAGAGTACGAGGCCCTGGGCTTTGCGCCCCAGCGCACCCGCAAAGGGGGCGTGCTGGTAAAGGTGAGCGAGGGCGACGGCAGCCAGCCCCAGGACGGCCTGCTGCTGGAAGCCCATCTGGACACCCTGGGCGGCATGGTGGCCGAGGTAAAGGCGGACGGGCGGCTGCGGCTGACGGCCCTGGGCGGCATGAATCCCAACAACGCCGAAGCCGAGAACGTGCGGGTCTACACCCGTGACGGCAGGACCTACACCGGCACCTTCCAGCTGAAAAACGCCTCCATCCATGTGAACGGCGGCTACAACGACACCAAGCGGGACTGGGACAGCATGGAAGTGGTGCTGGACGAGATGGCCTTTTCCAAACAGGAGGTGGAGGCCCTGGGCATCCAGACCGGCGACGTGGTCTGCTTTGACCCCCGCACCACCGTCACCGACAGCGGCTACATCAAAAGCCGCTTTCTGGACGATAAGCTCAGCGTGGGCATCCTGCTGGGCTACGCCCGCTGGCTGAAACAGAGCGGCGCAAGGACCCGCCGCCCCGTTTACCAGCATGTCACTGTATTCGAAGAGGTGGGCCACGGCGGTTCGGCCTCGGTGCCCGACGGCGTGGGCGAGGTGCTCAGCGTGGACATGGGCTGCGTGGGCGACGGACTTGCCTGCAAAGAGCACCAGGTGTCCATCTGCGCCAAGGACAGCGGCGGCCCCTACCACTACCAGGTGGTGAGCGGCCTCATCGACGCCGCCAAGCGGGCCGGGGTGGACTATGCGGTGGACGTGTACCCCCACTATGGCTCGGACGCCGAGGCCACCCTGCGGGCCGGCTGGGACGTGAAGCATGGCCTCATCGGGGCGGGGGTGTACGCGTCCCACGGGTACGAGCGCAGCCATGTGAAGGGCATGATGGCGACCTTTGAGCTGCTCAAGAGTTACATCCAGGCGGAATAAAACGCCTTTTTTGATGCATTGTGCCCTGTTTTGCCTCCGATTTTCGCCGGTTTTGGCGGCAAAATGCGCCAATTTTGTCCAGATGGTTGACAAGGCGGAAAAAAGAGAGTAAGATGACAGCAAATTCAATATCGCTGTGATAGAGGCGCGGGCTTCAAGAGTACCGCACGGCAACAGGGCAGACACCCGCCGTGCAGGAAAGGGAAGACCGCCGAAGGGAGCGGCCCCTGTCTGGGGGTGCTTGCCTGGGCCGACGGAGAACATCCGGCGGACTGTCACGAAGAGTTCGTGAAGCGCTATCCAAAACGAAAGACGGGCGGCCCGGCAGGGCTGCTTACAGTCGTTTGTTCACGGGGCCGCTTTTCGAGACCGAAAAGCGGCCCCGTTTCTTTGCGTGGCGGGCAGCGAGAAAAGAAAAGGAGAGAAGAAAACCCATGAAAAAGATCGCAAGCCTGCTGATGGCCCTGGTGCTCACCGCCGGCGTGCTGGGCAGCCTGGGCGCGGTGAGCGCGGCGGACACCGGCGTGCTGAGCGACAACGTGCTCACCGTTGCCATGGAGTGCGCCTACGCCCCCTACAACTGGACCCAGTCCGACGATTCCAACGGCGCGGTGCCCATCCGGGACAGCGCCGACTACGCCAACGGCTACGACGTGATGATGGCCAAAAAGATCGCCGACGCCCTGGGCATGGAGCTGGAGATCGTCCGGCTGGACTGGGACTCCCTGGTGCCCGCGGTGCAAAGCGGCACCGTGGACTGCGTCATCGCCGGCCAGTCCATCACCAGCGAGCGGCTGGAGTCGGTGGATTTCACCGAGCCCTACTTCTACGCCTCCATCGTGGGCCTGACCCGCACCGACAGCCCCTACGCCCAGGCCCAGGGCCTGTCTGACCTGGAGGGGGCCACCGCCACCAGCCAACTGGGCACCATTTGGTACGACGGCTGCCTGCCCCAGATCCCGAACGGCAACATCCTCACCCCCCAGGAATCCGCCCCCGCCATGCTGATGGCGCTGGAGACCGGCCGGGCCAACCTGATCGTCACCGACATCCCCACCGCCAAGGCGGCGCTGAATGCCTACAGCGACTTTGTGCTGCTGGACTTCACCGGCAGCGAGGATAATTTCCAGGTGTCCAGCGAGGACATCAACATCGGCATCTCGGTGCAGAAGGGCAACACCCAGCTGAAAGACGCCATCAACGGCGTGCTGGCCACCATGACCGAGGACGACTACAACGAGATGATGGACCAGGCCATCGCCATCCAGCCCCTGAGCGACGGGGAGGGCCTGCCCCAGGGCTTCTTTGCCCAGATCGTCTACCTGCTGCAAAACTACGGCACCAACTACCTGCGGGGCGCCGGCATCACCATCCTGATCGCGGTGATCTGCACCGCCATCGGCTGCGTGATCGGCCTGGGCTGCGGCATCGTGCAGACCATCCCCTGCGAAAAGGGCGACAGCGCCGCCAAAAAGGCAGTGCTGGGCCTGGCCCGGGGGATCCTGCGGGTCTATGTGGAGATCTTCCGGGGCACCCCCATGATCCTGCAGGCGGTGCTCATCTTCTACGGCGCGGCCTATCTGTTCGGCCTGAACCTGGATATGTGGAGCGCCGCGCTCATCATCGTTTCGGTGAACACCGGCGCTTACATGGCCGAGTCGGTGCGGGGCGGCATTTTGTCCATCCCGGTGGGCCAGACCGAGGGCGCGAAAGCCATCGGCCTGACCCATGTGCAGACCATGACCAGCGTCATCCTGCCCCAGGCGCTGCGCAACATCATGCCGCAGGTGGGCAACAACCTGATCATCAACATCAAGGATACCTCGGTGCTGTTCATCATCGGCGTGGCCGAGCTGTTCAGCGTGCACAAGGGCGTGGTGGGCGCCATCTACGCCTACTTCCCCTCGGCGGTCATCGAGATGGGCATCTACCTGATCATGACCCTCACCTGTTCGCTGATCCTGCGCTGGGTGGAAAAGCGGATGGACGGCGAGTCCAACTACACGCTGGTGAAGCAGACCGGCGGGCTGAACGCCCCCCGCCATGTGGACAGCGGCAAGCCGCGCACCGGCAACCTGGACCTGGAAACGAAGGGAGAGTGCTGAGATGAATAAGACCGATACCGGCGCCATTGTGGAAGTGCGCCACCTGAATAAGCATTTTGGCCAGCGGGAGATCCTGAAGGATATCAACTTCACGGTGAACCAGGGCGACGTGACCACCATCATCGGCCCCTCCGGCAGCGGCAAGTCTACCCTGCTGCGCTGCCTGAACCTGCTGGAGACCCCCACCGCCGGCGAGATTTTGTTCCACGGGCAGGACATCAGCCAGAGCGGCAGCATCCCGGCCTACCGTACCAAGGTGGGCATGGTGTTCCAGTCCTTCAACCTGTTCAGCAACCTGACGGTGCTGAAAAACTGCATGCTGGGCCAGGAAAAGGCCCTCAAGCGGGACAAAAAGACCGCCCAGGAAAAGGCGCTGTTCTACCTGGAAAAGGTGGGCATGGCGGAGTATGTGAACGCAAAGCCCAGCCAGCTTTCCGGCGGCCAGCAGCAGCGGGTGGCCATTGCCCGGGCCCTGGCCATGGAGCCGGAGCTGCTGTTGTTCGACGAGCCCACCAGCGCCCTGGACCCGGAGATGGTGGGCGAGGTGCTGGCGGTCATGCAGAAGCTGGCCGCCGAGGGCATGACCATGATCGTGGTGACCCACGAGATGGCCTTTGCCCGGGACGTGAGCAACCATGTGGTGTTCATGTCCGACGGCCTCATCTGCGAGGAGGGCACCCCGGACCAGCTGTTCAACCACCCCCAAAACGAGCGGACGGTGGAGTTCCTCTCCCGCTTCCGGCAGAATGGATAAACGGCAGGCCCGCTTCGGTTGAAGCGGGCCTGTTTTTGTGCTATCATTTGTGCTACCAAAAAGAAGGAGGGCATTCTCATGGATTGGCTGGAAGAGGTAAAAGCAAAGCAAAAGCGGAAAAACCAGATCCTGTTTTCCAAACAAAGCGTCCTTTTGCAGGACCTGATGGTCCTGCTGGAAGGGCAGCACCGGCGGGCGGTGGTGCTCTGGGCGCTGGAGCTGGCGGAGCAGCCGGTGCGCCAGCTGGAAGAACGCTATGGGGACCCCCGGCCACGGGCAGCCCTCACCGAGGCCCGGCGGTGGGCCAGGGGCGAGATCAAGATGCCCCAGGCAAAACGGGCCATCCTGGACTGCCACGCCCTGGCAAAGGAGATCCAAGACCCGGCGGATCAGGCCCTCTGCCACGGGGTGGGGCAGGCCTGCAGCACGGTGCACACCCCCGGCCACGGCATCGGCCTGCCCATCTATGAGCTGACGGCCCTGGTGTACCGGCACGGGCTGGAGGACTGCCGGGGCCCGGTGGAACAGCGGCACCGGGAATATTTACAGCGCCTGTTGTACTGGCAGGAGCACTGGCGGCAAGCCCCCGGCCCCTGGGCGGCCTTTTTGTGCCGGAGCGATGCAAAATAAAAAAGCGGGAAAGAAAAAACAGCCAGAGGAAAATTTTCCTCTGGCCGTTTTTGTGTGCCTAAAAAGTTAGACCGGTACGATCCAGCCCTTTTCGTCGGGCAGGGCGCCCCACTGGATGCCGGTGAGGGTGTCGTACAGGCGCTGGGTCACGGGGCCGATGCCGCCGTCGCCCACGGTCACCTCGTCGCCCTCGTAGTACAGCTTGCCCACCGGGCTCACCACCGCGGCGGTGCCGGTGCCGAACACCTCTTCCAGCTTGCCGCTGTGGGCGGCTTCCATCACTTCCTGGATGGAAAGGCGGGTGTCGCAGTCCACGGTGTAGCCCCAGTCCCGCAGCAGCTCGATGCAGCTCATGCGGGTGATGCCCGGCAGCACGGTGCCGGCGCAGGGGGCGGTGCGCACCACCCCGTCGATCTTGAAGAAGCAGTTCATGCTGCCCACCTCTTCCACATACTTGCGGTGGATGCCGTCCAGCCAGAGCACCTGGCTGTAGCCCATCTGGTGGGCCTTCTGCTGCCCCGCCAGGCTGGCGGCATAGTTGCCGCCGCATTTGATGGCGCCGGTGCCGCCCGGGGCGGCCCGCACGTATTCATCCTCCACATAGATCTTCACCGGGTCCAGGCCTTCGGCGTAGTAAGCGCCGGAGGGAGAGGCGATCACCAAAAACTGATAGCTGCTGCTCACCTTGACCCCCAGCTGGGCCTCGGTGGCGATGGTGAAAGGCCGCAGGTACAGGCTGGTGCCGGGGGCGCTGGGCACCCAGTCCCGGTCCACATCCACCAGTGCTTTCACCGCCTGCACAAAATCCTCCACCGGGATGGCGGGGATGCACAGCCGCTGGTGGGTGCTTTGCAGCCGCTCGCCGTTTTTCTCCGGGCGGAACAGCTGCACCTGGCCCTCGGCGGTGCGGTAGGCCTTCATGCCCTCAAAGCTCTCCTGGGCATAGTGCAGCACCATGGCGGCGGGGTCCAGCTGCAGCGGGTGATAGGGCTCGATGCGGGCGGAGTGCCAGCCCTGGCCCTCGTCGTAGTCCATCAGGAACATGTGGTCGGTGTAAAAAGAGCCGAAGCCCAGGTGGTCCTGGTCGGGCTTGGGCTTGGGGGCGGTGGTTTTGGTCACTTTGATGTCCAGCATGATGTTCGCTCCTTTTGTATTGGGATAAAAGCAGAGGACCGGGGCGCGCCGCGCTTGCCCCGGTCTGGTTTGTGACCATTATAGAACTTGTTTTATCCGCCGTCAAGGGGAAAGGGGGCGCGGAGCGGCCTTTTCGGGCAGCGGCGGCCGCCCTGTCTACCTTATTATAAAGAAAAAAGGCGTGGCCGGCAGGATCACAAAAAACGCTTCGCTCTTTTGTAAAATTTGTTTTACAAAACCCTGCGGGATTTAACAAAGGCCTTACCGGAACATGTGGGAGGATTTTGCATGGGGCGGGGTATAATGGGTACAGTCCCGAGGGGGGACGAGAAAAAACGTATCCTGATCGCCCGGCCCAAACCAGCGCCGGCGAACATAGGAACCCTGTTGAAATTGTATGGAGAGGGAGTACGAAACGATGAAAATGAAACGCTTTATTGCAATGACTGTTGCTTGTGTGATGGCTGCCGGCCTGGTAGCCTGCGGCGGCGGTGCTTCCAGCAGCGCTGCTACCGGTTCTTCCACTGGCGCGGCCACTGGTTCTTCTGCCGCTGCTGCCGGCGCCGAGCTGTCCGGCGGCGTGGCCACCGGCGGTTCCACCAGCGTGGAGAAGGTCATCGGCGCTTTGAGCGAGGCCTTCATGGAAGAGAACACCGGCGTGGATGTGACCTACGATCCCACCGGCAGCGGCGCTGGCGTGACCGGCGCTGCCGACGGCACCCTGGACATCGGCCTGTCCAGCCGCGCGCTGAAAGAGGAAGAGACCGCACAGGGCCTGGTGGGCACCACCTTTGCCCTGGACGGCATCGCCATCGTGGTAAACCCCGAGAACACCGTGTCTGACCTGAGCCTGGAGCAGATCGCCCAGCTGGCCACCGGCCAGATCACCAACTGGAGCGAGGTGGGCGGCCCGGATGCCCCCGTGGTGCTCATCGGCCGTGAGGCTGGCTCCGGCACCCGCGACGGCTTCGAGAGCATCGTGGGCGTGGAAGACCAGTGCGTCTACGAGCAGGAGCTGACCAGCACCGGCGCCGTTCTGGCTGGCGTTGCCGCCAACCCCAACGCCTTCGGCTATGTGTCCCTGGCTTCTGTGGACGATTCCGTTAAGATGGTCACCGTGGACGGCGTGACCGCTTCCGAGGAGACCGTGAAGGACGGCAGCTACAAGATCCAGCGTCCCTTCGTCTTCGTCACCAAGGAGGGCGAGGCGCTGAGCGCCCAGGCCCAGGCCTTCTTCGACTTCGCGCTGAGCGAGAACGCTTCTGAGCTGATCGCCAACGCCGGCGCGGTACCCCTGGTATAAAAGAAAGCTACAGGCTTTCGACTGACGACTTTTCAAGCCGGCATGCCCGGCAAAATGAATACTCGCAGTTCGGCAAAGCCGCCAGAAAGAAGATCCCAACGATGCTTTCCGGCGGCTTTTTTGCGGCGCTGGCCGCATACAGTGTGTATGACCATGAGAGCGAAGAGGAAAAACGCAATGAAACTGAAACACAGCATCGAGCGGATCATGAACATGGTGTTCTTTGTCTGCGGCATGGTGTCCATCGCCGCGGTCGCCCTCATCACCATCTACATGATCTGGGCGGGCCTGCCCGCCATCGTCAAAATCGGCCCCATCGACTTTTTGTTCGGCACCGTGTGGAAATCCACCGCCGCCGAGCCCCAGTTCGGCATCCTGCCCTTCATCCTCACCAGTGTGTGGGGCATGTTCGGCGCGCTGCTCATCGGCGTGCCGGTGGGCCTGTTCACCGCCATCTTCCTGGCAAAGCTGGCCCCGGCCAAGCTGGGGAACGTGGTCCGCCCGGCGGTGGAGCTGCTGGCCGGCATCCCCAGCGTGGTCTACGGCTTGATCGGTATGATCGTGCTGGTGCCCGCCGTGATGGACTTTTTCAAGCTGAAAAGCGGCAGCAACCTGTTCAGCGCTATTCTGGTGCTGTCCATCATGGTCCTGCCCAACATCATCTCGGTGAGCGAGACCGCCCTGCGGGCCGTGCCCGAGGAGTATGAGGAAGCCAGCCTGGGCCTGGGCGCTACCTGGATCGAGACCGTGTTCAAGGTGAGCGTGCCCGCGGCCAAAAGCGGCATCGTGGCCGGCATCGTGCTGGGCGCGGGCCGTGCCGTGGGCGAGGCCATGGCCGTGATGATGGTGGCCGGCAACGTGGCCAACATGCCGGGCCTGTTCAAGAGCGTGCGTTTCCTGACCACCGCCGTGGCCAGCGAGATGAGCTACGCCGCCGACGGCAGCCTGCAAAAGCAGGCGCTGTTCAGCATCGGCCTGGTGCTGTTCGTCTTTATCATGCTCATCAACTGGGCGCTGAATCGTTTTCTGAAGCGGGGTGAAAAACAGTGAGCCATTCTCAAAAACGCAAATTCAAAGAAAACCTGCTGAAGGTGCTGGTGTATGGCTGCGCTTTTTGCACCGTGGCCATCCTGGTGGCCCTGCTGGGCTACATCTTTGTGCGGGGCCTGCCCAACATCACCTGGCAGCTGCTGTCCACAAAGCCCAGCATCATCCGTGACACCATCGGCATTTTGCCCAACCTGCTGAACACTCTGTACGTCATCCTGCTGACCCTGGTCATCGCCCTGCCCCTGGGCGTGGGCGCGGCGGTGTACCTGACCGAATACGCCACCAGCAAGCGGTTCATCGCCGTGGTGGAGTTCACCACCGAGACCCTGGCCGGCATCCCCAGCATCATCTACGGCCTGGTGGGCATGCTGGTGTTCGTGCAGGTGCTGGGCTTTGGCACCAGCCTGCTGTCCGGCAGTCTGACCCTTGTGATCATGACCCTGCCCACCATCATCCGCACCACCCAGGAAAGCCTGAAGACCGTGCCCGCCGGCTACCGGGAGGGCGCGCTGGGCCTGGGCGCCACCAAGTGGTACATGATCCGCACCATCGTGCTGCCCTCTTCCATTTCCGGCATCATCACCGGCTGCATCCTGGCCATCGGCCGCATCGTGGGCGAAAGCGCGGCGCTGCTGTTCACCGCCGGTTCCGCCACCATCATCGCTTCCAACATCCTGGAGGCCTACAGCCGGGGCGGCGGCACCCTGTCGGTGGCCCTTTACATCTACGCCTCCGAGCGAGGCGAGTTCGAGGTGGCCTTCGCCATCGCGGCCATCCTGTTGATCCTGGTATTCCTCATCAACATGGCCACCCGTCTGGTACAGAAAACACTGAATGGTAAGGAGCAGGCAAAATGAGTGAAATGATCCTGCAGGCAAAGGACCTGCATCTTTATTACGGCGAGACCGAGGCCCTGAAGGGCATCACCATGGACATCCCCGAAAAGCAGATCACTGCCCTGATCGGGCCCTCCGGCTGCGGCAAGTCCACCTTTTTGAAGACCCTGAACCGGATGAACGACCTGGTGCCCAACGTGCGCATCACCGGCGAGGCGCTGTTCCACGGCAAGAACATCCTGGAAAAGGACGTGGACGTGACCGACCTGCGCCGCCGCATCGGCATGGTGTTCCAGAAGCCCAACCCGTTCCCCATGAGCATCTATGACAACGTGGCCTACGGCCCCCGCCTGCACGGAAACCACAGCAAAAAAGAGCTGGACGAGCTGGTGGAGAAGAGCCTGCGGGGCGCGGCCATCTGGGACGAGGTGAAGGACCGGCTGAAAAAGAGCGCGCTGGGCCTTTCCGGCGGCCAGCAGCAGCGTCTGTGCATCGCCCGTGCCCTGGCCGTGCAGCCGGACGTGCTGCTGATGGACGAACCCACCAGCGCCCTGGATCCCGGCAGCACCCTGCGCATCGAGGACCTGATGGACGAACTGAAAAAGGACTACACCGTGGTCATCGTGACCCATAACATGCAGCAGGCGGCCCGTATCTCGGACCAGACCGCCTTTTTCCTGCTGGGCAGCCTGATCGAGTACGGCCCCACCAAGGAGCTGTTTGCAAACCCCAAAGACCCCAAAACGGAAGAATACATCACCGGCCGCTTCGGCTGATGGGAGGCTGATCAAGCATGACAACACGAATCAATTACACAAACGAGCTGCAGCGTCTGTACGATGCGGTGCAGCAGATGGGCCTGAGCATCGAGGCCTCCATCGACCAGACCTGGAAGGCCCTGCAAAAGCGGGACGTGAAGGCCGCCCAGGCCATCATCGAGGGCGACGACGCCATCGACCAGATGGAGCGCAACATCGAGCAGTCCTGCCTGGACCTGGTGCTCACCCAGACCCCCGTGGCCGGCGACTGGCGGCGCATCTCCTCCATCATGCGGATGATCTCCGACCTGGAGCGGATCGCCGACCATTGCAGCGATATCTCCGAGCATGTGATCCAGCTGGCCCAGCGAGAGCCGGTGGACCTGCCCGCCCCCATGGAAAAGATGTTCTGCCTGATGAAATCCATGGTGAAGAGCACCGTGGCCGCCTTTGTGGATCTGAACGAGGAGCAGGCCAAAAGCGTGATCGCCCAGGACGATCTGCAGGACGACTACTTTTTGCAGGTGGTGGACCAGCTGTGCGAGGAGATGCAGAAGCATCCTGAGCAGGTGCGCCAGCGGGTGGATCAGGTGATGATCGCCAAGTATCTGGAGCGCATGAGCGACCACTCCACCAACCTGGCCGAGTGGGTGCTGTACATCGTGAACGGCCAGCTGGTCAATTCCTAACGCCTTTTCCGATCCTTTCGTCATACACACAAGGCCAAGGCCCCCGGCGGAACCATTCCTCCGGGGGCCTTGGCCTGTTTGCAGATAAAAGGATGGGCGGGCGATCAGCGCTTTTGGAAGTCCGCAGGGCCTACGCCGCACAGGGGGCAGGTGAAACCCTCGGGCAAGCTGGCGCCCTCGTACACATAGCCGCACACGGTGCACACCCACTGGGTGTTCGCGTCGGTATCGGCCTGCTGTTTTTTGAAGAACTGCGCCCCAACGCCGCACAACGGGCAGGTGAAGCCTTCCGGCAGTTCGTCGCCCTCGTAGATGTAGCCGCATACGGTGCACAGCCAGCTCACGCCGTTGATGGAAACGGGCTTTGCCTCGTCGGCGGGCACTTCCACGCTGCGTTTCTCAAAAAATTCCGGGCCCACGCCGCACAGGGGGCAGGTGAAGCCGTCGGGCAGCTTGTCGCCCTCGTAGATGTAGCCGCACACGGTGCAGACCCACTGGGTCTTGGTCACGGGCAGGGCGGCCACCTCCGCCGGATCCACATAGGTGGGGGCGGTCTTGGGGCTGGTGCCCTTGATCACGTTGTGATAATAGGCGTAGGTCATGGAGGGGGCGGCGGCGTCAAACACGCCGGCATCCATCACCTTGCCCAGGAACACGGTGTGGGTCTCGGTCTCCAGCTGGCTGGTCACCTGGCAGACGCACCAGCTTTTGGCCCCCTCCAGCACCGGCATGCCCTGTTCCTTGTGCCAGGGAACACCGGCGAACTTGTCCACCTCCCGGCAGGAGCGGAAACCGAACCCGCCGATGAGGCCCGGGTCGCTGGCTTCGCTGAGCACGTTCACCGCAAAAAAGCCGCTGTCCTGGATGACCTTGTGGGTGTAGTTGTCCCGGTTGACGCTCACCGCGATGGCGGCCGGCTCGGCGGTGATCTGCATGGCGCTGTTGGCGGTGCAGCCCACCGGCTTATCGCCCTCCATGCTGGTCACGATGTACACGCCGTAAGAAAGGCTGTGGAAAAAACGAATATCCATAAACAAACTCTCCTTTATTTTTGTGATAAAACCGGTCAAAAATAGGATATATTATCAGTATAGCAGGAAACGGGTAAAAAGCAATGGGAATGGTCCGGGAATCCAAAAAATAAAACCGCCTGGCAACACCGCAGAAAAAAACGGCTGGCCCGGCGGCACTTGCAATCGTGCCCTAACGCGCCTACAATATGATAAGGTATCAAAATAAGGCATCAAAACGGGCGGCGGCGCCCAAGGGGAGGAGATCGTTTTGCAGGCAGTGGAACAAGGATTTAAAATTTCGTTCAGCCGCCGGGATCTGGCGCGGCTGCTGCTGCCGCTGGTGGTGGAGCAGTTCCTGGCGGTAACGGTGGGCATGGCGGACACCATGATGGTGTCCTATGCGGGCGAGGCGGCCATTTCGGGCGTGTCCCTGGTGGACATGCTCAATGTGCTCATCATCAACATCTTTGCGGCGCTGGCTACCGGCGGCGCGGTGGTCATCAGCCAGTTTTTGGGGGCAAAAGACAAACACAACGCCCAGAAAAGCGCGGCCCAGCTGTTCAATCTGGCGGCCATCGCCGGGGTGGGCATCATGCTGCTGGCCCTTGCCCTGGCCCGGCCGCTGCTGGGGCTGCTGTTCGGCAGCATCGAGCCGGATGTGATGGACGCGGCCCTGATCTATCTGCGCATCTCGGCCTTTTCTTACCCCTTCCTGGCGCTGTACAATGCCGGGGCGGCGCTGTTCCGCAGCATGGGCAACAGCCGCATCAGCATGGAAGTGAGCATTTTGATGAACTGCATCAACGTGGCGGGCAACGCCATTTGTGTGTTCGGGCTGCACATGGGGGTGGCCGGTGTGGCGGTGCCCTCGCTGGTGAGCCGTGCCGTGGCCGCCGTGCTGATCCTGTGGCGGGCGGCGGACGGGCACAACCCCATCCAGGTAAGACCGGCGGCCTGCCTGCGGATGCAGGGGCAGATGGCGCTGCGCATCTTGAACATCGGCATCCCCTCGGCCTTTGAGAACAGCCTGTTCCAGCTGGGCCGGGTGCTGGTGGTGAGCATCATTGCGGGCTTTGGCACCGCCCAGATCTCGGCCAACGCGGTGGCCAACAACCTGGACAGCATCGGCTGCATCCCAGGGCAGGCCATCGGCCTGGGGCTGGTCACGGTGGTGGGCCAGTGCGTCGGCGCGCTGGATCAAAAGGCCGCCGTGCACTACACCAAAAAGCTGGTGGGGCTGGCCTACCTGGTGGACGGCATTTTGAACCTGGCGGTGGTGGCGGCTTTGCCGCTGCTGCTGGGGCTTTACAGCATCTCCGCCGAGACCTACAGCCTGGCCCGGCTGCTGGTGACCATCCACTGTTTGTGCGGCCTGGTGCTGTGGCCGGCCTCCTTTGTGCTGCCCAACGCCCTGCGGGCCGCCAACGACGTGCGCTTCACCATGGTGGTCAGCGCCGCCAGCATGCTGATCTGGCGGCTGGGCTTCAGCTATGTGCTGGGTATCGGCTTCGGGCTGGGCGCGCTGGGCGTGTGGATCGCCATGATCATCGACTGGGCCTGCCGCACCCTGTTCTTTGTGACACGTTTTGCAAGCGGCGGATGGAAGACCAAATATAAGGCATAAGGAGCAAACTGATGAACGTATTCAATCACAAACGGCGGCCCAAACCCCAGGAGAGCTACGACCTGGCGGGGGCGCTGCTGGAATTTCTGGACCGGATGAAGGCCTTGGAAAAAGGGGAGGAGGCCCCCTGCGAGGAAAAGCAGTTCACCCTGCTGCTCAGCGGCGTGGCGGGGCTGCGCAAGGTGCCCGGCATCTCGGAGGCCATGGGCTACGATTACCTGTACCGCTGCCAGCGGGACGGCGGCGACGCGGACCAGGTGAAAAAGCACTGCCGCAAGCTCTACGGGGCGGACGACGAGGCCGGCCTGGCCGCCTTTATGGACCGGGAGTACAACACCCAGAACGAGTACAGCCAGTTCCGCACCTTCTGGAAAGGCCACCCCTGCTTTGACGTGAACACCCTGGACGAGCGGGGCCGGTTCCTGTTTGCCGCCTGTAAGGATTTTGCCGAGCTGCTGGCCCCCATTGCCGGGCGCAAAGGCTTTTTTGCCTTTGACTGCGCCGAGCGGCTGGGCCTGTGGCGCACCGCCTGCGCGGCGGGCATCATCACCGAGGAGCAGTTCTGGGAAAAGGCCCGCCCCCTGGCCCAGGCCGCCAGCGACCGGTACGACAGCTGGCTGGAATACGCGGCGGGTTACCTGTGCGGTGCCTGCTACGATATGTTCCGGGGCCAGATGGCCGAGGACGGCAACGTGGACAAGGAGGAGATGCGCCGGTATGTGGAGCTGAACTGCCATTTGCTGGAGCAGCTGCTCACCCGGCGGGGCCTGTGGCGGGGCCGCCGGTGGTACAAGCGCCCGCCCAAGCAGTACAAGCTGGGCCCGGCGGACATCCGCATGGTGCTCACCGGCTACGAGGGCGGCGACAAGGCCGCCTGCATCGCCAGCGACCGGATCACGGTGGACGGCTGCCCGGCGGGCTATCTGTACCGGGAAGCGCCCCTGGACCCCAATGGGCCGGACAGCGGCTGGCGCATCTTTTCCGGCGACGAGGACGACGCCTACCTTGCGGACGCCACCCATTTCGACTTTTTCCATCTGAACACCGTATGCAACTACGACGCCTCCATCCTGGCGCTGCTGAACGCCCCCTACGGCACGGCCTACCGCCGCGCGGCAGACGGCAGCTGGCAGAAAGTGCGGGGCTGACAGGATCGACAGAAAAGAAAACGATTCCTGACCAGGCGTTTGGTCAGGAATCGTTTTTGCGTTTTATGTGCGGCGGAAAATGACGGGAGGCGCCGGCGCAAAACCGTGCAATATGTACAAATAACATGCAAAAAACATGGGTTTTGCTTGACAGAACGCACCCAAAAGGATACCATAAAGGTGAACAAACAAATCCCAGCGCGGGCTGCCCGCGCCTTGCCGGAAAGGAACTCCCTTATGCTGAAAAACCTGTATCTGATGAGCGGCACCGACGCCTTTACCAAGGGCGGGCTGGACAATGTTGCCCTGACCGAAAACGCCGTCTGCCTGGAGCAGTCCGGCGGGCGGTATGTGCTGTACGGCTGCTTTACCTCGCCGGAGATCCGCTTTCCCGCCTTTCGGCAGCTGACCGTGAGCTGGAACGCCGAGACCCTCAAGGGCACCGTGGTGGAAGCCCAGGCCCGGGTCATGGTGGACGGCGAGTGGACTGGCTGGCTGAGCTTTGGCAAATGGAGCCCCCACATCCAGCGGGCAAGCCTGCACCAGGAGGCGGCAAAGCCCGCCTACATCCAGGGAGACACCATCCACATCCCGGCGGGGCGGGCAAGCCTGGCCCAGCTGCGGATCTATCTGTATACCAACGACGAGCAGCTCACCCCGCTGGTGCGGCTGCTGGCAGCCAGCGTCCGCCCGGTGGACTGGCGGCAGGAGGCCGCCCAGCCCTATGGCCGGGAACTGCGGCTGCCCGCTTACAGCCAGCTGGTGCGGGACCCCTTCTTTGCCTCCAGCATGAGCGCCCCGGTGTCCCTGGCCAGCATGATCAACCGCTGGGGCCAGGACGCTTTTCCGGAAGAGCTGGCCTGGGCCATGTACGACAATGACACCGGCGACTGCTTCAACTACGGCTTTTTGACCGCCCTGGCGGGGGCCTTTGGCTACCATGCTTACCGGGCCTATCTGGATCCACAGGCGGTGTGGCAGCACATCAAGGACGGGGCTTCCCTGGGGCTGCGGATGCACTACGCCGCCACCCCGGAGGACGCCTCCGCCAAAGGGGTGCCGCTGCTGCCCGGGGCCTTCCGCACCGGTGAGGAGCAGTGCATGGCGCTGCGGGGGTTTGAACTGGAAAACGGCCAGGTGTATGTGCTGGTGAACGACAGCCTGGCTCCCACCGACCAGGCCGCCGAACACCGCTACCCGGCCGAGGATTTCTGGGCGGCCTACACCGGCGAGGCGGTGGTGGTCACCGGTAAGCACAAAGGCCAGGACCGGGGCTGCCCGGTGCGGCGGCATGCGGCGCTGCGGGCGCTGGAACAGCTGGGCTGCTATATGTTCCAGACGGCGGAGGGCCAGGATATGCCCCTGCCGGAGGACTTTACCGGCACCCTGGCCTGCACCGTGAAGGACGGCGTGGCCCATGCCACCACCGCCCACAAGGCATTCCGGTATCTGAAACGCACCGCCCAGGGGGCCGTGCAGCTGCCTCCCGAGCTGTTTGGCGAGGCAAACAAGATCACCGTGTATGCCATCGACACCACCGGCAGCGGCTGGGTGGGCGAGGTGAACACCGGCGGCTGAGGGCCGCCCACACAGGGCAAGCGCGGCAGCTTCTGCCGCTTTTGAAGATACACACCGGGCGCAGAGCCCTGCGCGCCGGCGGCAAAACGATCCAAAAAAGGGGGTCAATCGTATGAAGCGCAACATCATCACCATCAGCCGGGAACACTGCACCGGCGGCCTGGACATTGCCCGCAAGGTGGCGGAAGATCTGAACATCCCGTTTTATGACAAGGAGCTGATCACCCTGGCGGCCAAGGAGAGCGGCCTTTCCGAGGAGTCGGTGGCGGCGGTGGAAAAACGCCATTCCGCCAGCCTGCTGTACAGCCTGTACACCATGGGCGGCGATCTGCCGTTGAACGACCAGGTGTTCATCATCCAGTCCCGCATCATCACCGACCTGGCCAGCAAGGGCCCCTGCGTCATCGTGGGCCGCTGTGCGGATTACGTGTTGCGGGAGCGCCATGACGTGCTGAAGGTTTTCCTGCACGCCTCCATGGACTTCCGGCGGCAGTTTGCCCTGGACGCGGGGGACTTCCCTCCCGGCACCGAGGACCGCCTGATGGACATTGCCATCCAGAAGGAGGACAAACGCCGGGCGTCCTACTACAACTATTACACCCAGAACCGCTGGGGCGAGGCCCGTTACTACGATATGTGCCTGGACGCAAAGCTGGGCATCGACACCTGCGCAAAGCTCATCGAGCAGGCCGCCCAGGCGGAATAAAGGCCGGGGGCCGGCGCTGGCCGCAAATAAGCGGCTTGCGGCGGCGGGAATGCTGTGATAAAATGAAAGCCAGACAGCTGCAAAGCAGCTTGTAAGGCCAACACGCGGGGACGGCGCGGCCGTCCCCGCCTTTTTATGAAACAACAAACAACAAGGAGAGAAAACGTATGGTACGCATCACCATGGAAAACGGCAAGACCATCGACCTGGAACTGGACGCCCAGGCGGCCCCCATCACGGTGGAGAACTTTTTGAAGCTGGTCAAGGACGGCTTTTACGACGGCCTGACCTTCCACCGCATCATCCCCGGCTTTATGATCCAGGGCGGCGACCCGGAGGGTACCGGCATGGGCGGCCCCGGCTGGCACATCAAGGGTGAGTTTGCCCGCAACGGCTGGAAGAACCCCATCAAGCATGAGCGGGGCGTGATCAGCATGGCCCGTTCCATGGCGCCGGATTCCGCCGGCAGCCAGTTCTTCATCATGCACCAGGACGCTCCCCACCTGGACGGCGGCTACGCTGCCTTTGGCCGGGTGGTCAGCGGCATGGACGTGGTGGACGAGATCGCCAACACCCCCACCGGCTTTCAGGACCGCCCTGTGACCCCTGTGGTGATGAAGACCGTTGAGGTCATCGGGGAATGATCGGCAAGCTGAAAGGGCTTGTGGAAAAATACTACGAACAGCTGGCCTATCTGTTTTTCGGCGGGCTGGCAACGCTGCTGAACATCGTGCTGGCGCTGGTGTTCCGGTGGATGGGCATGCCCACCACCCTGAACACCCTGCTGGACAACGTGATCTGCATTTTGTTCGCCTATGTGACCAACCGCATCTGGGTGTTCCGCAGCCACAGCACCGGCATGGATGCGGTGCGGGAATTCATCTCCTTCATCGGCTGCCGCCTGGGCACTTTGGTGATGGATGTGGCCATCATGTGGCTGGGCGTGGATCTGCTGGGCGCCGCCGTGGTGCCCCCCGAATGGCAGGGCGTTTGGTTTTTGGCGGTAAAACTGGTAGACCAGGTGCTGGTGATCGTGTTCAACTACGTCTTTTCCAAGCTCATCATCTTTAAAAAGAAAAAGTAACAAGCAGGCGCTCCGGTGAAAGATCACCGGGAGCGCCTGCTTTTTTTGCCTTTTTTGAAAAATTTGCAATATTATATTGACTCTTTATATTATACGGAATATAATATTATCAGAAATAAGGGAGGAGGTGCCGCTGTGGCGTTCAACACGGGGGCTGCGCTGATGGATGCGCTGGTGCTCAGCACGGTGGCAAAAGAGCCCACCTACGGGTACCGCATCACCCAGGACGTGCGCAAGATCATGCTGGTGAGCGAGAGCACCCTTTATCCGGTGCTGCGCCGCCTGCAAAAGGAAGGCTGCCTGGATACCTACGACCAGGAGTTCGCCGGGCGCAACCGGCGCTATTACTGCCTGACCCCGGCGGGGGCCCAGGCGCTGGAGCGCTACCGGCAGGAATGGGTGGAATACAAAAAACAGATCGATTCGATGCTGCTGGAAAGGGACGATGAGGAATGACAAAACAGGAATTTTTGCGGCGGCTGCATCTGCTTTTGGCGGATATGACCGAGGAAGAGCGGCAGGAAGCGCTGCGCTACTACGAAGAATGTTTTGACGAGGCCGGCCCCGAAGGGGAGCAGGACCTGATCGCCGAGCTGGGCAGCCCGGAAAAGGTGGCCGCCATCATCAAGGCCAACGTGCCCGGCGGCCGGGTGCCTGCACCCCAGCCCCAGCCCGCCT